>JANMUX010000214.1:0-27924 GCA_031392125.1 Acidobacteriota bacterium | reverse complement strand
GGTGGTGGCGGCGCTCAGCCTGGATCCGCGCGTGGCAAAGAAGATCGAGGCGAAAAAAGAGGGCGATGTCCCGCCCGTGCATGCCGTGGCGATCACGAGCGACGGCTACGCCATGCGGTTCGCGCTGCAGGGATTTGTCGAGGCCAGCACGCGTTCGGGACGCCGCTATGCACGAACGGCCGATGGCGCCGAGGTGGTCAATGTCGCGATCACAACCGGCGAAGAAACCATCATTGCCGCCACCAGCGCCGCCCGCGCCATGTTGTGCCCGGTTGAAGAAGTGAACTTCCTGTCAGGCCCCGGCCGCGGCGTGATCCTGATCAAGATCGACTTCCCCGAAGACAAGGTGATCGGCGCCATCGTGTCGGTGGGCGATCGCGATCTGCTGACCGTGGAAACCTCGCGTGGCGCCGAGCAGACCATCAGCACGACCAAGTACGAGATCGTCGGCCGCGGCGGTAAGGGCCGCGAGCTGATGCAGCGCGGCCAGTTTACGAGGGTGATTCCGAACGATGTGGCGCTGCCGACGCTGGAGACCACGTAAGGACAGGAAAGCCGCCACCTCGGTTGCGAAAACCAAAGGGATGATGAGAGCGTTTACCGAAATCCCTGACCGAGACAACCTCGCGCGGCGGCGCAGCAACCACATGCTGAGCCGTCGCTAGGCGCGCCATCCGCCATCCACGCTCAGGCTGACACCGTTGATGAAGCCTGAAGCGGGATTGGCAAGGAACGATACCGCGTGTGCCACTTCGTCGAAGCCTCCAAACCGGCCGACGCTGGCAAAGCGCTTCATGGCATCGTGGGTGGCGCCACTAGTCGGTGGCGGCTCTTTCTGAATGAGTGCGGGCTGCACGTTGTTGACGGTTATGCCCAGGGCGCCGAGGTCCCGCGACCATGCCTGGGTCAGGCCCCGCACCGCGAACTTACTGGCGCAATAGGTCCCCATGCCGGCCATGGGCGCCGCCTCGCCAAACACCGAACCAATGTTGATGATGCGACCCCACTGTGCACCGGACATTCGGCGGGCCGCTTCGCGACCCAGCTGAAAGACGGCGCGCAGGTTCAAAGCCATCAGCGCATCGAACGCTTCGTCGGTCGTGTCTATCAGCGAACTAAATTCGAATTTGCCGGCGTTGTTGACCAGAACATCCAGTCGTCCCGCCATCGAGCCGCCAAAGACACCATCGAGCTGCGCGATCAACTCCGCCGGCCCGCTGCGATCACCGAGATTCGCACCGACAATTTCCGCCTGTCCGCCGGCGTCGTGAATCTCTTTCGCAACCGCGAGAGCACGCTCACGCCCAGAGTTGTAATGCACGAGAACCCGGGCGCCATCGTCGCCCAAACGCCGAGCCACCGCCGCGCCAATGCCTCGCGAGGCGCCCGTCACAAGTGCCAATCTACCTTCAAGCGGTCGTGTCATGCCGGGTCCCCGAGACTTAACCTATCACTGACAAGTCGCTCGATTGCCAAGCGCGTCCGATTAGGCTGGGCGGCGAATTCCCGGTATCGTGTGCCGGAGTCGGTTTACAGGAGGGGTCATGCCACAGTATTTGATCGAACGAAACATCCCGGGCGCAGGCAAGCTGACAGCAGCAGAACTCCAGGGCATCTCGCAGAAGTCGTGCGCCGTGCTGAACACGCTGGGCCCGCAGATTCAATGG
Organism: Acidobacteriota bacterium; assembly: GCA_031392125.1. GTDB lineage: Bacteria > Acidobacteriota > Vicinamibacteria > Vicinamibacterales > UBA2999 > 12-FULL-67-14b. Next base: position 26,257 of record JANMUX010000214.1, on the reverse strand, counting down.
GTGCACAGCTACGTCACCGACAACCAGATCATGTGCGTCTACCGCGCTCCAAACGAAGACCTCCTTCGCGAGCACGCGCACCAGGGCGGCTTCCCGGCCGACAAGATCTCCGAGATCAAGACGACCATCGACCCACAACTGCGGAATAGCCCGGGATGCGCCACCGCCGTCGGGCGAGATAGTTTCAGGATCGTTTTTCTTATGCCGCTCACGCTCCCGGCCGAAACCACCAGGAAGCTGCAGGCCTCCATCGAGCGCTACGCCGCCGAACATCTCGACGAGGCTATGGGTGACGTGAAGGCCGGGCCGCCGGCCGGCCGTGGAACAGGCTAGCCGTGGCGATATTCATCGGCCTGCTTCGCGCCATTAACCTCGGGTCCCACAACAAAGTGTCGATGGCCGATCTGCGTCAGCTGCTGGAGGAGCTTGGGATGAAGAACCCGCAGAGCCTGCTCCAGAGCGGCAACCTGGTGTTCGAGAGCCCGGCGCGCTCCACTGCTTCACTCGAGAAGGTGCTGCAGGCCGCGGCCGCCAGGAAGCTTGGTCTCGAGACCGACTTTTTCGTCCGCACCGGCGCGGAGTGGCAACAGGCCATTGCCGACAACCCGTTCCCGGCCGAAGCCAAACTCGATCCCGGCCACACCGTGTTGATGAGCCTGAAGGACGCGCCGCCACCGGCGGCGGTCAAGGCGCTGCAGCATGCCATCACGGGACGCGAAGCGGTCAAGGCCAAGGGCCGGCACGCCTACTTCTTGTATCCAGACGGCATGGGCCGGTCGAAGTTGACGATGACGTTGATTGAAAGAAAGCTCGGCACCACGGGCACCGCCCGCAACTGGAACACCGTGCTCAAGCTCGGTGCCCTCACGGAGAAGCCATGACTCACGGACATACCCTATTCATAAGCGCACTTCTTGCTTTCGTGTTCGCAATGTGGCCGGCGATCGCCGCCGCCCAGGACCCGGCTCGGCCCGACGCCGACCCGCGCGTCCAGAAGCTGGTCGCCGCCGTTTCTCAAGAACGGCTGCAGCAGCTTCTCACCAGGCTGGTCAGCTTCGGCACCCGTGCGACGCTCTCGAACCAGTCCGGGACGACCCGCGCCATTGGCGGCGCGCGGCAATGGATCTTTGACGAGCTGAAGCGATCAAGCCCAAGGCTGCAGGTGTCGTTCGACACCCACCAGATCGCGCAACAGGGACGGATCACGCGCCCGGTTGAACTGCGTAACGTGATGGCCGTGTTGCCGGGCAAGTCGCCGCGCCGCATCTACATCAGCGGGCACTACGACTCGCTAAACCTGGGCGACCGCGGCCAGGCGGGACTCAACACCGGTGGCGGCAACCCGCAAGCGTCGGCGGAGTTCAACCACGACGTCGAGGCGCCCGGAGCCAACGACGACGGCAGCGGGACGGTGTTGACGATGGAACTGGCGCGGGTGTTTGCGGAGAGCGGCATCGAGTTCGATGCGACGCTGGTATTCATCTGCTGGGCCGGAGAGGAGCAGGGCCTGATCGGCTCTGCCGCGCACGCCCAGGACCTGGCCGCCGCCAGGACCGTCGTCGAGGCGATGTTCAACAACGACATTGTCGGCAACAGCCATGGCGGCAACGGCGTGGTGGATGCCGAAAGCGTCCGCGTTTACGCGGTCGGCCCGGAAGATTCGATGGCCCGCGCGCTGGCGCGCTACATCGCGAGGAAGGCGGCGGTCTACGTGCCGTCACACCAGATTCGCCTGATGGCGCGCGAAGACCGTTTTGGCCGCGGCAGTGACCAGTCTTCGTTTACGCAAGCCGGCTACCCGGCGATCGTGTTTCGCGAGGCAAACGAGAATTTCAGCAAGCAGCACTCGGCCCGCGACACGCTCGACGGCGTCGACTTCGCCTACCTGGCGCAGAACGCGCGCGTCAACGCCGGCGCCGCCGCCTCGCTCGCGTTAGCGCCACCCGCGCCGAAGGTGACCGGCGACCGGGGCCAGAACCTGCTGTCGCGTGGCACGTCAGGCTACGACGCCGACATGCGCTGGGCCGCCTCGCCTGCCGCCGTGGCATACCGCGTCTATTGGCGCGACACCTGGTCCAACGATTGGCAGCGCCAGCAGGCGATCGGCAACGTTACGCAGTTTGTCCTGCCCAACGTGTCGATCGATGATTTTGTGTTTGGAGTCTCGGCGATTGCCGCCGACGGTCACGAGAGCCTGATCAGTGCCTACGTCTCGCCGGTGCGGCGGAGCGAACCGGTCAAGGTTGTCAAGTGATTCAGACGGGAACCGGGAGTCGGGACTCCCGACTCCCGACTCCCGCCTGGATCAGAACGACATCTGCACGCCGAAGCGGGCGTAGCGGGCGTCCATGATCGCCGTAGGTGTTCGCCACGGATTGGTCGCCGGGTTGGCGCCAAACGTCTGGTTGACGCCGGTCACCGTGCCTGAGTTCAGCACGTTGAAGACATCGGCGAAGCCCTGAATGCGGTAACGGCCGCCGAACCGGAACGTCCTGCCCAAGCGCAAGTCGAGCTGTTTCCGAGTCTCGAGGAACACCGTGTTGGGCTGGATCAGGTTCACGGCGATCGTGTTGCCTCCGGCAGTCGAGCCAATGATGGTGCGACCGGCGAGCGCCGCGGTCACCGTGTAGTTGGCGGCGACGCTCGGCCCGGGTTGGGCCAGGAACGAGCCGCTCAATTGGAATTCATACGGCAGTTGATAGGCGGCCGACATCTTGTATGTCGTGCGGAAGGGCGGCACGGCATCGCAGAAGCGGGCGGTGTTCGGATTATCGCGCTCGTCGCAAGTCGTTGAAGCCCGCCGATCGGTCGTGATGCCGCCAAACAGCAGTAGCTTGCTGAACCGCGCGTTGGCACTTACCTCGAAGCCGTTGTAGATGGTGCGATTGACGTCCGAGAACGTGCGGAGGTTATCGGTGGGGACGCCGACCTTGCCGGGGTTGAGGGTATGCATTGTGATCACCGCGCCCGCGTCCGGAAGCCTGCTGTCGGCAGGCGTGGCAATGGTGAACGGCGTCCAGTCGGTGACCGCCAGGTTGGTGTTGTCGGTCACATCCAGGTTGAAGAACTGACGCCGGTAAAAGCCGGCCGTGACCGACAGCCGGTCCATCAACTGGTGCTGCACCGACGCGTTATATTCCCAGTTGTAGCCGCGCAGCAGGTCGGGATCCGGGCGGCTGGTGATTTGGCCGAAGTTCGAGGTCCCGCCGAGCACCTCGCTGAACTGGAGGTTGCCGGCGGAGTCGAACAGGCTGCGGTTGCCGTCGAAGTCGAGCCACGCGCGGGTCTGCGTCGAATAGGTCATGCCGTTGAAAATAGCCGCGTAACCGGCCGCCGCCGACGCGATGTATTTGCTCGCGTTCGCTTTGATCGCGGTCTTGCCGTTGCCGAACAAGTCGTACGCCGCTGCCGTGCGCACCGACCAGTCGTTCCAGTTGGGCACGTTCTCAATCGCGGCGAAGTTACGCGCCTGGATCCAGGGGCCGGCTGCTGCCGCCTGGGCAGGGACCATGGCATTGAAGTGGTCGTAGCGGCCGCCCAGGTTCAGCGTGAGCTTGTTGATCGTCCAGGTGTCCTGCAGGAAGAAGCCGAAGTCGCTTTTGACTTTCTGCTGGGCATCGGTCGGACCGTTCGCCACCGCAACACCGACCGGACACGGCAAGCTTGTGCACGCGACCGGGTTGGTGGCGCTTGCGGGAACGCCCAGCAGGCCAGCGTTGAAGACCAGCGTGTTGATCTGGCCGTTCGACGAAAACGCCCGCGAGTTGGTGCCCCAGCCTAGGGTCATGCCGGTCTTGAAGGCGTGCGAACCGGTGATGTAGCTGGCCGAGGCCGCCGAGCTGTAGCTCTTCGTGGAGCTCGTATACGGCGGAATGGTGTTGCCGCAGGCGACGCTTAACCGGCCGGTCGTCTGTTCCAATCGCGCCAGGTCGCGTGGTCCCACCGTGTCGCGGCAATTCTGTTCGTAACCCTGGGTGTAGTAAGAGATGCCCGCGTCGAGCAACAACTTGTCCGAGGTGGTCTGGGTCCACTTCAGCTGCGGCACCCAGCCCAAACCGAAGGCGTCGGTCGACGCTTCGGGCGTGGTGGTCGCGAGCGTGTTGAAGCCGTTGTAGAACTCGCCGTTGTACTGGCGGTCGAGATAGAAGCGTACCTTGTCCTTCTGCGAGACTTGCCACGTCAGCCGCGTCACCGCGCTGTAATTACCCATGGCCTGCCGGAACGCCTTGCTGCCGTCGGCGAACGCCGAACTGGCAACGTAGGTCTTGTTGTCCTCGTACTTATAGGTGAAGTAGAACCACAGCTTGTCTCTCTTGATCGGGCCGCCGAATGATGGATTGACCTGAAACGTGTAGGCGATGCCCGGTTGCGGAATGCCGGCGGCCTTCACCGCGTCGGAGCGGTTGTCGGCCTGCAGCTGACTGCCGGCGCCGTAGGCGAAGAATGTGCCAGAAAAGGTGTTGCCACCATCTTTCGGCGTGCTGTTGATGCGCAAGCCGCCGTTCTGCATCTCGGCCGATTCGGCGCCGGTGGTGAACGTGACTTCCTCCACGCTGGCGTCATTCATGTAGAAGCCGCTGAACTGGCCGCTGCCGCACAGGTTGTTCACGCGCAAGCCGTCGATGGCAATCACCATGTCCTGGGTCGCGGAGCCGTGCACGGTCATGTTGTACTGGCCGAGGACAGACGGCACCACCGTCGTGCCCGGCAGCAACAGCGCGCGCGACGGGGTGTTGCGAATGGGCGTGGGAATCGCGTCAAGAATGTCGCGGTTGATCACGAATTGGGTCCGGTTGTTGGTCACGTCAACCGTGGGAGTGGCGCCGGTGACGATCACCGATTCTTCGAGCGAGCCCACCTGCAGTTCGCCGTTCACCGACGCGGTGAAGTTGCCTTGCAGCACGATGTCGGCGCGCCGTACGACCTTGAAGCCGGGCAAGGTGAAGGTCACCTGGTAGGTGCCCGGGCTCAGGTCAACGATTCGGTATTGACCAGCGCTGTCGGAGACGACGCTCCTGGCCTTTTCAATCAGCGCCGGGCTCGACGCCTCGACGGTGACTCCGGGCAGGACCGCGCCGCTGCCGTCCTTCACGACGCCGGCGATTGAGGCCTGGGCACTCGCCTCCCGCGACGTGACGAACACCGCAACACAGAGGATTGCCGCGCACAGTACGACTCGACGCATGGTTCGTCTCCCTCTAGTTCGACGGATTAGAAAATGTGATGCCGCTTATCCGTCGCGGACATTACGGTTGTCTGGCTGTGGTGTCAAGGTATTTGGAGACGCGGCAGCCCGCCGCTACAATCCCTCGCGAGGCACACCCTGCGCACAGAAGATGAGCGTTGCCGCGAGGCCAGGCAGTTTCAGCAGATCGACGCCGCCTTCAACGCCGGCGATCTCGAGGCCTTGCGCGCCGCGGTCGACGACCCGTCTGTCGTACCCAACGGCGTGCTGCCGCTCGGCATCGGCCGTTGTCTCGTCTACGCGATTTACCATAGCCCCCTCGCGTTGATCCGCGGCCTGCTCGCAGCGGGCGCCGATCCCAACGCCAGCGACGACGACGGGTTTCCCTCCTTGATTGCCGCCCTCGGCAAGCTGAACTCGCACCCCGGCTCCCCGTCGCGCGACGATGTCGAACAGGTGATTGCCTTGCTGCTGTCGTTTGGTGCGAATCCCGATCAACGCGGGATCAATGACTACACCGCGCTGCACATGGCGGTGGCTGAACGCAGCCTGCCGGCGGTCGAACTGCTGCTGGCTGCGGGGGCCGATCGCCAGGCCAGGACCCGCATCGACGACTGCGAGACGCCCCTCGAGTTGGCGCGCCGCGCCGGACTCACCGCGATCGCCGAGCGCCTCGCACGCGACTGACCGGCGCGTGGCCCCCCGCGAGATCATGGACTAGTCACATGGCAGCCGACTCTGTCTGGCGGATGTTGAGAAGGAGCTGTCTGGAGACGCGCTGGACTCGCGCGTGACGGTGGCAGGAGATGCCGACCTGGCCGCGCCGTTGTTGCGGGCCAGGTCGGTGATTGTCTGAGTTACTTCTTCTTCGCGATCTTCAGTTCAGCGAGCTTGGCGACCATGTCCGGACCAGCCGACCCCGCCTTGACGGCGTTGTCGATGTGGAGGATCTTGCCGTCCGGTGCGATGTAGAACGTCCAACGCCGGGCCATGCCGGTTGCGCCGAGGACGCCGTACTTGGTGCCAATCTCCTTGGTCGCGTCGCTGAGGATTGGATAATCCGCCTCGTGCATCTTGGCGAACTTCGTGTTGTCCTCCAACGTGTCCGTGCTGATCATGTAGTACGCGACGTTGTACTGCCGAATTAGATCGCCGCTCTCACGGAGCGACTTGCATTCGGCCGTTCAACCACCGGTAAACGCTTTCGGGAACCACGCGAGCACCACCGCCTGCTTGCCTTTCGACTCCGCAAGCGTGTGGGTCTTACCATCCGAACCGGGTGCTGAGAACGCGGGGGCCATGTCACCGACATTCAAGGTCGGTGCGGCAGGTGCCTGGGCCATCGCGCTACTCGTCACCAGACTCAAGGCGGCACCGAGGCCGATCTTGAGCCATGACTTCATACGCATGAGCTGATCCTCCACGGCTGAATGGTACCTCAATTGCAGGACTAGAATCGATACTGTGAGGGTTTGGGTTCGGCGGGGGGTGATTTGGCCGGTGGCGATTGTCGCCGTGGCCATTCTGGTCGGCCTGCTGGCCATTCACACCCCATGGGTGCGCGAGCGGGCCTTGAACTGGGCCGGCGACTTCGTCGCTCGATACGACCTTTCCCTCCGCGCCAACGACCTGAGCTACAACGCGGTCACCCGCCGCATCACGCTCACCGGCGTGCGTCTCGCGGCCAAGGGGCACGACGAGCGCCCGTTCCTGATCGCCGACCGTGTCCAGGTCAAGCTGCCGTGGATGGTCTTCCGCCGCCGCTTCGCGATCGATCATCTCGAGATCGAAAACGGCGTCGTCGACATCTTTCGCGACGCCAACGGCGTGGTCAACCTGCCGGCCGGTTCGAGGCAGCCGACACCCGAAACGCCGCGACGCCTCGACATTCGCGGTCTCACGCTGCGCGCGCTCGATGTGCAGTACACCGACACGGTCCGCAACTGGGGCGTGAAGGTGCCGAAGATCGAGTCAACCCTGGTTGACAGCTCACTGGGCGCCGAAGGCGCGTTCGCGGTCCGCGCGCCGCTCGTAGTGCGGCTGCGCGAACGCACGCTGACGATCGCGCCGTTCGAGACAGTGATGACATTTGACGGTTCCAACGTTTCACTGAAAGACGCGCGCCTGGTGTCGTCGGAGCTGAACGCGTTCCTGAGCGGAGCGATCAACCGCGTGCTCGACTCGCCTCAACTGGACTTGTCACTGAAGGGCACGATCGACATCGGGAACGCGGCGAAGTGGGTGCCGCCGCCTCCGGTGCCCGTGAGCGGGCTGGCGACCATCGACGGCACCATCAAAGGGCCGACGCGCGACATCGTCACCACGCTGGCAGTGGCAAGCGACACACTGGCGGTCGGCCGCGAGCGCGACCTCAGGCTCCGCGGACCCGTGATGGTGACCTTCGAGTCATTCTCCGGCACCCAGCTGTCGGTCATGCCGGGCTCGGGTGGTGAGATCCTCGCCAACTTCAATGTGCCGTGGGGCGGCGCCGGCGTCAGCAAGGCTGACGCGTCGTGGAAGGGCCTTGATGCCCAGACTGCGCTCGACATGGCGAACGTCAGCCAACAGCCGATTGGCGCCGCATTCGAAGGCAGCGGCATGTTCACGTTTGGCGAGCCGCGGCGATTCGAGATCACCAACCGCGCGGCTGGCCGCAGCAAGCCGAACCACGCGCCGATGACCGGCACCATTCGCGCGACGATCGTCGGCGACGACTATCGCTACGACCACAATCATCGCTTCCCCGGCTTCGCGTTCGAGGGACGGATGGCGGGCCGGATCAACCGCTCGACGGCGTTGCTGTCCACCATGAGCGGCCCGGCGCACGCGCGCATCAGCGACGTGGCCGAGGCATCGCGCAGCCTGGCCACGCTTGGCTTCCCGGTTCCGGAGATCGCCAGCGAGGTGCACGGCGCCGTCGACATGCCCATGACGCTGGGCGGATCGTATCGACTGTTCGAAGTGGATACGCAAGTGTCTGGCGACGCTGTTGACCTGCCAATTATCGGCCGCGTTCGAGCGTCGGCTCACGTGGTGGCCGACACCAAACGGGCGGATATTTCCAACGTCGACATTCGCCGCGGCTCGGCGTCGATCACCGGCCAGGCGATCGCCGACGTGACGGCGCGCACGTGGAGCGGCAACTTCACGGTGGACGCACCGAACGCCGAAGAACTGCAGGCGGACGTGCCCGAGGCCTGGCGCGTGATGGGGCCAGTCCAAGTGGCCGCCACCTTGGGCGGCACGTTCGACGTCTACACCCTCGACACGACGATCACCGGCACGGCATTGCGCTTTGCTGGACAACCGATCGACCAGGTCAGCGCAAAGGCGATCGTGACCGCGGAGGCGATCGACGTCACCGCGCTCGAGTTGCGGCAGGGCGCAGGGTTCCTCGATGGCCGCGTCCGCTACGCCTGGGAGACCGGCGCCTACACCGCCAACCTCAAGGGCGACCGCCTGACCTGGCAAGGTACCGTGCTCGCACCCAACGACACGCAGGCCCTGTTTTCTGTGCAGTTCGAAGGTGCCGGTACGACCGCACAGCCGCGGGGGCAAGCCCGCGTCGACTTTTCGCTGACCGGCGGTAAGGCCGGCACGCTGATTGGCGCCGGCGAGCTCACGGCCGACCTGCTTGGCGACCAGGCGCGGGTCGTGGCGCGCCTGCCGTCGATTGGTGCGCTGATCAACGCCGAGATTGCGACCGCGTCACCGTACGACTACAAGGCAACCGCGCTTCTCGATCGCCTGGAGCTGGCGCGGCTATCGCCGCTGCTTGGCACCATCGAAGCCGAGATTCTTGGTTTCGCCAGCGGCAACATCACCGCATCCGGCCGCCTCGCCGACGCGCGCGACCGGGTTGCCATTGTCAATCTCACCGAGCTCGACGCCGGCATCGGCGGCGTGCCGGTCACGTTGAACGCGCCGCTCAACCTGGCCCTGCGTGGCGACGACGTGACGTTGAAGAGTTTCGACGTGCAGTTGGGCTCTGGCCGGCTCACGGCGGCAGGCGAGTGGAACACGCGGCTCGACGGCGCATTCCAGGGTCAGTTCGTTGGCGACTTTCAAGACGCCATTCGCATGGGCCGCGCCTTCGGGGTGCCGGTGACGTTTGATGGCACCGGCGCGATGTCGGTGGACCTGCGCTCGAACGGCAGCCGCGCGGGCACGCTGGCGACGCTCTCGCTGAAAGGCGGCACTTTCAACTGGGGCGGCGGGCCTCACGCGGTCACGAACCTGAACGTCGATGGCGTGCTGCAGGGCGAGTCGCTGACGGTCTCGCGCATCAGTGGTGACCTCGCCAGCGGCGGCGTGGTCGGCAGTTTCTCCGCAACGGCCAAAGCGGAGGTTCCCGTGCTTGCGTTGTCGGCGATCGCCGGCGAGCTGACCGTCGATTCCGCGCGGTTCACGTTTTCGGGAATCCCGGTCGAACAACAGCGGCCGTCGCGCGTGGAGTTTGCCCGCGGCTCGCTCGCCGTGGCCGACGTCTCGTGGTCGGTCGCCAACAACCCGCTCGTGATTGGCGGTTCGGTCGGCTTCGCGGCCGAGGATCCACCTCTCGACCTCTCGGTGCAGGGCTTGATCGACCTGCGCGTGCTGTCGGCATTTGTCAGCACGCTGGCGTTTGATGGCAACGCGAACCTGAACACGCTGATTGCGGGAACGGTGTCGAAACCGCTGCTCGACGGCGAGATTACGCTGCAGGACGCGGAGATCGCGATTGCCGAGCCGAGGCTCGTGCTGTCGGATTTGAACGGGCCGGTGCTGCTCGACGGACAGCGCATTGTGCTCGACGGCGTGCGCGGCCTCGCCAACGGCGGCGCCCTGGCCCTCGATGGCACGCTGCTGGTCGATGGCCTGGCGATCACCGGAGGCGCGGTCAATATCCAGGCGCAAGGCGTAGCGATTGAGCTGATCGACGGCCTGCGCAGTGAGATCGACGCGCTCGTCACCTTCCGGCCCGATCCCAAGGCGCCGGCCGTGACCGGTGACATTCGCATTGCGCAGAGTGCCTATACCGAGACCATTACGATTGCCGCGCTCGCCAGGCGATCGACGTTGCCGGTGTCACCGAACGTCGAGCAGCCGTACCTCGACCGGGTCAGGCTGAACCTGGCGGTCACAACGACCGAGGCCATCACGGTCGACAACAACTACGGCCGGCTCGAGGCCGACGCCACCCTTCGCGTGGTTGGTACGGTGGCGGCGCCCGGCGTCGACGGCCGCATTACCCTGCGCGAGGGCGGCGAGATCTTCCTCGCCGGTCGCACCTTCCGCATCACCAGGGGCGACATCTCGTTCAGCGACCTGCGGCGCATTCGCCCCGAGTTCAATATCGTCGCCGAAGCCGCGATCAGCGGTGGCGACAACGTCACGATGACGCTGACCGGCACGCTCGAGCGGCCGACCATTGACCTGACTTCGGAGGAAGGGTCGCGCACGCCAAGCGAATTGGCGTCGATGATCGTCGGCAACAGCAACAGCGAAGCCGCCTTGACCTTGTTGTCCGCAGACCTGCTCGGCGTGACTGGACGCGCGATTGGCCTCGACGCCTTTCGTGTCGAGCGTGGCTCGTTCGAGGACCAGGACTTCCGCGACGACCCGCTGGCCCTCGGTAGCAACCAAACCGATCCAACCACCCGGCTGACCATCTCAAAGCGGGTCAGCAACCAGGTCGAGTTCACCGTGTCGCAGAACCTGCGCGAGAGCGGCAAGACGACCGTGATTATCAGCTACTTCCCGAAGCGTAACGTCGAGGTACGGGCACTGTCGCGCGACAACGCCGCCGTGAGCCTGGGCGTGCGCCACGAGATCACGTTTGGCGCGGGCCAGAGCCGCCCGCAGACCGAGCGACGAGTCAAGCCGGTGGTCTCGGCCATTACCTTTGCAGGCGTCGAACCGGCGCTCGAGCAGGAGGTCCGCGGGCAGATCTCGCTCGATCCCGGCGAGCGCTTCGACTTCCTGGTGCTGCAGCGCGACGTCGATCGCATTCGAGCGCGCTTCCACGAGCAGGGCTACTTCGAGGCGCGCGTGCGCACGCGCCGAACCGAACAACCGGAAGCCAGCAGCGTGGCGCTCGAGTATCGGGTTGACCGCGGACCAAAAACCGCGCTCGAGATCGTCGGGGTTATACTCCCGGCCGATGTCATTAGAGAACTCGAACAGGCGTGGGGAAGAAACGCGTTCGACCAGTTCCTGATCGAAGACCTTACCAAGCGGGTGCGCCGCCACTTAGTACAGACCAACGAACTCAACAGCGTGGTTGTCGGAGCCGTCGATCGTTCTTCTGCCGACGTCAAGCGCCTCCGCATTGAAGTAACGCCGGGTTTTACGGTAACCGGCCGGGAGATTCGGTTGACTGGCAATCGCGAGCTCGAGAGCGCGACCCTGGCGGAAGAGATCGCAGCGGCGGGAATCGAAGGCGAGGCCTGGCTCGACCGAACGATCGTCGAACGCCAGCTGGTGACTACTTACAACGAGGCTGGTTATCTGAAGGCCGCGGTCGTTGGTCAGCCGCTAACCGTTGACGGCGAGATCGGTGTGTTGCCGTTCACGATCGTCGAAGGTCCGCGCGCGCAGGTGACCGAGCTGCGATGGGCCGGTGTGCCGGACCAGCGCTTGCCCTTGGTGCAGAAGGCGCTTGGCTTCGAGCCGCCGGCGCCTTACGTGGTCGCCGACGTGAACGCCGCACGCGTGCGCGTCGAGGATCAGTATCGCAAGGAAGGGTTCAACGCCGCCGAGGTTGACCTGGTGCCCGCCGTGGCCGAAGACGACACGGTAACGCTGACCATGACGGTCACCGAGGGGCCACAGCAGATCCTCCAGGCCGTGGAAACCACGGGCCGTGAAGTGACCCGCGAGAAGGTGCTGACGCAGGCGTTGCGGTTCGAGTTCGGCAAGCCGGTCGATCTCGATGAATGGGCGCTCGCGCGCAAGCGGCTGTACGACACCAACGTCTTCAGGCTGGTGGACATTCAGCCGGTGCCGATCGGCGACCCGGTCAACGGTGTCCAGCCGGTCAAGGCCCAGGTCACCGTCGAGGAATATCCCGAGTGGTCGTTCCGGTATGGCTTGCAGCTCGAAGGCGAACGCAACCCCTCGATTGACGAGTTCACCAGTTCCCGCAGTGCCGGCGTGGTGACCGAGCTCAAGAATCCCAACCTGTTCGGCCGGGCGCTGACCGGCGGTTTGTTCGGGATGTATCAGTACGATCGACGTGACGCGTCACTTTATCTGGCGACATCGCGCCTGTTCGGCTGGCGCGCGCGTTCCACTGTCTTCGGCTTCTTCTCGCGCGATCGTGAGCGTGATGAGGCGGGCGAAGACATTCTCTTCATCAACGATCGCCAGGGCGTCAGTGTCGATCAGCGCTGGCGCGTGCGCGGCCTGCAGATCGTTTACGGTTACCGGTTCGAACGCATTCACACCTTCGACCCGGAACCGGGCAACGATCCGTTGCCGCTGGACGTGGTTCAGAACCTCGCCAAGCTGAGCACCGCGGCGTTGTTCGACCGCCGCGACGACCCGCTGAGCTCGCGCAAGGGTTCGTTCTCGTCGGTGTCGTTCGATCAGGCGACGCTGTGGCTCGGGTCCGACGCCAGCAACCGGAAGTTGCTGATGCAGCAGTATGCCTTCGTGCCAATCAGGCAGCTGGTGTTTGCGTCACGGGCACAAGTGGGCCTCGTGTTCGGCCGCGATCCCCTGTTGATGATCGACCGCTTTCGCGCGGGCGGCGCGACCACTGTTCGCGGGTACAGCGAAGATGGGTTGGGGCCGAGAGACTCGGCAGGGTTCCCGATTGGCGGCGAAACGCTGGTCATTCTCAACCAGGAAGTGCGCTTCCCGTTCTATCGCTGGATTGGCGGGGTGGCGTTTGTCGATGCCGGCAATATCTTTGGTCCCGAGACCACGTTCAGCTTTGGCGACCTGAAGATTGGCTACGGCATGGGCGTCCGGGTGGACACGCCGGTCGGGGTATTGAGAGTGGACTACGGAATCGCGAACTCGACTGTTCTGGTCGGCTCGACCCGAGAGCCCAACAGCCTCCGTGGAGGCCGTTGGTACTTCGGGATCGGTCACATCTTCTAGATGTGCCTTATTTCAACGTCCGCATAATCGCCTGCACTGCCTGGCGCTCGGGCGCCTCCGGCGCCAGTCGCAGGAAGGCCTCGAAGTGCTGCGCCGCCTTCGGCAGTTGCCGTTGACGCTGCGACGAGAGCGCCGCGTAGTAGTGCGCGTAGGCGAAGTCGGGCTTCAACTCCACGGCCTGGCTGAACGCGCCGGTGGCGGTGCCGAAGTCAGAAGCCTTGCTCGCCGCGAGACCCAGCTGATAGAACGCGAACGGGTTGCCGCCGTCAGCTTCGGTCGCCTGGCGCGCCAGATCAATGGCTCGGCCGGCGTCGTTGGCGGCCAGCGCTTCTCCCGACTCGCCCACCAGGCGCCACGCGGGCTGGTCGCTTGCACTCAAGCGCCCGAACTCGGAGGTCGCCGAGCGATTGAGTTTCAGCAACGCCTGGGCGGCCAGAAACGTCGAGGCCGGATCGGCGTCGCGCGCCGCCTCAACGGTCTGCTCGTACGAGCCTGACTGGAACAGCCGCTGCACTTCTGGCTTCTGCTCAGCTGCAGAAACTGTTACCGATGAGCCGGGCAAAATCCACACTGCCAGGGCCATGTTGCCAGCGAAAAGCGACCTGTTTCGTGTGCACTTTGAGGTCATTTGAATACTCCACCTTTCCCTACTGCAACCGCTATGCCGACAGGTATAATGTCGCCACACGTCCCGGAGACCCCTCGGAAGCCTGCAGACTTGGTGGCTTGCAACTCAGCCACACCGGCCACGCCCCAAGCCTCCACGCCATCGAACCTGCCGGGAACCGGGAATCGGCAACCGGGATCAAGAGAGACGGAATCATCCACTCCCGTTTCCCGACTCCCGACTCCCGACGTCTCCTCAAGGATTACATGTCAGATCAAAGACTGAAGATTGCCGTTTTCATTGACTTCGACAACGTCGAAATCGGCGTGAAGACCACGCTCGGCCTACCCTTCGATATCGGCGCCGTGCTCGAGGCCATCAAGGAACGCGGTGAGATCATCACCAAAGTCGCCTATGGCGACTGGAAGCGATCGGGCGACTACGGCCGCGCCATGGCGCAGCACGCCGTCCGCCTCGTGCAACGCGTCCCGACGCCCGGCGGCGACAAGAACGGCGCCGACATCAACCTCGCCCTCGACGCGCTCGAAATGGCGTTCACGCACTCGCACATCAACGCCTTCGTGATCGTCGGCGGCGATAGCGATTTCATCACCCTGGTCGAGAAGCTGAAGCAGTACGACCGCAAGGTGTTTGTCGTTGGTGGCCGGGCGTTCACCAGCCAGGTGATGCAGAAGAACTGCACCGAGTTCATCGCCTACGAGAACGTCGTGCCCGATCGCCGCCCCAGCCAGCCGCGACCGGAACGCGGCAGCAGCGAGAGGCCGCGCAGCCAGAGCAGCAGCGGCACCCAGCCCATCGAGCAGTCGGTGGCGCTGGTCAAGCGCGCACTCAAGGTGTTGGCCGACCGCGAAGTGTCGCCTCAGCTGGGCTTGCTCAAGAGCACGCTGCTGCAGCTCGACTCGTCGTTCTCAGAGCGCGACTACGGCGTGGGCAGCTTCCGCGACTTCGCCGACAAGCTGGCGCAGCAGGGGATTGTCTCGCTGAAGCACCAAGGCCGCAGCACGCTGGTGGAATTGAATGAAGGCGAGAGTGCGGCCGTCGAGACCGTTGCGCCGTCTACGCCCATGCTGGTCCCTGACTCCCAGGGCGACCCGCTCTCGGCCTCGCGCGAAGCCGGCCGCCGCGCTGCCCGCCAGTTGCTCGAACAACCCGACTCTGGTCCGGGCGCCGCCGACATGAACGACGAAGAAACCCGGCCCGCGCCGACCGAGCCGGCCTCGCTCGGTGATGGTGTCGCACTAGTGCGGCGCCTGCTGTCGGAGGCCACCACGCAGCCGCGCTGGCCGATGTATCCGCGCCAGTTCAAGCAGTTCCTGAAATCCGCGCAGCCCGACTTCGACGAGCGCCGTTACGGTTCGATCGCCGACCTGATGCGCGCGTGCCAGAAGGACGGCATCCTGCGCCTCGAGCGGGATCGCCAGGGTGGTCTCCGCGTGTTCGCCAACGGCGCGACCGCGCGCGCCACGGTGCCGCACGGCTGGGGCCTGGTCGTGAACAACACGCAGACGCCCGTGGAATCGCTGGACACACTGGAGCCGTCGTCGCTGGTCGAACCGCTTCCGCCCGCGATTGCGGATCCGGTTGCTTTGCCGATGGATGTCGAGATCGCAACCGAGGCAGCTCCGAAGGCGGCCTCGAAGGTCAAGCGGACCACGCGCGCGAGGAAGACCGCTGCTCCTGCCGCAAAGTCTGAGAAGACCGAAAAGAAGAAGGCGGCGCCGCGCAAGAGAAAAGCCAACTAACGCCGCGGATGCTGCACGTCACGAACGGTTCGGTCGTCGTTACGCGGCTGCACGACCTTGGCCTGCCCGGCCGGGCGTTACCGTGGGATGACGTGCTACACGAGGGGCCGGTGCGAGCCGGCCTCGGTCACGCTGCACTTCGCGGCGAGCGCGCCGCCTACCTGTCGGCGGCCGGGTTCGACTCCGCCGAGACCATCGAGCGCGGGTTGACCGCCCGAGACGTGACGCTCGCGTCCGCCAGCGATGAAGACGAGATCGTGCTCTGGTTCGAGCACGATCTCTACGATCAACTGCACCTGCTACAAATTCTCGATCGTCTCGATCATCCGCGCACCACGGCGGTGCTCGCCGGCGACTATCTGGCCGGACAGCCAGCGCATGTTTTGCGCGAATGGTTTGCCGCCAGGCAGGAGGTTACCGGCCTGCAACGCGAGATCGCAAGCCGCGCGTGGGCGGCGTTTCGCTCGTCCGATCCGGCTGGCCTCGTTGCCTTCATCCGCGAAGAGCCGGCCGGCTTTTCGCCTCATCTGGTTCCGGCATTGCGACGCCACCTGCAACAGTTCCCGTGGGTCGGCACCGGGCTTTCGCGGACGGAGGCGCAGACGCTGTCGGCAGTGGCCAACGGCGCCATGCGCGTGCGCGACGCCTTCGTGGCAGCCAACCATCACGTCGAGGATGCCGTGTTCATGGGCGATTCCAGCTGGTGGTCTCACGTCCGCCAGTTGATTGTCGCGCCGCGTCCGTTGCTCGAGATTCACGGCCAGAAGCCGCCTACGTGGCAAGATCCGGCGTGGTGGCACGACGATGCATCCTCGCCGGTGCTGGCGTTGACCGGCGACGGCCAGTCGGTCGTGAATGGTGATGCTGACCACGTCGCCCTGAACGGCATCGATCGCTGGCTCGGCGGCGTGCACCTGACAGTGCAATCTTTGTGGCGCTGGGACGAGGCGAACAGAACGCTCGTATACTGAAGAGGTCTGGCCCCTTGAGCGCAGGTCGTTCAATTCGAAAACGATCGCGCTAGCGGTCAGGCCCTTAAATACCGTGTCCACTTCCTACACAGCCAAAGACATTACCGTTCTCGAAGGACTCGAGCCGGTTCGCAAGCGCCCCGGCATGTACATCGGCGGCGTCGGCAGCACCGGCCTTCACCACCTGGTATGGGAGACGCTCGACAACTCCATCGACGAGGCGATGAACGGCCACGCGTCGAACATCCTCGTCACGCTGCACAAGGACGGCTCGTCGATCACCGTCGAAGACGACGGCCGCGGCATTCCGGTTGACGCGCATCCCAAGACCAAGAAAAGCGCGCTCGAGGTAATTTTCACCGTGCTGCACGCCGGCGGCAAGTTCGAAGCCGGCAACTACAAGACCGCGGGCGGCCTGCACGGCGTCGGCGCAAGCGTGGTCAATGCACTGTCGCGCGAGCTGGTCGCGACCGTGAAGCGCGATGGCCACCAATACGAGATGACCTTCAAGCAGGGCAAGCCGCAAGGCAGCCTGAAGAAGGTCGGTCCTGCGCGCGGCAGCGGCACCAGCGTGTTCTTCAAGCCCGACCCGCAGATTTTTCCGAAGGTCGAGTTCGAGGCAGCGTTGATTCGCGAGCGTCTCGAGGTGGCCAGCTACCTGCATCGCGGCGTCAAGGTGGTGTTCGAGGATCAGACCACCGGCCAGAAAGATGTCTTCCAGCACGAAGAGGGCCTGGTTGACTATCTGAAGAAGATCGTCACCGAGCGCAACTCGAAACCCGTGCACGAGGCGCCGTTCACGCTCGAGAAGGACGGCGCCACCAAGCTCGAACTTGTGCTGCAGTGGACCGAGGCGACCGACGAGAGCCTGCGCAGTTACGTCAACGGCATTCCGACCGCATCGGGCGGCACGCACGAGAACGGATTTCGCGCCGGGCTGGGCAAGGCGGTGCGCAACTACCTCGAAACGCACAACCTCTCACCCAAGGGCGTGACGCTCAGCGCAGAAGACATTCGCGAAGGCCTCACCGGTATCTTGTCTGTGTTTATCCAGGAGCCGCAGTTCCAGGGCCAGACCAAGGATCGCCTCAACAATCCCGAGGTGATGTCGGCAGTCGATGGCCTGGTGCGGCCGGGCCTCGAGCACTGGTTGAACAACAACCAGTCGATTGCCGAAGCCATCGTGGCGCGGATTATCCTGTCGGCGCGCGCGCGCGAGGCCAGCCGCGCGGCGGCCTCAGAGGTCGTGCGCAAGGGGCCGACCGCCGGCCGCGTGAACCTGCCCGGCAAGCTCGCTGACTGCACCAATCCCGGCTCGATCACGAGCGAGTTGTTCGTCGTTGAAGGCGACTCGGCCGGCGGGTCGGCCAAGCAGGGCCGCGACCGCGCGCGGCAGGCAATTTTGCCGTTGCGCGGCAAGGTGTTGAACACCGAAGGCGTGTCCACGGCGAAGGTGCTCGAGAACAAGGAACTGTCCGACCTGGTGACGGCGCTGGGGTGCGGGGTCGGCAAGAACTTCGACCTCAACCGCATGCGCTACGGCAAGGTGATCATCCTGGCCGACGCCGATTCCGACGGCCATCACATTGCGACGTTATTGCTGACGTTTATCTTTCGTCACCTGCCGCAGTTGATGGCGGCCGGGCGCGTCTACCTGGCGCAACCGCCGCTCTACCGCATCGACATCGGCAAGGAAACCTTCTGGGCGCTCGACGAGCTGCAGAAGCAACAGATTCTCAGGACCAAGACCGGACGAGCCCATCCAGAAATCACCCGATTCAAGGGCCTGGGCGAGATGATGCCGAAGGTGTTGTGGGAAACCACCCTCAACCCCCGTACGCGGCGGCTGCTCAAGGTCGAGGTCGCCGATCAACTGATGACCGATCGCGTGATCAACGAACTGATGGGGAAGGACGCCTCGGCGCGCTTCCGGTTCATCATGGACAGGGCCGAAGACGCGGTCGAGCTCGACGTTTAAGGGTAGAATTTAGGCCGTTTGTCCGATTCACCCCAGAGCAAGAAGTCGCCGTTCGATCGGTCGCTCGTCGAAGGCCCCATTGGTCCCGCTGTTTGGAAGCTGGCGTGGCCGACCATGCTCCAGAACGTGATTGCAGGTCTCCAGGGCGTGGTCGATCACATCCTGGTTGGACACCTGATCGGCTACACGGGCAATGCTGCCATTGGCGTCAGCTGGCAGATCTTCCTGGTCGTGATCGTCTTCATCGCGTCGCTCTTCACCGGCCAGGCCGTGCTGGTCGCGCGCTATGTCGGCGCCGGCGAAGTCGAGAAAGTGAACAAGACCGTCCAGCAGGCGCTGCTGACGGCCATCGCCATGTATGCGGTGATGGGGCCGGTCGGCTATTTCGCCGCGCCCTACCTGCTTGAACTGGTCAACGCCTCGGGCGAGGTCAAGGCACTGGCACTGCCGTTCCTCCGCATCAACTTCGCGCTCAGCTTCGGCATGCTGTCGTTCTTCATGCTGACCTCGGCTCTGCGCGCCGCCGGCGACTCGCGCACGCCGCTTCGCCTTGGCGTGACCATGACGGTGCTCAACGTCATCCTCAACCTGATTTTGATCCAGGGCATGGGACCCATCCCCGCGCTTGGCACGGCGGGTTCCGCGCTCGGCACCGCGATCGCCTCGAGCACGGTGAGCGCGTATGCGCTCTACCAACTCTTCAAGGGACGGCTGGTGTTCAAGGTCACCCGCCACATGGACTGGCACCCCGACTGGACCATCATCCGGTCGCTGTTCCGCTTCGGCCTGCCGACTGGCGTACAGGGCATTGCCATGAACGTGGCCGGTGTCCTGATGCTTCGTTACATCGGCTCACTCGAACAGAGTGCGGCGGCCCAGGCGGCGTTCACGATCGGCTATACCGAATTGTTCTCGCTGATCACCTGGACCTCGGTCGGCCTGATGGGCGCCGCGGCTACCATTGCCGGCCAGAACCTTGGCGCCGGCCATCCCGAGCGCGCCATGCAGGGCGTGCATACGGCATCGCGCATCGGCCTCGGCGTGGCCGCGATTGTCGGCGTGCTGTTCGTCACGATTCCGCAGACCCTGCTCGGCGCCTTTGGCGCCACCGAACCAGCGGTCGCCACCCTCGGCCAGCAGTTGCTGCAGTATCTCGCGGTGTCGGGCTTCTTCATCACCCTCGCCTTGACCTACACCGGCGGCCTGCAGGGGACCGGCGACACCCGCAGCCCGCTGTTCATCACGCTGGCGTCTCAGGTCGCCGTGCCGATTGGCCTGGTCACCATCATTCAGGCCACCCGTCCGCTCCAGGCGGGCGATATCTGGTTTGCCATCGTGCTCGGCCACTTCACCCGCTGCGTGCTGACGGTGATTCGCTTCCGCCAGGGCAAGTGGCGGAGCATCGTGGTGGCGCACTAAGCGAGCGGAATTGTCAGGGTAAACGTCGCGCCTTCGCCTTCGCGCGATGCGACGCGGATGGCGCCACCTTGCTTTTCGGCCAGGGCGCGCGCAATCGTCAAACCCAAACCGGTGCCGGCAATGCGTCGGGAGTCGCTGCCGTCGAGTTGCGTGAATGGCTCGAAGATGGCGTTGACACGATGCGCCGGAATGCCGGGGCCACGATCGCGGATCGCCACCGCCATCATCATCCCTTCCCGTTCGGCAGACACTTCGACCCGCGAGCCCGCGGGTGCGTGCTTCACCGCGTTCGACAACAGGTTGACCAGCACTTGAACGCTGCGGTCGGGGTCGGCCAGCACGTCGGCCAGCTCGCCGTGCGGCCCGACAATGGTGACGCCGGCCGCGCGCGCAAAACCGTCCACCGCTCGAATCGAGTCGTCCACGACCGGCCGCAGTGGCGTGCGCTTCCGCGCCACCATCATTTCGCCGGCTTCGATCTTCGACATGTCCAGAATGTCGTTGACGATGCGGATCAGGCGATCGGCGTTCGAGAGGGCGACGCGAATGAGTTGGTCGGCGTCGTCGTTGCCGGTCATGGCTTCGGCGATCAGCAGCTGCATCGAGGCGCGGATCGAGGTCAGCGGCGTACGCAGTTCATGGCTGACCATCGAGATGAACTGTGACTTGAGGCGATCGAGTTCGCGCGCGGTCGTGACATCGGTGCCAATGGCGATCACGAACGCCGACTTGCCGTCACGGTTGTGCAGCGGCGCAATGGCCCATTCGATCATCCTGCGCGTCCCGGTGCGATCCACCCAGACGCGGTCAACCTTGGTGCGGTCAGACAGCTCGGCATAGCTGGTAATGCGGTCGCGCATGCCGGCCCGATCTTCTTCGAGCAGGAACGGCAGGTCCCAGAACAGCTTGCCCACCACTTCCTCGGCTGCCAGCCCGGTTAGTTGCTCGCACGCGCGGTTGAACCGCACCAGCTTCGAATCGTGATTGAGGACGATGACCAGCACGGGCGCCATGTCGAGAATCGCCGACACGAAGTCACGCTCGGAACGCAGCTCGCCCTGGGCGGTGACCCGATCGGTGATGTCGCGTGCCATGCCCTGGAAGCCTTCCACCTGGCCGCCCGTCATGATGACGCGCACGTGCTGGCCGACCCAGATCTCGGTACCGTCCTTGCGCTTGACCGGGAACTCCAGGTACGAAGGCTCTGCGGCCTTCACCGACTTTTCGTAGAACGCCATCGCCCGCGGCACCCAGTCGGGCCGCATCAACTCGAAGTACTTCATCGCCAGTAGCTCGGTTTCCGAGTAGCCGAGAATGCGCGTGGCCACCGGGTTGACGAAGGTGAATCGCCCGAACGGGTCGGTGCGGTAGATCATGTCGCTGGCGTTGTCCACCAGGTCGCGGTATCGGCGCTCGCTGCGCTCGACGGCCCGGGTCCGCGTCCGCACCTGTTTATGGAGGGAGCGGTTCCAAGCGGTGCCGCCCACGAACAGCAGCACGACCAGCCCGCCGGCAATGCCCAGCATCGCAGCGTAACGCTCGATCCAGGTGCGACGAACCGGGTTGCTCAAGTGCTGCTCGACCAGGCGATCGAACTCGCCAGTAGCCTTCAGCCGATCGAGTGCCACGCGCAAGGGCGCCACCACGAGGTCCCGCTCCGGCAATACGGCCATCTGGTATGGGCGTGCCAACAACGGCACTTCGGTCGCGCCGTCAGCGAGCGCACCCATCAGGAACCTCAAGGTCAGGTGGTTGCCGGCCACGCCATCGACCTCCCCTCGTTCGTACGCGCGAATGGCATCGCCGCGCGTCGGGGCCAGTTGCAGGACCGGCCGCCTCGCTTCGGGCAGGCCCGACAACAACAGGTGATTGATTGAGCCCTCGTCCACTGCAACCCGCACGCCCCAGAGGTCGTCGAGGCCAACCGGATAACGCGACAGTCCCGGCCGCATCACGATCACCTGCGACAGCGTCCAGGTCTGGTCAAGCAGCTGGTAACGGGCGGCGCGCTCGTCGGAGTAGGACAGAAACATCACGTCGGTCTTGCCCTGGTCGAACTCCGTCATCCGCTCATCGCGCGGCCCGAGCCGAATCTCAACCGTTAACCCGGCCTCGCGGGCCAGCGCACGAATGAGATGAATATTGAACCCCTGGGGCTGTCCCTGGTCGTCAAGGAACTCGTAGGGCGGGAACTCGCGGTCGCCGCCAAAGATGATCGGCCTTGGCTTGCTGGCCGGGTTCTGCGCGAGCGTGGGCGAGGCCAGCACTACGAGCGTGCCCAGAGCGATCGCGAAGCTGAGGCGGCGCAAGGCCACGGCCGATTGTAACCGCGCTTCGATAGAATAGAGGTTCGCCCTCATTCCAAAGGAATCGCGCACATGTCTGATGCAATTTCCGGCCGCCGCCGTGTCCCCCGTCCCGAAAACGACCCCAATCTGACCTATGCCCCGGGCACGCCGGCACGGGCCGAGCTCAAAGCACGCCTGGCAACCATGGCCAGCGAGACGGTCGACATTCCGATTGTCATCGGCGGCAAGGAAATCCGAAACGGCGACACCGAGCCGTCGGTCATGCCGCACAAGCACGGTCACGTGCTGGGACATTTTCACAAGGCGACCGCTGACCAGGTCCGGCAGGCCGTGGACGCGGCCTTGGCGGCCCGCCACGAGTGGTCAAGCTGGTCGTTCGAGGATCGCGCCGCGGTGTTCCTGCGGGCCGCTGAACTTCTCACCACGACCTGGCGCTCGACGATCGTCGCAGCTACCATGCTCGGCCAGTCGAAGACGGCCTACCAGGCGGAGATTGACGCGGCCTCGGAGCTCGTCGACTTCTGGCGCTTCAACGTCGCGTTCGCCCAGGACCTGTTGTCAGAGCAGCCCGATAGCAACCACGCCGTCTGGAACCAGATGGAGTACCGCCCCCTCGAGGGGTTCGTCTACGCCATTTCGCCATTCAACTTCACCGCCATCGGCGGCAACCTGGCCGGCGCCCCCGCGTTGATGGGCAACACCGTAGTGTGGAAGCCGGCGGGCACCGCGATGCTCAGCAACTACTACGTGATGAAGCTGCTCGAGGCCGCGGGCCTGCCTCCGGGCGTCATCAACTTCGTGCCTGGTAATGCTGTGGAGATTTCCGACGTGCTGTTGGATCACCCGGACCTGGCCGGCATTCATTTCACCGGAAGCACCGCCGTGTTCAACGGCATGTGGCAGCGGGTCGGCCAGAACCTGGGCAAGTACCGCGGCTATCCGCGACTGGTCGGCGAGACCGGCGGCAAAGACTTCATCGTCGTTCACGCGTCTGCCGATCCTCAAGAAGTGGCGGTTGCGGCGGTGCGTGGCGCCTTTGAGTTCCAAGGCCAGAAGTGTTCGGCAGCCAGCCGCATGTATGTGCCCAGGTCCAGATGGAACGACATCCGCGATCGCATGGTGGCGATGATGAAGGACATCAAGATGGGCGATGTCCGGGACTTCCGCAACTTCATGGGCGCCGTCATCGACAAGAAAGCCTTCGACAAGATCGGCGGCTACATTGACGATGCGAAGAAGAACGCCAAGGTGATCCAAGGCGGCGGCTACCGGGGTGACGAAGGCTACTTTATTGAGCCGACACTGGTTGAAGCTAGCGACCCCGCGTATCGCCTGATGTGCGAAGAAATTTTCGGGCCCGTCCTCTCGGTCTACGTCTACGACGACGCGAAGTGGAGCGAGACGCTGGCGATCGTGGATCGCACGTCGCCCTATGCGCTGACCGGGGCGGTGTTCGCACGCGATCGCGCTGCCGTCCGCGAGGCGTCGTCAGCGCTCAAGAACGCCGCCGGCAACTTTTACATTAACGACAAGCCGACCGGCGCCGTGGTGGGGCAGCAGCCCTTCGGAGGTGCGCGCGCCTCTGGCACCAACGACAAGGCCGGCTCGAAAATGAACCTGGTCCGCTGGGTCAGCATGCGGACGATCAAGGAGAACTTCGCGCCGCCGACCGACTACAAGTATCCGTTCATGCAGGAGGAGTAGGGCTGCCGCCTTCGGCGGCAGTGGGGCTCGGCTTCGCCTTCGTAGGGCACGCGCCTCGAGCGCTCGTGGGTTAGAACCGAAACAACTTCGTCAGCTTCACAACCAGGCTCCGGTTATCCAGTGCAGGAAACCCGGGGCCTGTGGTGTTTCTGCCGTCGCTGTAGACGACGAACAACTCGCTACCGGGCTGATACTCCCACCGGAACCGCGCATTCGTGCTGATGGCGTCGCTCGCCGACTGGTACTGCACCAGCGCCGACGCGAACATGCGCGGCGTCAGCGTGTAGGTGAGGCGTGAACTGATGATGTTGGAATCGCCGTCGCCGAACGGAGTGGCGAAAGTGTTCAGCGAGATGGTTGGCTCGGCATAGAAGCGCGGCCCGAACTCGAGGCGCCCACGCCAGGTGAGTTCCCTCAGCGTGCCGCCGTAGAAACCGCCGTAGGTCAGCGTCAGCGTGCCCGAAACCGGGCGCTGCGGCGAGCTGGTGTAGAGCAGCTTCGTCTGCTGAAAGTTGTACTCGCCAGTCGGCACCACCACGCCGGGCGTGACCTGAAACGACGCCTCGAGACCCTCGAAAGCCCTGGAATACTCAACGGCCCATTGATCGCCGTTCGACAACTCCATGCGGTACGCGGCCTGTGCCTCGCGCGATTCGGGTCGGCCACTGCGATCCTCGAAGTAGTCGTAGCTGCCTTCGTAGAACAGCTTGCGAACGGTTTTCCAACGCGCCGGCCGGGGACTGAATCGGGCTTGCCCGTAGCTGCGACGAAATGCGGTTCGGCGAAGGAAGCCAATCTCGGGATTGAAGGCGTCGCCGAGGAACATGTGTTCGACCTGCAACCCCGTGAGGTCGGCGTTCCAGGTAAGGTTGGCGCGATAACTGCTGCGGTCGTTGACCGTGCCGGCCGTTCCGGATGTTGCGGCCCAGTACGTGTTGATGGCGAGCTGTTCGAGCGGGTTGATCGTGCTGTCTACACCGTACGAGTAGCCATCATCCCGGCCTGACGCGCCGGGACCGCGTCGCGTGGCAATCATGCCGATGCGGCTACGTTTGAGAACGTCGCGGTTGACCCGCAGCACCGAGAAGTCGCTGGCGGGCGCATTGGCGGCGCCGACCGATTCGGTCCGCATCTGCAGGGCGCCGACCTGGAAACCATTGCCGCGGCCCAGCAGGCGCGCGCCGCCCAGAATGGGAATCACCTGGCCATTCTGCAAGCCGATGCGACGGCTGAAGAACACGATCGGCGTGATGTTGCTGGCGCCGCCACCGCCACCGCCGGTGTTGATTGCCGTCGGACCTTGCCCGCCACCACCCTGGTTGGAACCGGCCCCGGCAAAGTTGAAGACGTCTTGGCCTTCGAGAAAGAAGTCGCGCTTCTCGGGGAACAGCACGCTGAACCGGGTCAGGTTGACCTGCGCCTCGTCGTCTTCGACCTGGGCAAAGTCCGTGTTGTACGTGAAGTCGGTGACGATCGACTGGGTGATGCCCCACTTGGCATCGACGCCGAACTCACCGGCGCCGTCGTTGGACAGGGCTGGAGTGGAACGGCGATTGGTCGTGGTCGAACCCAACGCGTAGGGCTTGACGTCCAGGTTCCTGAGCTTGGTCGGTGACTCGAGGCCGACCAGCGTGCCGACTGACGAAACTTTCGACAGGCCTCGACGTCCCCAAGAGATGGGCACCTGCGAGAGAAAAGTCAGCTCGTTGCGCCAGCGAACCATGCGGCGCACGTTCACGCCCCACTCCTGGCTGCCTTCCTTGAAGCGCATCGACCGGAACGGAATGACGAACTCCACCGTCCAGCCCTGGTCGAAGTTCGCCGTGCGGACGTCCCACAAGCCGTTCCAGTTGTTGCTCGGCTGCTCGTTGGTGACCTGCCAGTCGAACATGCCGCCTTGTGCATTCGACGAAAATCCGAAGCCGTTGCGGCCATCGTCGAAGGTGTCAAACAACACCGCGACGTGGTCGTTGTTGTACATGTTGCTGGCGTCACGCCGCATGTCGCTGGTGACCCGGCGATCGGGATGGGTCTCCCACAGGCGCGCACCGACATAGATGTTCTTGTCGTCGAAGAACACCCAGACCTCGCTTCTGTCGCTGGCCGGGCTCCCCTCGACGGGTTCCTGTTGGAGAAAGCCGCTTGCCGCCTGTACGGTCTGATAAAACGGCTCGTCGAGGCGGCCGTCGAAAGTCATCGGCGAGGTGAGCCGGGTGGTGCGAAGCACTGCATG
>JANMUX010000213.1:0-8437 GCA_031392125.1 Acidobacteriota bacterium | reverse complement strand
GCCGAGATGGTGATTGAGAAAGCCAAGCGCCTGGTCGAGCACAAGAAGGACGTGCTGATCCTGCTCGACTCGGTCACGCGCCTCGCGCGCGCGTACAACACCGTGATCCCAGCCTCGGGCAAGGTCCTGTCCGGCGGTCTCGACAGCAACGCCCTGCAAAAGCCCAAGCGCTTCTTCGGCGCCGCCCGCAACATCGAAGAGGGCGGCTCGCTCACCATCGTCGCCACCGCCCTGGTCGACACCGGCTCGCGCATGGACGATGTGATCTTCGAGGAGTTCAAGGGCACCGGCAACATGGAGATCCACCTGGATCGCAAGCTGTCGGACAAGCGCACTTTCCCGGCCATCGACATTCTCAAGAGTGGCACGCGCAAGGAAGAGTTACTGATCCCCAAGGATGATCTCAACCGCATCTGGATCCTGCGCAAGGTACTCAATCCCCTATCACCGGTAGAAGCGATGGAACTGCTGCTCGACAAGATGGCAAAGACCAAGAACAACGCCGAGTTCCTCTCGGCAATGCAACGCGGATAATGCCAGAAGGGCGGTACTTTAGTGCCGCCCCGGAGAAAACACATGACGACAATCAAGGTTCGGGAAAATGGCTCGCTGCTGGTCGAGGGCGAGGACGTCAAGCTGGTGGACTGGACGGGCGCCGAGTACGTGGTGCCGAAGAAGCCATTCTCGCTCTGCCGCTGCGGGCAGTCGCACCAGCGGCCGTTTTGCGATGGCACGCACAAGACCTGCGGCTTCGTCGGCAACGAGGGCGCGCCTGGCCCGAAGGCCGCGCCGCCGGCGCCTACAACGTAGGCACCATCCACGGCACGACGTAGGCCTGCAACATGGCCAGCACGCCCATCAGGAAGGTCAGGGCCAGGCTGTGGAAAATGACCTTCGAGAAAATCTCGCCCTCACGACCCACCGCGCCGACGCCGGCAGCGCCCACCGAGAGGTTCTGCGGGCTGATCATCTTGCCCATGACGCCGGCCGAGCTGTTGGTGGCGCCCATCAAGATGGGATCCAGGCCCGAGACCTTCGCGGTCGTGGCCTGAAGGGGACCAAACAGCGTGTTGGACGAGGTGTCGCTGCCGGTCAGGAAAACCCCGAGCATGCCGAGCCACGCCGAGAAAAACGGAAACAGCCAACCCGTCTGCGCCAGCGCCAGCGCCATCGACGAGGTCATGCCCGAGTAGTTCATCACCGTGGCAATCGAGAGGATGAAGGCAATGGTGACGATCGGCAGCCGTAACTGCGCCGCCGTCTTCATGAAGGCGACGCCGAGAATACCCGGCCGTGACCCGTTCAAGACCATTGGGATGAGCGCGATGAGGGTCGCAAACAGCACCAGCGTTCCGGCGGTCGCCATCAAGTCGAGCCGATAGGTCAGCGCGTACGGAGAAGTGGCGGCCACCACCGGCGCCTCGCGCTGCACCAGTGGCGCTGGTTTGCCATCGACCATGTTGTAGGCCCCAGGCCAGCTGAACTCCCATACCGGAAAGCGAAAACCTTGCGGATCGACCGACGCGGGTTGGCCGATCCAGGGTTCGGGGCAGAGCCGGTTGCCAATCTGGCCGCAGCGGAGCAGTGCCGTGACGTTGGCGGGCGGCTGCAATTGCGACATGCCGGCGAAGTTGCCGACCTGGCCGATCAGCACAGTCACAATCAGAATCCCATACGTCGCATAGGCGCGCCAGACTCGGCTCTGACCATCGACCTTCGTCTCGACCGGCACCTTGGTGCCGTCGTCGTAGGTATCGCGAGGCTGCCAGAACTTCAGGAGTATGGCGACCGAGGCCAGCGAAAACAACGCGGCCAGCGTGTCGGTGAGTTCCGGACCGACGTAGTTCGAGACGAAGAACTGGCCGATCGCAAACGACAGGCCCGTGACCAGAACGGCCGGAAAGACCGCCATCATGCGGCCCCATCCGGCATAGAGCACGATCAGGTACGCCGGAATGATCAGCGAGAAGAACGGCAACTGGCGACCGACCATCGCCGACAGCGCGCGCGTGGTCGTTTGCGTGTCGTGGCCCAGCATAGGTGCCAACAACCCACCCAGCGTCGTGACGGGGATGCCGAGCGAGCCAAACGCCACCGGCGCGGTATTGGCAATCAGCGCGAGCACGGCGGCCATGATCGGCTCGAAGCCCAGCCCGGCCAGCATGGCGGCGGTAATCGCGACCGGCGCGCCGAAGCCGGCAATGCCTTCGATCAGTGCACCGAAGCAGAAAGCCACGAGCAGGATCTGGATGCGGCGATCGGTCGTCAGCCGCGCCAGCGATCGCCGGATGACGTCGAAGTCGCCACTCTCGACCGAGAGGTTGTAGAACATCACCGAGCTGAAGACGATCCAACAGATTGGCCACAGGCCGAACGCCATGCCGTGCGTGGCGGCTGCGACCGTCAGTCCCAGTGGCATTCCCCATACCAGCCACGCGAGCAGAAACGCGCTGCCGGCGCCGACAATCGCCGATCTCCATGGTGCAATGCGAAGCAGGGCCAGGCAAATGGCCAGCAAGATGGGCGGAATCGACGCCACGAGAGCCGACAACAAGACGCTGCCCGCCACAGGACTGTAGGTCTGATGAAACAGTTCGGCCAAGAAGGAACCTCGGCCGAAACTATACCCGGGATCAGGGATCAGGGATCGGGGATCAGCAGCAGGGCTACGACTCGACCGGCTGCGGGGTCGGCGCGGCCATCAGCTCGCGCAACTCGTCGCCCTCCATCACTTCTTTCTCCAATAGGCGCCGGGTGACGCGCTCGAGCACCTCGCGGTGCTCGCGCAGGATGCGGCGGGCCTCGTTGTGCGCGCCGGTGATGATCTGCTTGATCTCATCGTCAATCAGGCGGGCGGTGTCGTCGCTGTAGAGACCGCGCTCAACCGGCATGCCGAGGTCGAGGAAGCGGCCGCGGCGGGGCGGGTCGAAGTTAATCATCCCGAGCCGTTCGCTCATGCCCCATTCGGTGACCATCGAGCGGGCCAGGTCCGAGACGCGCTGCAGGTCGTTCTGCGCGCCGGTGGAAATCTCCCCGATTGCGATCTCTTCGGCCGCGCGGCCACCGAGCAAAATCGCCATCTGGTTCAGCAGGTCGCCCTTCTGCATCAGGTAGCGTTCCTCGAGCGGCAGCTGCATGGTGTAGCCGAGGGCCCCGAAGCCGCGGGCGACGATCGAGATCTTGTGCACTGGATCCATGTTGGGCAGAACGCTCGCGACAATTGCGTGGCCCGACTCGTGATACGCAACGATCTCGCGCTCCTTGGTGTTCATCACGCGCTTCTTCTCGAGGCCGGCAACCAGCCGATCGATGGCCTCGTCGAAGTCGTGCATCTCCACCGTCTGGGCGTCACGACGGGCTGCCAGCAGCGCCGCCTCGTTCACGAGGTTGGCCAGGTCGGCGCCGGCAAACCCGGCAGTGCGGGCGGCGACCTTGCGCAGGTCGACGGCCGGGTTCAGCTTCACGTTGCGCACGTGGATTTTCAAGACTTCTTCGCGCCCCTTGACGTCGGGCTTGTCGACCAGCACCTGGCGATCGAAGCGGCCAGGCCGCATCAGCGCCGGGTCGAGCACCTCGGGCCGATTGGTAGCGGCCATGATGATGATGGCCTTGCGCGCATCGAAGCCGTCCATTTCCGACAGCAACTGGTTGAGGGTCTGCTCGCGCTCTTCGTGACCGCCGAACGCACTTTGCTGGCGTGCCTTGCCCAACGCGTCGAGTTCGTCGATGAACACGATGCAGGGCGCCTTGGCTTCGGCCTGGGCGAACATGTCGCGCACGCGCGCCGCGCCAACGCCGACGAACATTTCGACGAACTCCGAGCCGCTCATGCTGAAGAAGGGGACCTTCGCCTCGCCGGCCACCGCGCGTGCCAACAAGGTTTTGCCGGTGCCCGGCGGGCCGACCAGCAGCACGCCCTTCGGGATTTTGCCACCGAGGTTGGTGTACTTCTTGGGCGTCTTCAGAAACTCCACGATCTCGCGCAGTTCCTGCGCCGCCTCATCCACGCCGGCCACGTCGGCAAACGTCGTCTTCACATCGTCTTCGGCCATGAGCTTGGCCTTGCTGCGCGAGAAGGACATGATGCCGCCTTCGGCGCCGCCCATACGCTTGAAGAAGAACGTCCACAGTCCGAACAATAAGAGGAGCGGGATCACCCAGCCGAGGACCTCGGGCAACCAGCGGCTGACCAACTCGCCCGAATACTTCACGCTGGCCGCGTCCATTTCTTCAACCAGCTTGGGATCGGCGATGCGCGTGGTCGAGAACGCCGTGACCCCGTCGTCGCCCGCCTTCTTGAGCGTGCCGCGGATGATCGAGTCGCCAACGGCCACTTCGGCCACCTGGCCGGAGCGGACCAGGCCTTTGAACTCGCTGTAGGAGATCTGCCGTCCAGCCGGCGACAGCAGGAACGCCTGACCGAGCGCGAGCACGGTGAGCCCGCCGAGCACCCACCACAGGACGGTGGGCCGGGCAGACACCGGGCGCCGATCTTTCGACGGTCCGCCGGGAGGCGTAGACGAGTTAGACATGGACGGCGTGACCTTTCGCAAAGCTGATCTTGTCGGCGGCCAGGTCGACCACCACCGTGTCGCCGTCGCGGAACTCGCCATCGAGAACGCGAAGCGCCAGGGGATCGAGCAAGAGCCGCTGCAGAGCCCGTTTCAGCGGCCGGGCTCCATAAACTGGATCATACCCCTCGCGCACCAGGAAGTCCTTGGCTGCGTCGCTCAGGGTGATGTGAATCTTGCGGTCGGCCAGGCGTTTCAAGAGGCCGCGCAACTGGATGTCAACGATCAGCTTGATATGTTCCCGGTCGAGTGAGTGGAAGAACACGATGTCGTCGATGCGATTGATGAACTCCGGCCGGAAGTGACTTCGCAAGGCGTCGAGGTCGCGCAAGTTCGACGTCATGATGATGACCGTGTTGGTGAAGTCCACCAGGCGGCCCTTGCCGTCGGTGAGGCGTCCGTCGTCGAGCAACTGCAGCATGACGTTCAACACTTCCGGGTGCGCCTTCTCGACTTCGTCGAACAGCACAACGGCATAGGGCCGGCGGCGCACGGCCTCGGTAAGCTGCCCGGCCTCGTCGTAGCCCACGTAGCCGGGCGGCGCGCCGATCATTCGGGAAACGGTGTGCTTTTCCTGGTATTCCGACATGTCGATGCGGACCATGGCCTGCTCATCGTCAAACAGGAACTCGGCGAGCGCCCTGGCCAGCTCGGTCTTGCCGACGCCAGTGGGACCGAGAAAGATGAAGCTGCCGAGCGGGCGCTGTGGGTCCTGCAGACCGGCGCGTGCGCGGCGAATGGCATTCGAGACCGAGATCACCGCCTCGTCTTGCCCGACCACGCGCTGGTGCAGCCGATCCTCCATCTTGAGCAACTTCTGCACTTCGCCTTCCATCAAGCGACTCACCGGAATACCCGTCCACTTGCCCACGACTTCAGCGATGTCTTCTTCGTCAACATCTTCCTTGAGCATGCTCTTCGCTTGTTGCAAGACCTGCAGCCGTGTCTCTTGCTCCTTGATTTGCGCCTCGAGCTGGGGCACCCGGCCGTACTGCAGTTCCGAGGCAACGGCGTAATCGCCGGAACGTTGCGCCTGTTCCACCTCGACCCGCACCCGCTCGAGTTGCTCCTTCAGCTGACGACCGGTCTGAATCGCTGCCTTCTCCTGCTCCCAATGTGAGCGCAGCTGCGTGTCCTGCTCCTTGAAGTCGGCCAGATCTTTTTCCAGCTTCGCGAGCCGCTCCTGCGACGCCTTGTCCTTCTCTTTGCGAAGGGCCTCGCGCTCGATCTCGAGCTGCATGATGCGCCGGCGGACCTCGTCCAATTCCACCGGCATCGAGTCAATCTCCATGCGCAGCTTCGAGGCAGCCTCGTCCATCAAATCGATGGCCTTGTCGGGCAGGAAGCGATCGGCGATGTAGCGTTGCGACAGCACGGCAGCCGCCACCAGCGCCGCATCCTTGAACTTGACGCCGTGGTGAATCTCGTAGCGCTCACGCAGGCCGCGCAGAATGCTGATGGTGTCTTCCACGGTTGGTTCGCCGACGGTAACCGGCTGAAAGCGGCGTTCGAGCGCGGCATCCTTCTCGATGTACTTGCGGTATTCGTCGAGGGTCGTTGCGCCGATGGTGTGCAGCTCGCCGCGGGCCAGCATGGGCTTCAGCATGTTTGACGCATCCATCGAGCCCTCGGATGCACCAGCGCCGACCACCGTGTGCAGTTCATCGATGAACAGCACGATCTTGCCATCGGCCTCCGAGACCTCTTTCAGCACAGCCTTGAGACGGTCCTCGAACTCGCCGCGGTATTTCGCGCCCGCAATCAGCGCGCCCATATCGAGCGTCACGATGCGTTTGTCCTTGAGGCCTTCAGGGACGTCGCCGCGGATTATCCGCTGCGCCAGGCCTTCGACAATCGCGGTCTTGCCGACGCCCGGCTCGCCGATCAACACGGGGTTGTTCTTGGTACGGCGCGACAGTACCTGGATCACGCGGCGCACTTCCTCGTCGCGGCCGATCACCGGGTCGAGCTTGCCCTTGCGCGCCAACTCCGTAAGGTCGCGGCCATACTTCTCCAGGGCTTCGTACTTGCCCTCGGGATTCTGGTCAGTGACGCGCTGGCTGCCGCGCACCGACGTGAGCGCCTCCAGCACCTTCTCACGAGTGACGCCATTCGCCGTGAGCAGCTCGACGGCGATTGACTTGCCGCGTTCGTTCAACAAGCCGAGCAGCAGGTGTTCGGTGCTGACGTACTCGTCCTGCATCGCCTTGGCTTCAGCCTGGGCCGCGTCGAAAGCGACCCGCAGGCGAGGGGAGAGGTGCGGTTCGGAACCGCCGTGCGCCTTCGGCTGCTTCGCCAGGTGGGCGCGTAACGCGCCGGCCACAGCAGCCGGATCGGCGCTCAGGCGGCGCAGCACGCTGGGGACGACGCCGTTCTGTTGTTCGGTGAGCGTGACCAGCAAGTGTTCGGGGTCCACTTGCGCGTGGTTCAACTCCGACGCCAAGGGCGGCGACGCGAGCACGGCCTCCTGGGCCTTTTCGGTGAACTTATTGAGATTCATGTCGGTCGTCCTCGTCCATCACTCTTCGCTTCGCTGTTCCGCGCGGCGCGCAGCGATTCATACAAGGTGCGTTCTTCGTCGCTAAGCGCCTTCGGGATCTCGACATCAACGTTGGCGTACAGGTCGCCGCGGTCGTCCGGCTTGCCGACGGCTGGCAGGCCGTGGGCACGCAGGCGGAAACGCTGCCCGCTCTGCGTGCCGGCCGGAATCCTCAACCGCAGCGTCTTCGCCTCGGGCGTCACGACGTCGACCTCACCACCGAGAACCGCCGTGGTCACCGGCACGCGTGTCTTCGTGTAGACGTCGCGTCCCTTGACTTCGAACACAGGGTGCGGTTTCAGCTGAATGCGGAGGTATAGGTCGCCGCTCGGTCCGCTGCCGGCACCGCGGCCCCCTTCGCCGGTCACGCGCACCCGCGAGCCATCGGTGACCCCCGGCGGAATGCGCACCTCGACCGACCGTGCTTCGCCGTCGTGACGCAACTGCAAGCGTTGCACGCTGCCGCGCAAGGCCTGCTCGAGATCCAGTTCGAAGGGATGCTCAACGTCCTGCCCCTTGCGCATCCGCGGCCGACCACGATTGCTGCGTCCGCCACCAGACGGCTCCTGGCCCCCCATGCCGCCGAAGAAGGTCGTGAAGAAATCAGAGAACGGGCTGTCGCCGCCAAACATGTCCGACATGTCTTCCTGCGACATCGTGTAGTGGCCACCTGCTCCCGCGCCGCGCCCGAACGGGCTGCCGGGGTTCGGTGGCGCGATCTCGTACGCGCGCCAGTTCGCGCCCAGCTCGTCGTACTTTTTCCGTTTGGACGGGTCGCTTAGCACCTCGTTGGCTTCGTTCACTTCCTTGAACTTGGCCTCCGCGCCCTTGTCGCCGGGATTTACGTCGGGATGATACTTGCGCGCGAGCTTGCGGAATGCTTGCTTGATCTCCTTCTCAGAAGCAGTCTTCGCAATTCCCAGCGTGGTGTAGTAATCCTTGAAGTCCACGCTATGCCTCGACCCGGAACCACTGCAAGAACAGCACCGTCATGTCTGTAGGATACGTCGATGGCAGCGTCTGTCGGCACTGGTGCGGGTCGCCGACTTCGGCGCCACGGCCAAGCTAGCTGGTGGGTTCGATCTTACGCGCGGCGAGCACCGCCCTGACCAGGTCTTCGGGCACATCGGCGGGGAGTTCGTCGCTCATCTCGCCGCACGCGATGCGGCCGGCCTTGACGCAGCCTTCGTACTGCACCAGGTATTCGCGGCAGTTGCGGCAGCGGGTCAGGTGGAACTCGAAGTGGGAGCGGTTCTCTTCCGGGAGCTCTCCGCTCACGTAGTCCATCAGAAATTCCGCCAGCTCACGGCACTTCATGACGTCGCCT
>JANMUX010000407.1:0-7488 GCA_031392125.1 Acidobacteriota bacterium | reverse complement strand
GAGACACGAACGGCATAGCGAAGCACTCCAGATATTGCCTGAGCGTTCCCTAACCGCACACAGCAGGCCGATGATTACAACGATTGTCGCGCCGGACTTGGCGCCTTGCGTGAGGCGCCCTCTAGGGGGAGCCGCGCATCTGAGCTAGCAATACCGAAGGGTGGTAGTCCTCAAGGAAATCTGAGGACGAAAGCGCAGTGACTTGCAGAGTATAGCACGGCATTCGGGGATCGGGGATCAGGGACTAGGAAGGAAAGACGCGGATCAGGGGTGCTTGGCGCAGTATGCCGAGCCGCGGCAGTGCGTGGGGACGAACAGCTCGGCCTGGATCAGCCACACACCAGCGACTCTGCGCCACTGTGCCAGGTAGGTGCCGCCGATCTCGACGATGCCGTCGGGCTCCGTCCAACGGCCGGTCCACTCCCCTCGTTCAGATGCCACCGTCCATGGGGCCATGACGTCAACCGTCACCGGCGTGCGCACGTACACGGTGTCGGGACGACGTTTGAACTGCTCCGTCATCCGCTGCCCGTTGACGTCGCGACCAGTGCCTTGCGCGCTTGTTGACGTAACGATGTGCACGTCGGACATCCAGTGCGCTGTAATCCCCGCGACATCGTGCTTGGCTATGGCTGCGTTCGATCGGCTCCGTGCGTGCCGAATACTCGTCTCGTCCGTCTGCATTTGGCTACTCTGCGCACCGGCACGCGGGCCCACCAGCAGGAAGACCAGGGCCACGGCACCAATCCCCTTTGGCACCCTAGGCACCCTTGGCACCCTTGGCACCTATTCCTGTCCTCCGGGACGGCGACCCCAGGTGGGAGGCGCGGGCTCCGTGCTTCGCCGATCGACCGGCTTCTCTTTCAGCAACCGCAGCGCTTCATCAACCGCCCGTTCGAGCTGCGGGTCGCGGCCGGCAATCACCTCTTTCGGCCAGTTCTCCACGTCGATGTCAGGCGCGGTGCCTTCGTTCTCGACCGCCCACTTACCGTCGCGCGTGAAGAACCCGCCACGCGGCGCGATCATCGTGCCGCCGTCAATGAACCCCGGCGTGTCGGCCGTGTGGACGAGTCCACCCCAGGTGCGCTTGCCAACGAGCGGGCCGATCTTCCGGTGGCGAAACATGTACGGCATCAAGTCGCCGCCCGAGCCCGCCATCTCGTTGACGATCATCACCTTCGGTCCCCAAATGCCGGCCGAGGGGCTGGTGAAGGGACGACGATCGCCGGCCACGTTGTTGAAGTAGCCGTCGAAGTCCCGCTGCAGTACGTCGATGATGTAGTCGGCCGCCGAACCGCCGCCGTTGTAGCGCTCGTCGATGACGGCACCCTGCTTGTCCTGTTGCGCGAAGTAATAGCGGTTGAAGCTCTCGTAGCCGCCCTGTCCGGTGTTCGGAACGTAGACGTACGCCAGCTGGCCACGTGAACGCTTGTCGACATAGCGGCGGTTCTCTTCGACCCAGGCGCGCGTGCGCAGGCCTTGCTCGTTGGCGACCGGCACCACGGTCACCTGCCGCGCACCCTGCACGTTCGGTTGTGCGTTCACCGTGAGTGCGGTCTGCCGGTTGGCGGAACCATCGAGCAATCGGTAAATGCTGTCGGGCGCCGCCAGCTCGACGCCGTTGATGGCGAGGATGTAGTCGCCGACGGCAACGTTGATGCCCGGACCAGCGAGCGGCGCCCGCAAGTCGGGATTCCAGCTCTCACCGTCGTAGATCCGGGTGATCTTGTAGCGACCGTTCTCGACGCTGAAGTCGGCGCCCAATAATCCACCGGGCGAGGTCGGCACTTCGGGCATGGCGCCGCCACGCACGTAGGAATGGCCGATCGCAATCTCGGCGCCCATGTTGTCGAGCAGGTAATTCAAATCAGCGCGATGAGCGACGTGCGGCAGCATGCTGCCATACATCTCTTTCATGCGCGGCCAGTTGGTGCCCTGCATGTTCGGCACGTAGAGGTAGTCGCGCTGCAGCCGCCAGCCCTCGTTGAAGATCTGCGTGAACTCGGCCTTGGGGTCCAGGTGCATCCGCAGGGTCACGTCGATGCGTCCATGGGTCGCGGCCGGTACCGTTTTGTCGGCATCCACCAGGTAGACCGGTTGACTCTGGCTCGGCAACGGCGCAGTGCCCGGGCCGCCTACGGGAGCAGGCGTTCGATACACCAGCTTCTTGCCGTCGGCGCTCACGGCGTACTCGGCGACCCCGGCGCGAAACACTTCGGCCTTGCGATCGCTCAGCCGGTAGCGATGCAGCGTGTTGCCGCGGGCGTCGGCGCTGGCCGGCGCCTCGAGAAAGAACACCGTGCCGGCCGTCCCCGCCTTGACCTGCAAGTACTGCCGTGAAGGCACGCCGGGCACCGCAAGAATGCGCTGCTGAATACGGTCGAAATCAATCTGCACGGTCACGGGCACCTTTGCCGCCGCAGCCGCGGGCTCGGGCGCGCTCGGCGCCACCGGCTCTTCGTCGCTTTCGGCCAGCAGCGGGCTCGGATCCGACTTCCGCAGGACGGCCACGTAGAGCGCAAACGTTTCCTGGCGGCCGTACGACGTCATGTCAAGCCACTGCGACGCCAGTCCGAAATCGGTGGAGGCCAGAAACCAGAGGTATTTGCCGCTGGCATCCCACACGGGATACATCGCGTCGGCGAGGCCGTCGGTGACCTGGGTCTTCTCACCGGTCTCGACGTTGGAGATGATGATGGCGCGGTAAAGCGTATTGAGGCGTGAGGCGAACGCGACGAACTTCGAGTCGGGGCTCCAGGTCGGCGCCAGCGTTCGCTGCGGCACCATCCACGGATCGTTGCCAACGATCTTCGCCTGGCCGCTGGTGATGTCCATGACCCACACGTTCAGGTTGGTGTCGGTGTAGAGCAGCTTCTTCGAGTCGGGTGACCACGCCGGCGTGTAGTAGAACGATGCCTTCTCGAAGGCGATCTCGCGCGCCGGCGCGATGCCCTCTTGGGACTCGATCACCAGCTTGTACTCGCCAGACTTGTCGCTGAAGTACGAGATCCATTTACCGTCGGGCGACCACGCCGGCTGACGTTCGGCCGACCCGCTGGAGTTGGTGATGTTACGCACGTCACCCTTCTCGGCAGGAATGGTGAAGATCTCGCCGCGCGCCTCGACCACCACGCGCTTGCCGGTCGCCGACAGGCCAAGGTTGGTCAGGCGGTTGGTGACGTCCTCGAACCGCGGCATCATCCAGGGAAAGTCGCCCACAGCGGTGATCGTCAGCTGCGTGAGCTTGCCGTTCTTGGGATCGAGGGTGTGCAGCCACCCGGCCTGCTCGAACACCACCATGCCGCCGCCGGCATCGAGCGACTTGACGTCGTAGTCGATGAATTTCGTTCGCTGCATCGTCGCCTTGGTCGCGGTGTCGTACGACCACACATTGGCCATGCCATCGCGATCCGAGATGAAGAACACGGTGTCGCCCAGCCACACGGGGTCGACGTCTTTCGAATCGGTCCACGGCGGCGAGACCAAGTCGAAGGTCTTGAGGTCGACGATCCACACCGGGCGGTTCTGCCCGCCGCGATAGTTGCGGCGTTCTTCATCCCACGAGGTGTTCATGCGATAGGCGATGCGTCGGCCATCGGGCGAGATCTTGCCCTGGTAGCCGCGCGGCAGCGGCAGCGGCACTTCGACACCGCCCGTGGACGGCACCGTCCAGAAGCGCGGTGTCGCGTTTGGCGCCGACGTCGCGCGTGCTGACGCGAACATCACGCTCGCGCCATCGGCGGTCCAGCCTTGCACGGTATCAGCGCCGGGGTGCCATGTGAGCCGCTTGGGCTCGCCCCCCTCGACCGGCACCGTGTAGACGTCCACGTTGCCGCCGTAGTCACCGCTAAAGGCGATGGTGGTTCCGTCGGGCGAGAATTTCGGGTTGATGGTCTGGCCCTGGAAGCTCGTGAGGCGGCGGGCCTGGCCGCCGGCGCGCTCGGCCACCCAGATGTTGTTCGCGTAACCAAACGCGACATGGCTCGCGCTGATCGCCGGCGACCGCAGCATGCGCGTGGGACCGCTTTGGGCGGCCATTTCGACCGAGGCAGACACGCTAAGCGCGGTCAGGAACGCGAGGCGTAGAGATCGCTTCATGGCCGGGAATGCTAGCATGCGCCGGCTGCCGAACAGGCCATCGCGGTGCTACGATTGACCGCATGTCTGCAGCTACCCGTACGGCCATTTCCGCGTTCATCGTGTTGGCTTTTTCCACCTTCGCGTTCGCCCAAGGCAACCCAACCGGCAGCCTCGAAGGCAAGGTCACCGACCAGGATGGACTCGCGCTGCCGGGCGTGACCATCACGGCCGCGTCTGCCGCCATGCAAGGCGTGCGCACGACCGTCTCGTCGGCGAATGGCGATTACATCATCCCGTTCCTGCCACCCGGGACCTACGACGTCAGTTACGACCTGCCGGGATTCCAGGCTGCGCGGCTCGAGAAGGTCGCGGTCGTGATTGCGGAAACTCGCCGGGCAGATGTGTCGCTGAAAGTCGGCGGCGTCGCCGAGACGGTGCAAGTCAGTGCCAGCGCGAGCTCGGCAGAGATCGCCCCGAATCTCACAGTGGCCAGCACCTACAAAGCATCCAACCTCGAGTTGCTGCCAATCGGCCGCACCCTCAACTCGGCCGTGTTGCTGGCGCCCGGCGTCACCGACAACGGTCCTGGCGGCAACATCATGATCTCGGGAGCCATGTCCTACGAGAACCTGTTCCTGATCAACGGGGTCGTCGTAAATGAAAACCTGCGCGGCCAGGCGCGCAACGTCTTCATCGAAGACGCCATCCAGGAGACCAAGGTGTCAACCGGCAGCATCTCCGCCGAGTACGGCCGGTTCCAGGGCGGCGTGGTCAACATGGTGACCAAGTCAGGCAGCAATGACTTCTCGGGCAGCTTCCGCACCTCCTTCGTCAACGACGCGTGGGGCGCATTGACACCGTTCGCGGGCGACGAAAATATCGACCAGGTGGTGCCGACGTACGAAGCCACGGCGGGCGGGCCGATTGTCAGGAACCGGCTGTGGTATTTCGGCGCCGGCCGATTTGAGAAGAACGAGGACAACCGCACTACCGACTACACGGCGTTCAACTACGCCCGAATTGACGATGAAAAGCGTTATGAAGGGAAACTGACGTGGACACTCAACGCGAAGAACACCTTCAGGGGCGCCTACACCAAGCGCCACGCCGACATCACCAACAACAGCTTCGGCACCATCCTGGATGCGCGGTCACTATACGACAGCGCGAACGATGAGAATCTCTACTCGGCCAATTTCACCAGCGTGCTGACCAACACCTGGTTCGTCGAGGCCCAATATTCGCGCCGCGAGTTGGACTTCATCGGCACCGGTGGCTCGCAGATCGACCTCCCGAACGGCACGCCGATCTGGGATCGCTCGCGTGGCCAGGCGCGATTCAACGC
Source organism: Acidobacteriota bacterium (assembly GCA_031392125.1). Lineage (GTDB taxonomy): Bacteria > Acidobacteriota > Vicinamibacteria > Vicinamibacterales > UBA2999 > 12-FULL-67-14b. Next base: position 2,063 of record JANMUX010000407.1, on the reverse strand, counting down.
CCCAACGTTCTGCAAGGTGTGCGGCAGCGGACTGGAAGTCAGGAACAACTGGAACACGGCCGTCAAAGCCAACTACTTCCTGTCCACCGACCGAGCCGGCTCACACAACATCGTCGCCGGTGTCGATCTGTACCAGGAGACGCGCAAGAACGACAACTTCCAGTCTGGCAGTTCGTACCGCGTGCAGGCCACGCGCACGGTCATCCAGGGCCAGAACATCTATCCGGTGTTCCTGAGCGACAACACGACCTACGTCGAGCATCTCCCGCTGGTGGCACCGAGCGTCGGGAATGACATCCGCACGCAGTCGTTCTTCGCCAACGACACCTGGCGGCTCAACGAGGCGCTGAGCGTCAGCCTCGGGCTGCGGTACGATCGGAATCGTTCGAAAGACCAGGCCGGAACACCGGTCGTGAAGGATGCCGCGTTCAGCCCGCGGCTCGGCGCGACCTGGGATATCGCCGGCGACGGCAAGTGGATGGCCAACGCAGGCTTTGCCCGCTACGTGACCGGCGTCAGCACCGCCATCGTGGATGCCGGCTCGGCGGGCGGCCGCACAGCGACGTTCAGTTATTTCTACCAAGGCCCGGCCATCAACACCGACCCTACGCAGCCACTGCTTACTTCGGAACAGGCACTGCCTATTCTCTTTAATTGGTTCTTCGCCAATGGCGGGACCTCGCGCGCGACCCGCAACGCTCCGAGCATTCCCGGCGTCACGGTCAGCGTCGACAGCGGCCTGGTGGCGCCCAACTCGAATGAATGGATGGCCGGCCTCTCGCGCCAACTGGGCAACCGCGGCAGCCTGCGGGTCGACTATGTCCACAAGGTGTTCGCCGACTTCTATGGCGACTTCCGCGATCCGTCAACGGGCAAGGTGACCGACCCGACCGGCCGTGTCTACGACCTGACGGTAGTGCGCAACACCAGCCTCGCCAATCGCACCTACAAGGGGGTCGTCGCGCAAGCCAACTACCGGCTGGCCGACTGGCAGTTCGGCGGCAACTACACGCTCTCGTGGCAGAACGGTAACTTCACGGGTGAAGACGAGGGCAGCGGACCGATCCGCTTCACCGGCAACGATCAGCCCGAATACAAGCAGGAATCGTGGAGCTTCCCCACCGGCTACAACCCAGGCGACCAACGCAATAAGATGCGCGGCTGGGCCCAGTACCGGTTGCCGGCACCTGCCTCGATCGGGCGCTTCGACCTGGGCTTGCTCGAGCGCTGGGACTCGTCGGACGCCTCGAGCGCCGACGGCACCATCGACCCGCGCAACTACGTCACCAATCCCGGCTACCAGTCGGCCCCTTCAACCGTGACCTATTACTTTGGTCCCCGCGGCGAGCAGCGTTACGACGACGTGTGGCGGACCGACGTGTCGCTGTCGTGGACCTTGCGGACCGCCGGGCGGATGGATGTGTTCTTCCGCGGCGTGCTGTCCAACGCGTTCAACCAGGCGGGGCAAGTCAGCGGCAATGAAACAATCCTGACCCGGACCAACGACACAAGGTACGAGCTGTTCAACCCGTTTACGACGACGCCGCGTGTCGGGGTGAACTACGACCTCGGTCCCGAATACGGACGCGCGACCGGCACGGGCGATTTCCAGATGCCCCGTGAGTTCAACTTCTCGGTGGGTATCCGGTTCTAGCGGCGGTAACGCGGTCGCCGGGGAACTAGCCGAACTGCGCTAGAATCCCCGGCACCATGACACGACAGCGCCCCCTGCTGCTGCTCACGATCGTCGCCGTCGGTGCCGTCGCCCTGGCCCTGGCACCGGTGGCGGCTCGGCAAGGCTCGCCGGGCGAGACCCGTCCACCGGGTACTAACTACAAGGCACCGGCGTGGACCTTCAACAAGGTGGCAGAAGGCGTGTATCACGCCGTGGGCACCGGCAGCCTGGTGGTGATGTCGAACGCCACCATCATCGAGGGCGACCGTGACGTGCTGGTCGTCGACTCGCAAGTCTCACCGGGTGGTGCGTGGGCGCTGCGCGAAGAGTTGAAGGCGATTACGCCCAAGCCGATTCGCTGGGTCGTCAAATCGCACTACCACTTCGA
>JANMUX010000162.1:0-5491 GCA_031392125.1 Acidobacteriota bacterium | reverse complement strand
GCCAGAACTGGTAGACCTCGGCTCGGGGTTTCATGAGCGTGACACTTTTCGTGACGTGAATCATTGTGAGCTCCCTGGCGCTTGTGACTCTCTTTGGGCCTCAGCCCGGGTTACTTGGACCGGCGGCGAACCTCGTTGAGCGAGATCGGCTGCGCGTCGTAGTTCTCGAGTTCGATCATCTTGCCGTCCTTGCTCACGTTAATCTTGGTGGCCAGGGCCAGCTTGCCTTCACCGCCACCATCACCGTTGAGGCGCAGTTCGATGAACGTGAAGGGATAGTCGCTGACCCGCGGACGGTTGACCGCTTCCCAGAACGAGATGGGGCGATCGGTGGCCAGCACGATGCGCTGGCCGCCGTCGGCACCCGGTTCGGAATAGGCAAACCGGAGGTCGTATGCGAGATTGCCGGGGGTGCGAATTGTGCCCACGCTCTTCACATCGCGCAGCGCCTCGATCAGCTGCTCGGGCCCCTTGTCCTTCAGCAGGGCCAGCAACCGCTGCGACTCAGCCGTAGTTGACCAGCGATCAATGGTGAACTCGACCTGGCTGGCAACCGCCGATGAGCGAATGCCGCCGGTGCTGACGGCGAACGCGGTGAAGCTGGCGGGCAACTCGAGCTGGCGCGCCTGTGCACCGAGCAGGCCTGAACTTGAAACCGCAAGCGCAATCAGGGCAGTGATGAACCGATGTGACATGAAATTCCTTTGTGTCAACGAACCATGGATTGATCCGTTCTCCCTTGCCTTGCAACGCGAGGGCCACGAGATGCTCGGCCGTGGTAATTAATTTTCCGGCCGTCGGGCCGGGCTGACGCTGGCATAGGCGGTGCACGGCATTACGCATGAAGACTGAGTCAGCGCCATGATCGACAGCGAACGTCCACCGGCGATGCACGGCATTCGCCGCGGTAAGGGATCTCCCTTATTGCTGGTGCATGGCCTCGGTGGCAACTGGCGCTCGTGGACGCCGATACTGGACGGACTCTCGCAAGCACGCGAGGTTATTGCCATCGACTTGCCGGGCCATGGTGACACCCCGCGCCTTGATGGGCTGACCTCAATCGCCACGCTCGCCGATGCGCTCACGCGCTATTTGCGCGAACAGGGCCTGCTCGGCATCGATGCCGTCGGTAGTTCGATGGGCGCGCGGCTCGTGCTGGAGCTGGTGCGCCGCGGCGGCGTGCTGGGCGGCGTGGTGTCGCTCAATCCTGGAGGCTTTTGGCGCGGGTGGGAACGGCATGCCTTCTTCGCCTCGATCTGGGCATCGATCCGGCTCGTGCGCCGGCTGCAGCCGCTGTTGCCGGCGATTGCGAACAGCAGCGTCGGGCGAACCTTGTTGCTGTCGCAGTTCTCGCCACGGCCGTGGCGCCTGCCACCGGGCGTAGTTCTTGACGAGCTGCGCAGCTACATTCGCTCGACGGCGTTCGACGAACTGCTCTATCAGCTCGCCTACGGGGAAGAACAGCTCGGCGCTCCGGCCGGATCAGTCGCGCGACCGCTGGTCATAGGCTGGGGCCGGCGCGATCGGGTGTGCTTGCAGCGCCAGGCCGCGCGCGCAGTCGGGCTTTTTCCCGATGCGCGGCTGCACTGGTTCGATCGCTGCGGACACTTTCCCCATTGGGACGTGCCGCAGCAAACCGTCGAGCTGATCCTCCGCAGCTTGCCGGACCGCTAATCGCTACCTGGCGCCGGGGGGCAAGTGCTGCAGGAAGTAGCGCGCGATGAGCTGGTAAACGTGAGCTGTCGTACCCGGCCCTTCCGAAATACTGTGGCTGCGGTTCGGGTAGATCATCGAGTCGAACGGCTTGCCCAGTTCGATTAGCCGATTGATCAGCTTCTCGGTGCCTTGCGAGTGCACGTTGTCATCGCCTGAGCCGTGGACCAGCAGTAGCTTTCCCTTCAAGCCTTCGGCGAAGTTGATCGCCGAGCCGATACGATAGCCCTCCACGTTCTCCTGCGGCAGGCCCATGTAGCGCTCCTGGTAAATCGTGTCGTAGAGCTTCTGATCCGGCACTGGCGCGACCGCGACGCCCACTTGGTATAGGTCAGGGAAGCGGAACATGGCGTTCAAGGTATTGGTGCCGCCGCCGCTCCATCCCCACACGCCGATGCGCGTGCGATCCAGATAGGGATACTTCTCAGTGAGCGCGCGGATGGCCGCCGCCTGGTCGCGCGACGAGAGATCGCCGACCGTGCCGTACACCACCTTGCGCCACTGGGCGCCGCGTGGCGCCGGGGTGCCGCGGTTGTCCACGCTCAGCACGATGTAGCCGGCTTCGGCCAGGGCGCGATGGAACAACATGCCGCCGCCGCCCCACGCGTCGTTGACGGTTTGTCCGGCGGGCTCGCCGTAGACGTGCGAGATCACCGGATAGGACTTGGTCGCATCGAAGGTCGATGGCTTCAGCATGTATCCGTCGAGCACGACGCCCTGGGCGATCTCAATCTTGAAGAACTCGACCGCCGGCTTCAACACCGGCTGCAGTTTCGCCATGACCCCCGAAGGATCGGTGAGCACCCGCAGCGTCTTGTGTGAGGGCAACTCGATGACGTCGGTGACCGGCGGCCGGTCGAACTGCGAGTAGGTGTGGAACGCCAGCTTGCCGCCGGGCGCGACATCGTAGCGGTGAGTGCCGGGCTGGGTGGTCGGAGTCACGCGCTCGGGGGCACCGCTGCCATCGAGTTTCGAACGATACAGGTAACGCTGGCCCGCGTTGTCGGGCGAGGCGCGGAAGTACAGGTACCCGTTCTTTTCGTCGAAGCCGGCAATGTCAGTGACGTCGGCGTCGAACTTGGTGATTAACTGGCCGTCGCCGCCCTCGCGCGGGACCCGGAAGACGTGCTGCCAGCCATCACGCTCGCTCATCCACAAGAACGTGCGACCGCCGTCAATCCATGGCACCTCTTCAACGATGTCGACCCAGCTTGTCGACTCGTCTCGGAACACGCGTTTCACCGCGCCGCTCTTGATGTCGGCAGTCAGGAAATCGTTGCGGTTCTGTTGCCGATTGAGCTGCTGAATCGACACCGTGTTGGCGTCAATCCAGCCGATGCGTGCGAGATAGGTATTACGCGGGTCGCCTTCGGTCTTGATCCAGCGCGTGGCGCCGCCTTCGGCGCTGACCACGCCAACCCGCACCGCTGAATTGGTCGTCCCGGCCTTCGGATATGGGATCTTCGTGATGGTGGGGTAAATGCCGTCGGTGTTGTTGATCAGCGAGAAGATACCGACGCCTGAACTGTCGAACTGCCAATAGGCCAGCGAGCGGCCGTCGGGGCTCCAGCGGAAGCCGTCGCGAACGCCGAACTCTTCCTCGTACACCCAGTCCGAGGTGCCGTTGATGATGGTCTCGGACCCGTCGTGCGTGAGCTGCGTGATGCGGCCGTCCTGCAGCCGCTCCACGTAGATGTTGTTGCCACGCACGTAGCCGACACGGGTCGCATCGGGCGAGAACTTCGCGAACATCAGGGACGAAGGCGGCGCGCCGCTGCCCAGTTGCCTGAGCGCGTCACTCTTGAGATCGAGCACCCAGTAATCACCACGCGTGTTCTGGCGCCAGACTTTCTGCGTATTGGTAAACACCAGCAACCGCGTGCCATCGTCTGACCACACGTAGTCGGCGATGGAGAGAGCCGCCAGCGGAGAAGCTTCCCTGGTGGGCTCGGAAGTGGGTGATTTCGCGACAGGCACAAGGCGCGAGCCGGCGACCAGTATGGTGCGCGACCCGGTCGCCGCGTCGTAACGGACGATGTCCCAGGTGCCGTCAGCACCGGGTGCCCGTTCAACCGTAGTGTAAGCGGTGCCGTCGTCGAGCCAACGCGCCGGGCCGAAGCGCGGTAATGCGAACTCGTTCGCCTTGAAGATTCGCTCAACCTGCAGTGCGAGCGTGCGTGCCCGCTCGTCTTGCTGCGCCCACGCCGCGGTGCACAACAATAGCGAGCTGAGAAGGATGAGGGCGGGAAGGAATCGGGACGAACGGGTCATTGGCGGCTCCGCCGACCAATGTATGTCAAGACGGGTCATTCCGGCACCACGCCGGGAAACCTAGCGGCCTCCCGGCGCGGCCCGTGTGCGCTAATACGTGGCGGCGACCTTCAGCGTGTCCTTCACGCTCTTGACGCCGTCGGTGGCCTTGGCAATCGAAACTGCCTTGGCGCGGGCGGCGGCCGTCTTCACGGTACCGCTGAGGGACACCACGCCGTTGTCGACATCGACATCGATGTCGCTGTCATTGAGCACAGTGTTCCAGTCCGCCATGTACTGCGCGTAGATCTTCGACTTGATCCAGCCATCGTCAACCGCCCGGCCGGTCTTTTTGCCGGCGACAACAGTCTTGTCGGCCGCGCGGTCAGCCTTGTCCTCGGCCCGGTCGGCCTTGCGCTCGGCCTTGTCGGCGGCCCTGTCCATCTTGCCGGCCGCTTTGTCCATGGAGCGATCCATCGACGATGGGTCGATCGCAATGCGCATCTGATCGGTCACGCCTTTGACGCCATCGGCGCCCTTGGCAATGGCGATCGCTCGCGCGCGCGCAGCGGCGTTGGGCACCGTGCCCTGCAACGTGACCATGCCGGCCTTGACGTCAACGTCGATGTTGCTGCCGCTCAGGGCATCTTCAGGCACGAAGAGCGAGTGCAGCTTAGTGACGAGCCAGCCGTCCTTGATAGCGGTGGCCTGCCCGTCGACCGTAGCCTTGGCGGAGGTGGGCCCGGCCGTGGCGGTGCCGACGCTCGGGCCGGCCGTGAGCAGCGCGAGGGCGAAAATTCCTACTGAGAGCCGTACTTTCGACATGCAGATACCCCTTTTGAATGGCGCAATTCAGCCAACGAGGAGACTGCAAAGGTGAGGCCATGCACGAGGCGGAACGGGCGTTCCGCCTCGGCAAGCTCAGCGGCTACATACGCGCGCGAAGTTCGGAGTCGACGGCGGCGAGGAACTCTTCGGTCGTGAGATAGGGATGGTCCGGCCGGATCAGGATGGCCAGATCCTTCGTCATCCGGCCTGACTCGACGACATCGACGCAGACCTTTTCAATCTTGTCGGCGAAAGCCACCACCTCGGGCGTGCCGTCGAAGCGGCCACGGTACTGCAGCCCACGCGTCCAGGCGTAGATCGACGCGATCGGGTTGGTCGAGGTCGGCTTGCCCTGCTGATGCATGCGGTAATGCCGAGTCACGGTGCCGTGCGCGGCTTCGGCTTCAACCGCCTTGCCGTCGGGCGACATCAGCACCGAGGTCATCAGGCCGAGTGAGCCGTATCCCTGTGCCACGGTGTCGGACTGGACGTCGCCGTCGTAGTTCTTGCAGGCCCACAGGTAGCCGCCGTTCCACTTCAGGTTCGACGCCACCATGTCGTCGATCAGCCGGTGCTCGTAGGTCAGGCCCTTCGACTCGAACTGCGGCTTGAACTCGGCGTTGTAGACGCGCTCGAACGTGTTCTTGAACGTGCCGTCGTAGACCTTGAGAATGGTGTTCTTCGACGACAGGTAGACCGG
>JANMUX010000146.1:0-4475 GCA_031392125.1 Acidobacteriota bacterium | reverse complement strand
TAGATGGCCGCGATCAGCGCTTCGCAGGTGTCGGCCAGCAGCGCCTGCTTGTGGCGGCCGCCGGTCTTCTCTTCGCCGCGGCCCAGGATCATGTGATCGCCCAGCCCCATGATCTCGGCCATCTCGGCAAGCGCGGCGGTCGACACGAGGTTGGCCTTGATCTTTGATTTATGCCCTTCGGAATAGCGGGGGAACGCGCGGAACAGCGCTTCCGACACCACCAGGCCCAGCACCGCATCGCCGAGAAACTCGAGCGACTCGTTGTCGCTGACGCCGCCGCTCGGGTCTTCGTGCGCCTTCGACCTGTGGGTCAAGGCGTGCTCGAGCAAGCCGCGATCGCGGAAGCGATAGCCAACCCTCGCCTCGAGCGCATCGAACGCCTGCGGCAGCGTTACCACGATGCCGCCACCGACCTGTTCGCGATGACCGTCGATAAACCGCACCGCTTCGGCGGCATCGCCCTCGCGCACCGAGATCGCGGTTTCGCCAAGCGGGTTGAGCGAGAACGGGAACAGGCCTGGCGTCGGGCCGGCGGTCCGCATGGTCTCGACGCCGTGGCTGTCGAGCAGCGCTTCGATCACGTTCGCCTCGATGTCCGACTGCGTGCGGAAGATGACGGTCAGGCTGTTTTCCATCACGCCGGAAACTCGATCTTCATCAGGATCATGGTCATGTCGTCGTGCTGATCGGCGCCGCTGGCAAAGGCGCGCAGTTCGGCGAGGATGTACGACCGCAACTGATCGAACGGCAGGTGTGCGTACTGCTCCACCACCTGCGCCAGGCGTTCCTCGCCGAAGCAGTCGAACGCCTCGTTCATGGTCTCGGAAATGCCGTCGGTGAACCAGACCACCAGGTCGCCGGGCGCCAGGCTGATGGTCTGCTCCTGCAGCAGGCTGTCGAACAAAGTGCCGTCATCGATCTGCAGGCCGACCACCAGGCCATCGGGGACCAGTAGCCGCGCCTTGCGGCGGCCAGGGGGCTGATCGCCAGGCACATGGATCAGCGGGCAATGGCCGGCCCGTGCGAACGTCATCTCGCGGCGTTCGACGTCGATGACGCCGTAGGTCATGGTAATGAAGCTGGCAGCGTCGAGATTGGCCGAGACCACCTTGTTCACCGCCGACAAGAACTCTTTCGGCTCGTGATGCAGGCGCGCCAGCGACTGGACAATCACCTTGAGCTGGGCCATGTAGAGGCCCGCGGCCAGGCCCTTGCCGGCGACATCGGCGATCAAGACGCCGGTCATGGTGTCGGTAATCGGCAGGAAGTCGTAGTAGTCCCCGGCCACTTCGCGCGCGGGTTCACAAAAAGCCGACATCGCCAGCCCGGTCACGCGCAGCGGACCGCTTGGCAGCAGCTTCTGCTGAATCGCCCGCGCCGCGAACATCTCCTGCTCCATGCGCCCCTTCTCGGCCATCTCGCCAAGCAGGGTCGTCACTTCGCCGGTCATCAGGTTGAACGATTCAGCCAGCTCGCCCAACTGGTCGCGCGCGCGAACCGGGATCTGGTGGCCGAAATCTCCCGCCCGCACGTGCTGGGTGCCGGTGAACAGGTCGTGCACCGCGCCGGTAATCTGTCGCGCCAGTACGAAGCCGATCACCAGCGCCACCAACTGGATGATCAGGAACAAGGTGCCAATCACGGCCAGGATCAACAACAGGATCTGGCCAAAGGTCATGCTGCCGACCGCGCCGGCCTGAGACACGACCGAGAGGCGGTTGTAGATTTCCCAGACGTTGATCAGGATGGCCACCGACGCGCTTTCGGGGTTGCCGGTCGTCCAGTCAGCAAAGTCGAGGAACGCGACCCATCGCTGCGTCGACAGCGACAGCATCGGCGTGTTCTGCGGATCCGGCGGCCGGTTCTCGAACGCGCGGCCGAGCGCGGGCTTGCGTCCCTCGTCCAGCTCGGCGGCGATCTCGCCCATGCGAATGCCGGTCTCGTCGAAAATGCGCTGCTCAATCGCCATCGAGAGCGGCATGTCGAGCACGACACCCCACGTTGGGCTGGCGACTTCTGGCAGCGCCACCGCGCGCATCACCAGGCGCGTGCCGCCGTCATCGCCGTCGGCGCCGCTCGGGGGGACGTCGAAGGCGACAATGCCCGCGAAACCCTCGCACGGGATCCACTTCGGCAACGCCGGCGGCACGTCGAGGTGCGCCCACGTGCCAGCGGCGATCGGCAAGGCGGCCGGCAGCGTCTGTGGAAGGCGCGCGGCGCTGGCCGCATCAACCTTGCAGGTGAGGCCGGAAACCGGGACGACCGCAAGCGACAGATAGGGATAGCGCGTTTCGGTACTCGATTGCCGCCGCTCGAGCGCCTCGCCGACGTTGGCGGCGGTCACGCTGCGCTGCACTTCGAGTTGAGCGGTCTGCGCCAGGAACCGGGCCTGGTCGGTCAGCGATCGCACGCGCGACTGCACCAGGTAGGAGCTGACGTTGAACAACAGGATCAGCCCGGCGAGCAGGAAGAACGTGATCACCAGCAGGGCCGGCACCATGCCGACGAACACGTACGACAGGATCAGCTTGCGGCGAACCCGCCACAATAGCCGGCGCTTGGCCCACACGGTGAGACGGGTCAGGCCATAGGCCAGCCCGAACAGCAGCGCCAGGCTGCCGACCATGTCGATGGCATCGATCGCGGACGGCAGGACGATGATGAACCCCAGCGGCCACGTGACCACCTTGATCGCAAGGCCGAGCACCAGCGCACGACCGGGGAAGGTTCGCAACAGCCATGTGCGCCACACGCGCCAGCGCGACGGCGGGGCACCGGGCAGCATTGCGGCAGGACGGACAGGAGCATTCATGGGGCGCGTTGGCGCCGCAGCGCCGGGCGGCGCGCAGCAATTGCGCGCGAAAATCATACCAGAGTATGGTTAAGGGACACTGGCTCAGCCTGCGAACTCATTCCCATGAAACTGACCGACACCGCTCGCTTCAGCACCATCTGCATTCATGCCGGTCAGGAACCTGACCCGGCCACCGGCGCGATCATCACGCCGATTTACCAGACCTCGACATATGTGCAGGACGGCCTCGGCCAGCCGCACGCCGGCTTCGAGTACGGCCGCACCCAGAATCCCACCCGCATGGCGCTCGAGCGGAACATCGCCGCCATCGAAGCGGGCGAAGCGGCGTTTGCGTTTGCCTCGGGCATGGCGGCAATCGATGCGGTGCTGACGCGCCTCGAGTCGGGCGACCACGTGCTGGTCAGCGACAACACGTATGGCGGCACCTTCCGGTTGTTCGAGCGGGTGCGCCGCAAGTTCGGCCTCGACTTCACCTACGTTGACACCTCGAAGCCCGAGCTGATCGGGCCGGCGATCAAGTCGAACACCAAGTACCTGTTCATTGAAACGCCGACCAACCCCATGCTGTCGATCACCGACATCGCGGCGGTGAGCGAAATCGCGCACGCGAAGAACGTGCGGGTGATCGTCGACAACACCTTTGCCAGTCCTTATCTCCAGCGACCGCTGACGCTCGGCGCCGACATGGTGCTGCACAGCACCACCAAGTTCCTGAACGGCCACAGCGACAGCGTGGGCGGAGTCGTCATTCTCAAGCACCAGGACGACGTCGACTGGTTCAAGTTCGTGCAGAACGCCGCCGGCGCAATCCTGGGGCCGATGGATTCGTGGTTGATCCTGCGCGGCACCAAGACGCTGACCGTCCGCATGGAGCGGACCAACAGCAACGCGCAGGTGATCGCCGACTTCCTCGCCGGGCACCCCAAGGTGCAGCGGACCATCTATCCCGGTCTCGCGTCACACCCGCATCATGCGCTGGCCAAGCGACAGATGCGCGGGTTTGGCGGGCTGATCTCGTTCGACGTCGGCTCGCTCGATGCCGCCAGGGCGGTGCTGAACAACCTCAAGCTCATGGCGCTGGCAGAAAGCCTCGGCGGCGTCGAGACGCTGATCTCGCACCCCGCGATCATGACACACGCCTCGGTGCCGCCCGACCGGCGCGCCGCGCTCGGCATCACCGACGGACTGATCCGCATCTCGGTCGGCATCGAGGACGTCGAGGACCTGCAGGCCGATCTCGCGCAGGCTCTCGGCTAGGTGCCCGACGGCCCGACGCTCTCGATCAGCCACGACAGATACGCGGGACTGCCTGTGTCGATGGCCAGGACGAGAAATTCGGGCACCTCGTAGGGATGTAGCTCTTTCACGCGCGTCTCAAGGGCCGCCACGTTGGCGGCCTTTGTCTTGATGAGAACCTGCCGCTCCGACGCGAGTTCCACTACGCCCTTCCACCGGTAGGTTGACTGCATGGGCGGCAGGACGCTGACACAGGCGGCCAGGCGCTCGTCGACAAGCGTCCTGGCGAAGGCATCCGCGTCGACATCGAGCGGCCACGTTGTGAGCACCAAGGCGAAATCAGTCATGGGGTCAGGTCAAGAAAATCACAGTTTGGGTGAATTGGGGACTGTCCCTGGTCATCCCAAACTGTGATTTTCTTGAC
>JANMUX010000082.1:0-12875 GCA_031392125.1 Acidobacteriota bacterium | reverse complement strand
TCGAAGCCGTCGGCGGTCGGGCCGACCGAGTCGCCGGCGTTGTCGCCCGTGCAGTCGGCAATCACGCCCGGGTTGCGCGCGTCGTCTTCCTTGATCTTGAAGACCACCTTCATCAGGTCCGAGCCGATGTCGGCAATCTTGGTGAAGATGCCGCCGGCAATGCGCAACGCTGAAGCGCCGAGCGACTCGCCGATCGCAATGCCGAGGAAGCAGGCGCCGGCATACTCACCGGGAATGAACAGCAGGATGGCCAGCATGAACAGCAGCTCGACCGAGATCAGCATCATGCCGACGCTCATGCCCGAACGCAGCGGGATGTCGCACACCGGAAACGCCTTGCCGGCCAGGCTGGCGAACGCCGTGCGCGAGTTGGCCAGCGTGTTGATGCGGATGCCGTACCACGCCACGCCGTAGCTGCCGGCAATGCCGATCAGGCTGAAGATGATGACGATGGCGATGCGTCCCGGCTCGAGACCGGTGAGCCAGAAATACGCAATCATGACGGCGCCGATGAACAACTCGAGGATCAGCAGGAACTTGCCCTGCTGAATCAGGTACGCCTTGCAGGTCTCGTAAATGATCGCCGAGACATCGGCCATCGACTTATGGACCGGCAGGTTCTTCACGGCCGTGTAGGTCCAGAGGCCGAACAGCAGGCCGAGCACGCAGACGACCAGCCCCGACAGCAGGATCTGGTGGCCGGTCATGCCAAGGAAGTCGCCCTGATTGAGATCGGGCAGCTGGATGTTGACTTCGCCGCCCGGCCGATGGTGCGCGGCATCGGCCGCCGACTCGGGCTGTCCCGCCAACAACACCGGTGCCGTCAGCACCGTCATCCCCACCACCAACGAAACCACACTCAGTAGCCGGCCGACCTTATCGAGAAGTCTCATTACCATCGTGTCCTGTCCTCGTACTGATCCGCGGGGGCAGCGCCATGCCGCCGGTTAAGAAAATTCGCACGCCGTCTTCAACCGACAAGTCGGGAAAGGACGCCTGGCTGCGCGGATAGACCACCACATCACCGAGATATAGGTGGTTGGTCGGCACATACACCGCCATCAGCGCTTCAGGTCCCTTGCCCCGATCCAACGTGAACTCGCGCGTCAGGAAGCCCATCACCAGGCCCCCCCGCGAATCGTCCACGATCACGACCTTCTTGAAGCCCGTTTCGCTATCGGGCGAGAAAGCCGTCACCAACTGCTTGACCGGCGCATAAACGGTCTTGAACAGCGGCACGTTCAACAGCCACATTTCGCCGCGCCGCAGAATCCGCCGGCCCAACACGTTGGTCGCCAGCGCCCCGGCCAGCAGGATCACGGCCGCCGTGATCAGCACACCCAGCCCGGGCACCTCGCGCCCGAGGAGGCTCGTCGACAGCGGCGTCGCCACCCCGTCGATGAAACGGAACAGCCAGACCAGCGTGACCACCGTGATGAACAACGGCACCGTCACGACGAGGCCGGCCAAAAAACTCCGGCGCAGCCACTGCATCATCACCTAGACCGCCCGCGACAACAGCCACGCGAAGGTGACCGCCGCCAGCGCAAACCGATAATACGCAAACACCGCCAGCGAGTGCCCCGCAAGATACCGCAGAAAATACTTCACGGTGAGATATCCGACGAGGGCTGAGACCACCAGGCCAACGGCCATCAGGGTCACCGGAATGCCCGCCATGCCGACCTTCGAGAGCTCGTAGGTTTCCTTGACCGCCACGGCAAACACCGCCGGCAGGCTCATCAGGAACACGAAGCGGGCGGCCGAATCGCGGCGCAGCCCCTGATACATGCTGACGGTCAGGGTCGCGCCAGAGCGTGACAGCCCGGGCGCCAATGCCGCGGCCTGCGCAATGCCAATCGCGAGCGCCTCGCCGTAACCGAGCGAACGCGCCTCGCGCACCTGGCGCCCAATCCGCTCGACCCAGATCAACCCAAAGCCCCCGATGATGAGATTTACCGCCACCACCAGCGGCGTGCGCACCCGCGCCTCGATCACGTCGCCGAACAGGCCGCCCACGATCACAATTGGAATGGTCCCGACGATAATCAGCCGCCCAAGCCGTTCCCATTCGCCGTCGCGGCCGCTCAGCGCACCGGGTGCGGCGGCAATTAACTGGCCCACGTCACTGCGGAAGTAGGCGACCACCGCCAGCAAGGTGCCGACGTGACACGCTGCATCGAACGCAATGCCGTAGCGCCCGGGGTCCCAGCCGAAAAACGCCCGCGCCAGGATCAGGTGGCCGGAACTGGACACCGGCAGGAACTCGGTGAGTCCCTGAACGACGCCAAGCAGCGCGGCCGAAAACAGATCCACGCGCGGGTGCTACGACGCCTTGCGGGTGCCGGCAGCGCGGGCCTTGGCCTGCTTGCCGCTCAGCACGGTCGCAATCGCGGCCGCGATGAAAATGGTCGAGTAGGTGCCGCTGATGATGCCGACCAGCATCGTGAACGCGAACCCTTCCAGCACTTCGCCGCCGAACAGGTAGAGCGCGAGCACCGACAGGAAGGTCGTACCGGCAGTGATGATGGTGCGGCTGAGCGTCTGGTTGACGCTCAGGTTCACCACCGAATCGAGCGAGTCACGGCGCTTGTTCTTCAGGTTCTCGCGCACGCGGTCGAAGATCACGATGGTGTCGTTCACCGAGTAGCCAGTGATGGTCAAAATGGCGGCCACGATGTTCAGCGACAGGTCGTAGTTGAAGAAGAACAGGAACGCCAGCGTGACCAAAATGTCGTGGAGGGTCGCGGCAATCGCGCCAATCGCAAACGCAAAGCGGAACCGCAGGCCGATGTAGATGGTGATGCCGAGAATCGACGCGAGCGTGGCGTAGATGCCCTTGCGCTGCAGGTCGGCGCCAATCACGGGGCCGACAATTTCCTGGCTGCGGACCTCGAACTTGCCGAGGTTGGCCTTGGTGATCGAATCGACGATCGCCCGGGCGTTCTGCTCGAGCGCGGCGCCCTCTTCCTCCACCAGCTGCGGCACGCGAATCAGGATTTCATTGTTGGATTCGTCACCGTAGCTCTGGATGACGTTCTCACCCGACATGCCGGCCGCAAGCGCGGTGCGCACCTGGTCCACCGACACCGGCTGCTCGAACTTCACCACGACGATGGTGCCACCCGAGAAATCGATGCCGAGCGGTATGCCCCTCGAGATGCCGTAGCCGAGGCCGGCAACGATGACGAGCGTCGACAGCGCAATCGCGTGCCAGCGCCACTTGATGAAGTCGTAGTTTGCGTTATCGAAGATGGCCATATGACTAAATCGAAAGCTTCGCGACCTGGCGGCGTGACAGGGTCAGCTCGAACAGGGTGCGCGAAACGAAGTATGCCGTGAAGACGTTGGACAAGAGGCCGATGGTCAGCGTCATCGCAAACCCGCGGATGGGACCGGTGCCGAACTGGAACAGGAACGCCGCGGCAATCAGCGACGCCACGTGCGTGTCGAGAATGGTCAGCAGCACGCGATCGAAGCCGGCGGCGACCGCCTGCTTGACGCCCTTGCCGCTCTTCAGTTCTTCCTTGATGCGCTCGAAGATCAGCACGTTCGAGTCGACGCCCATGCCGATGGTGAGGATGAATCCGGCAATGCCGGGCAGCGTCATGGTGGCGCCGACGTAGGCCATCAAGCCGAGCAACATGGTCAGGTTGATGGCAATCGAGATCAGCGCGTTAAAGCCCGCCAGCTTGTAATAGAACAGCATGAACAGCGTGACCAGCAACAGGCCGCCGGCCGCCGAGGTCACGCCCGCACGCACCGAGTCGGCGCCCAGTGACGGCCCGACCGTGCGCTCTTCGAGGTAGGTGAGCGATGCCGGCAGCGCACCCGACCGCATGACGAGCGACAGGTCCTGCGATTCCTGGTTGGTGAAGTTCCCGGTGATCCGCCCCTCATCGTCGATCCGCGACTGAATCTGCGGCGCCGAGACCACGCGGCTGTCCATCACGATCGCGAGCTGCTTGCCGATGTTGGCCTGCGTGAAGGCGCCAAACTTGCGCGCGCCCTCGTTGTTGAACGAGAAGCTCACCGCCGGCCGGTTGTTCTCGTCGAGCGTCGGACGCGCGTTGCGCAAGTCGCGGCCGGTCACGGCCGCAACGCGGCGAACCGCGTAATAGCCGGTGCTCGACGGCTGACCGGGGGCACCCTCGAGAGTGCCGGGGAGAATCTGGATGTCGGGCGGCACGTTGCCGCCGAACGCCGATCGCGCCGCGGCCTCATCGGGGAACGGCCCCTGTTCGACCTGCTTCAGCTCGAGCAGCGCAGTCGACCGGATAATTTCCTTGGCACGGTTGACGTCGGTGACGCCGGGCAGTTGCACGAGCACCTGATCCGCAGCGCTGTGGCGCGCGACAATCGGCTCGGCCACGCCCAGCTCGTTCACGCGCCGCTCAATGGTCTGCAGCGCCTGGTTGACGGTGTCCTCGCGCAATTGCACGACGATGTTCGGCTTGAGCGCGAAGGTGTAGCCGCCGGCCCCGGACGAGCGGTCGTAGTTGACCTCGACCTCGGCAAGAGCGGCGCGAAACGCCGCGTCCTGCTCGGGCGGCACGCCGGTGACGCTGAACGACAAGGCGTCGGTCACGGTCATGGGGCCAACCGGGATGTTTGCCGTCTTCAACTGCTCGGCCAGGCGGTCGGCAGTGGTCTGCGTCTCGAGGCGGAGGGCGTCATCGGTCTGCACGCGCATGACCAGGTGGACGCCACCCTTCAAGTCCAGCCCGAGGCGAACTTTTTGATCCGGCGGGTAAAACGCGAAGATCGCCAGCGCGACAACGCCGACAATGAGCAGGAGTTTCCAACGAAGGTTCTTCGACATAGCTTATGTATTCGGGGCTTCGACGACAGGGGCCTGTCCCTGGTAGCCGACGATGGCGGCCTTGGAGATGTCCACACGGACGTTGGGGGCGACCTGCAGTTGCACGACCTGGTCGCTCAGTTTGGCGATCGAGCCGAACAACCCGCCGGTCGTGACGACTTTATCTCCCACTTTCAGGGAGTCCAGGAACTCCTGGACCTTTTTCTGCTTCTTTTTCATGGGAAGCAGGATGACGAAATAGAAAATCGCGAGTACGAGCGCGAAGGGAATGAGCTGGATGAGCGGGCTCACCTGTTGATTAGGTGACGAAGCCAGCGCAAACAGCGGTCCGATGAGGGGATCCGTCGTGGTCATGAAATCAACGCGCGGCGGGTAAAAGTCCGATGGAAACCTTGCCTGAAATCTTCGAACCTGCCGAACGCTATAGCCTCCCTAATCCGCCGCATGGTGTCAAGGTAAAAGCTCAGGTTATGCAACGTGTTAAGGGTGCCTCCCGTCATCTCTCCAGCCATGAACAGGTGGCGTAAATAGGCCCTCGAAAAGTGCCGGCATGTGTAGCAACCGCACGCCGGATCGACCGGTCCATCGTCTTCCGCGAACTGGGCGTTCTTGATATTCAAGGGCCCCTCGCTGGTGAAGAGCTGCCCGTTCCGGGCGTTACGGGTCGGCATCACGCAGTCGAACATGTCGATGCCGCGGGCCACCGCTTCAATCAGGTCGGTCGGCGTGCCGACACCCATTAAATAGCGTGGCTGACTCACCGGAAGAAAGGGCGCGGTCTGCTCTACCACCTGATACATGGTCTCGTTGGGCTCGCCGACGCTGAGCCCGCCGATCGCGTAGCCCTCAAACCCTATGCCTACAGTCAGTTCCGCGCTTTTCTGCCTGAGTTCAGCGAAGGTGCCGCCCTGGACGATCCCGAACTGCGCCTGCCCCTTGCCCTGCAGTTCCAGGAAGCGGTTGCGGCAACGCCGGGCCCACCGCGCGGTCAACTCGAGGGAGGTATTGATGATTTCGACCGTGGACGGCAGCGCGGGACACTCGTCGAGGACCATCGCAATGTCCGAGCCCAGGTTGGCCTGAATTTCGACGGCCTTCTCCGGCGTCAGCAGGTGGGCGCTGCCGTCGTGATGCGAGCGGAAGTGGACACCTTGTTCCTCTACCTTCCGGCGATCGGACAGGCTGAACACCTGGTAGCCGCCGCTGTCGGTCAGCATGGGACGCTGCCAGCCAATGAACTTGTGGAGTCCGCCCCGTCGGGCGATCAGCTGGTCGCCGGGACGTAGATAGAGGTGATAGGTGTTGCCGAGGATGATCTCGGCGCCGACATCTTCGAGATGTTGAGCCGTCAGCGCCTTGACGGCGCCCTGGGTCCCGACCGGCATGAAGGCGGGGGTCTGGATCACGCCGTGGGCGGTCGTCAGGTGTCCGCGCCGGGCCGCACCGTCTGTATGGGTCAGGGTGAACATCAGGGATCAGGGATCAGGGACTCGGGGAACCGGAATCGGGGATCGAGGCGAAATTGCCCTGATCCCTGATCCCCGATCCCTGATCCCCGTATTATTCCAGTAATGAAGAAGTTGCGCGTAGGTGTGATCTACGGCGGCCGGTCCGGCGAGCACGAAGTGTCAGTGACCTCGGCGGCCTCGATTTTCAAGTCGATCGATCGGACGCGATACGAGCCGGTGCCCATTCGCATCGAGAAAGACGGCCGCTGGACGCTGGCAGACCGGCCCCCCGTCGCGCTGTCGGCGGCCGAGGTGATCCAGTTGGCGCGGGTGACGCAAGCTCGCCCGGCGCGGGCGGGCCGCGATTCGCTGTTTGCGCCGTACCCCTCGAGCGACACGCTGATCACGGTCGAACGCCGCGGTTCATCGGCTGCCAGCACGCCCGCCGACGTCGAGCGCGCGGTGGTCACCGGTCTCGGCCTGGATGTCGTGTTTCCGGTGCTGCACGGGCCCTACGGCGAAGATGGCACGGTGCAGGGGCTGCTGGAACTGGCGAACGTGCCGTACGTCGGCCCCGGCGTGCTCGCGTCGGCCGCCGGCATGGACAAAGCGGTGATGAAGGTCCTGTTCGCGGCGGCAGGGCTGCCGGTCGTCAACTCTCGCGCGTTTGTCCGCGCTGAGTGGACACGCAACCGCGACGGGGTGCTGACAGGCATCGCTGCACTCGGTTTTCCGTTGTTCGTGAAGCCGGCCAATCTCGGCTCGAGCGTCGGCATTTCCAAGGTCAAGACCCAGGCCGAGCTCGTTCCCGCCATCGAGACGGCGCTCGAGTTCGACCGTAAGGTCATTGTCGAAGCCGCCGTCGTCAACGCCCGCGAAATCGAGTGCGCGGTGCTCGGTAATGACGATCCCGAAACTTCCGTGCCTGGCGAGATCGTCCCGTCGCGCGAGTTCTACGACTACGAAGCCAAGTATCTGGACGAGGGATCGAAGAGCCTGATCCCGGCCGACCTGCCAGCGGCCATGGTGACCGAGGTGCAGCGCCTGACCGTGGCCGCGTTCCGCGCCATCGATGCGGCGGGCCTTGCGCGCGTCGACTTCCTGCTGTCGCGCGACACCGGCGCCATCTACGTCAACGAGATCAACACCATGCCGGGTTTCACCAACATCAGCATGTATTCGAAGATGTGGGAGGCCACGGGCGTCGATTACCCGACGCTGGTCGACCGGCTGATCAAGCTGGCGCTGGAGCGCCATGCCGAGAAGCAGACGCTACGAACCAGCGCAATATGAAGGGATGGCACCTTCTTCGGTGCCTGATGTGCCTGGGGTGCCTGGTGGGTGCCGGGTACCAGGTGCTCGCGGCGGCCCAGCCACAACGCGGTATCACGGCGGCGCCGGTGGTCGCCAGGGCCTACGACCTCATTCTCGACGCCGACTTCGAACGGCTGGCTGAAGAACTGCCGGCAACCTGTGGGCCGGCGCCACGAGTGGCCTGCCTCGGTCTCGAGGCGCTCAGCCTGTGGTGGCAGATTCAGCTGGATCCGGAAAGTCGCGCGCTCGACCCGGCCTTCCTGGCCAAGGCCAACGCCGCCATCGCCGAAGCGGAGCGCATGACCACGGCCACCCCCGACCGCGCCGAAGCCTGGTTCTACCTGGGCGCTGCGTACGGCGTGCGGGCGCAGTGGCGCGTGCATCGTGTCGAACGACTGGCGGCCGCCCGTGACGGCAAGCGGATCAAGGAATCGCTCGAGCGCGCGCTGGCGCTGGATCCGTCCATGCACGATGCCGAGTTCGGCGTCGGTATGTATCGCTACTACGCCGATGTGGCGCCCGCGGTGTTGCGATTCCTGCGCTGGGTGCTGCTCCTGCCCGGCGGCAATCGGGTCGAGGGCCTGCAGCAACTCGAGCGCGCCGCCACCCAGGGGCAGCTGGTTCGCGGTGAGGCGCAATTCCAGATTCACGTCCTGTATCTTTGGTACGAAAACAAATGGCGCGAGGCGATCGGCATTGTCCGCTCCCTCCAGGAGCGCTATCCGCACAACCCGCTCTTCTACCAAATCGAGGCCGAGATCCTCGACGTCTACTTCCACGATCCGGCGGCCAGCCTGCGTGCGTCTGAACGCTTGCTGATGCTGGCCCGCGATCGCGCCGTGCAGCGCCCGGCGTTGGCCGAGACAGTGGCGCGCCTCAACATGGCGCGGCAACTACTCGCCCTCAAGCAGACCGGCGCCGCTCACGCGCAACTCGATGCGATTATCGCGGCGAAACCTGCCGCACCCGCCGGCGCGCTCGCGCGCGCGCAACGCATCAAGCGCGAAATCCGATAGTCGCGCTACAGATCTGTGCATCACGATCCGACACGTGATCTGAAGGTGGGATCGGATGGGACGATCGGGCCGTTGTTTGACAATCACAAACGCTTTGTGCTTGACAAGGTGAATTTCTCATCCATAATCTACATCTGGTATGAGGGAGTAAGGCTCAGGCCACTGATTGTGAACACGTAAAAACAATCAGCGGTCGCCATCAGGCAAGAGTCACCCCCCATCAGGAGAGAACCATGGCGAAGAAGGCAAAGAAGGCGGCGAAGAAGAAGGCCAAGAAGCGCTAGGCCGCTACAGGGGCGGTTCTCACCAACTGCCCCACCCTTTTCACCAAGACCGCGCGCGTGAATAACTCACGTCGCGTAACGAAGCGAAAGAACGCCGGCATGGACGAGCCGAGTGCCAGGCGGCAGAGGCAAGTCGTGCAGCGGCTAGGTTCTTACGCATAACCCAACCTGAAGGGGGGGATTACAAATGGCAAAGAAAGCAGCTAAGAAGAAGGCAGCGAAGAAGGCGAAGAAGCGCTAGTCGCTTCGTCAGCCAGAAGATCGAGGGAGGCGCAGTCGCCTCCCTTTTTTATTCAGCCGGGATCGGCCTGCGCGCTTACTGCCCGATCCAGCTCACCCCATCCCAAATCCGAATCCGCTCGATCGTGTCCCACTGCTGCAGGCGGTCGACGACGTCCATGCCTGACACCACCTGGCCGAACACGGTGTAGCGCCCATCGAGGTGCGGCTGCGGCGAGTGGGTAATGAAGAACTGGCTGCCGCCGGTGTCGGCCCAATCGAGCGCCATGCCCACCGTGCCCCGCAGATACGGACGCTGGTTGATCTCGTCGCGAATGGTGTAGCCGGGGCCGCCTTCACCGTCACCGCGGGGGTCGCCGTCCTGGACCACGAAGTCGGGGACGACGCGATGCAATTGGACGCCGCGGAAGTAATTCTTGCGCGCGAGAGCGATGAAGTTGGCGACGGTGCGGGGCGCGTCAATCACCGCCAGCTCGAACTGGATGGTGCCCTTGCTGGTGTCGATGTAGGCCGAGGGCGAGTACTGCGGCGCGACAAGAGCATCCAGGGCGGCGAGGTCGGGCACGACCGGTGGTGGCGCCGGCCGCATGGCTGACACGTCAGCGGCGGCGTCGAGTTTTCGCAGCTGCTCGGCGGCGCGCATGCGCACCGCCCAGTCCTTATCGGCCAGGGCGGCCGCCAGTGCCGGGCGGGCGGCAGCGGGATCGAGGGTCGTCAAGGCATCGAGCGTGGCCGCGCGGGCCACGTAGAGCCCGTCACGCTGCGAGAGCGCCAGCGCTTCGGTCAGCGCCGCGGTCGAACCGGGTGCCTTGAGGGTGGCGAGACCGCGCGCGGCCGCGGCCCGCACCACCTGGTCGTCCGCCTTCAGGCGGGCCAACAGCTCGGGAACCGCGCTCGTGGCGCCAACCTTCACCAATGCGTCGAGCACCGCAGGAATGACGCGCTGATCGCCGTCGCGCAACATGTTGGTGAGCGGTCCCTCGCCCCGCTCCTTCCCCAGTTCCCCGAGCACCCCGGCAAGGGCCGCGCGCACCGACCAGTGAGCATCGGTATCGAGCGTCGAGATTGCGCTGACAAACGTGTCCGCGTCAGTGCGGGCGAGCGCCTGCAGCGCGGCCGCCCGCACTGACGGCCAGGACGCCGACACCAGGTCAATCAACAACTCGACGGCCCCGGCGTGACGCAACTGGCCGAGGGCGGTAATGGCTTCGAGCTGCAGGTTCTGATTGACCTGGGCCGAGGTGATGAGGCGCATCAACACCGGGGCGCCGCGGGTATCGCCAAGCTGCGCCAGCGCGCGGACCGCCTGGATCCTCACCGCCAGCGGCTCGCTGGCGCTATCAGCAATCGCCAGCATGGGAGTAGCTGCGCGCTGGTCTTTCAAGACCCCCAGGCCGCGGGCGGCGAACGCGCGCGTCAGCTGCCCCTCGCCAGTGAGCAGCGCAATCAGCGCCGGTGCCGCGCGGGCGTCACCGATCCGCTGCAACGCGAACGCAACCGGCCACCAGCGGTTGCGCGGCTGGCCGTCACGGTCCAGCACGCCGGCGGCGAGCGCCTCGTACGACCCGAGGCGCACCAACGCGTAGACGCCCAGACGCAATGCCTCGACCGTAGGTATCTTTGGCATACCCATGTCATCGGCGTTCACGCCATTCAGTGCGCCGGCGTCGAGATGTGCCGCGACCATCGCGCCGATGGCGCTGGCGGCGGGCTTATGTCCGATCAGGCCAAGCGCCTCGGCCGCACGGCCCTGGATGGTGGGATCCGGATCGGCCAGCGCGGTGCTCAGCGCCGCCGCCGCCGACGCGTCGCCGATCAATCCCATGGCGAATGCGGCCATTTGCCGCACTTCGACGTCTTTGTCGCTTTCCAGAAGGGTGACAAGGCCGGGAATGGCGTCAGGCAGTCGCACCCGGCCGGCAGCGAGGGCGGCGCGGCGCCGAATGCGTCCCTCCGGGTCCTGCAGAAGGGCCAGGAGATCGCCGCCATTGCCTTTTAGCTGCCGCTCATCTTCAAGTTGCAGAATCCACCGCATCTTCTGCGAGTACGCGGTGACTGGTGGTGACGCGCTGAGCTGTGGCGCAACCGTGGGACTGCACGCGCCGGCGGCTAGTAAGGTGACGAGCGCGACCAGCGCGCGTGAGGGCAGCAACCGGGTCATAAGGTACGGAGGCGACCCCTTCACGAGGTGGCCTGAAGCGAAATATGTCGTGACGTCACTTCGTCAATCCGATCGCGAACTATGTTGACGCCAATGCCCGGGCCGG
This sequence comes from Acidobacteriota bacterium, assembly GCA_031392125.1. GTDB lineage: Bacteria > Acidobacteriota > Vicinamibacteria > Vicinamibacterales > UBA2999 > 12-FULL-67-14b. Next base: position 1,484 of record JANMUX010000082.1, on the reverse strand, counting down.
TCGGCACCGCGATGGTGCCGTCGGCGCCGATGTCAATCGCGGGCTCAATCAAATCGGGCTGGTAGTAGCGCTTGCTCGCCGCAATATCACCCGGCAGGGTGAAGTTCGGCAGGCTCGCCAGGTGGATGTTGTGCGCGCGGCCGATGCCGCTTTCAAGCATGCCGCCGTGCCAGACAGGAATGCCGTTGGCCGCGCACAGGTCGTGCAGTTCGATCGAGGCGCGGTGCCCGCCGACGCGGCCAGGCTTGATGTTGATGATCTGGCAGGCCTTGGCGGCGATGGCATCCCGGGCAATCCGCACCGTGTGAATCGACTCGTCCAGGCACACTGGTGTCTTGATGCGCTGCTGCAACACCGCATGGTCCATCACATCGTCGTAGTCCAGGGGCTGCTCGATCAGGAGCAGGTTATAGGGATCGAGGCGGGCCAGCAGGCCGGTGTCATCCAGTGAGTAGGCTGCGTTCGCGTCAACCTGCAGCGGGATGTTGCCGAAGCGGGCCCGCACGCGCTCGACCGCTTCTATGTCCCAACCGGGCTTGATCTTGATCTTGATGCGCTGGTAGCCGGCGGCCAGTTCGCGCTCGATTTTCTCCATCAGCTGATCGAAGGAGTCCTGGATGCCAATCGAGACGCCCGAGGCGATGCGGGCGCGCGTGCCGCCGAGAATCGTGGCGAGGGGCTGGCCTTGAATGCGCGCGTAAAGATCCCAGGCCGCCATCTCAACGCCGGCCTTGGCCATGTTGTGGCCGCGAACCCCTCGCAGCGCGGGAAACACATCGCGCGGATGCTCGAACTGCTGGCCGAGCACCAGCGGCGCAAGGAACCCGGCGATGATGTGCCACACCGTTTCGGTGGTTTCGCTGCTGTAGTAGGGATTGGCCTCGGCGACCGACTCGCCCCAACCCTCGTGGCCGTCGCCTTCAACGCGAACCAGCACGAAGGTGCGGTCGTAGGATCGGCCGAAGCTCGTCTCGAAAAAATGGACCAGCGGCAGGCGGCACAGAAACAACTCGATCTTCTCGATCTTCACGCCTACAAACTATACTCGCCAGCGCAGTGGCCTTTCACTATCTCGCCATCGAAGGCCCAATCGGGGTTGGCAAGACTCGGCTGGCCGGACGGCTGGCGGCCCGCCTCGAGGCGACGACGATTCTCGAAGATACCGAAAACCCATTCCTCGCCAACTTCTATGCCGACCGGCCCGGCTCCGCACTGCAGGCCCAGCTCTTCTACCTGCTCAACCGCCATCGCCAGCTGACCAGCAAGCGCCAGGCCGACCTGTTCTTGCAGTCGATCGTTTGCGACTACGTCTTCGACAAGGACAAGATCTTCGCCTACCTGACCCTGGACGATAACGAGCTGTTCATCTACCAGCGCTTGTTCGACCTGCTCGCCAAGGACGTGCCGCCCCCCGACCTCGTCGTCTATCTGCAGGCGCCCACCGAGTTGCTGATGAAGCGGCTCAAGGCCAGGGAGGTCGACCC
>JANMUX010000080.1:0-2913 GCA_031392125.1 Acidobacteriota bacterium | reverse complement strand
ACGACTTCTCGGCGCGGGACCTGCAGTACCTCACGACGCAGTTCATGATCGGCAAGACCTTCGACGGGTTCGCGCCGCTTGGTCCACACCTGGTGACCAGCGACCTCGTGGGCGACCCCAACAACCTCCGGCTCGAATGCCGGATCAACGGCGAGCAACGGCAGGACTGGAACACCAACGACATGATCTTCAATTGCCGCCAGTTGATCAGCTTCGCGTCGCGGATGATGACCATCAAGCCGGGCGACATTCTTTTCACCGGCACACCGCACGGTGTCATCTTTGGAAAGCCAAAGGGCGAACAGGTGTGGCTGAAGCCGGGTGACCGAGTGGTCTGCAGCGTCGAGAAACTCGGCGAGCTCGCCTTCAACCTCGCCTAAGGAGCGGACACGCCGTCCATTCAGGCGCGAACGCGCCCCCCGGGCCACCGGTTCGCGATAGAGTGTGCGGCATGACATTCGCAGGCCGCATCCTCTTCGCGCTAGCGCTCGCCGTCCTTCCCAGCGGCAGCGCGCTCATCACCGCCGAGCAGGCCGCGCCGGTTCGCGACGAAATCTTGTGGGACAAGTACGGGGTGCCCCATGTCTATGGCCGCAGCGCCGCTGCCGTCTTCTATGGCTACGGCTACGCGCAGGCGCAAAGCCATGCCGATGAGATTCTGCGACTGTATGGCGAGTCGCGCGGACGCGGCGCCGAATACTGGGGCGAGGCCTACGAGGCTACGTCGGTCTGGCTGATCAAGAACGACGTACCGGCACGGTCGAAAACCTGGTACGACGCGCAACAACGGGAGTTCAAGGCCAACCTGGATGCGTTCGCGAAGGGCATGAACGACTACGCCACGGCGCACCCCGCTGCCATCGATCCCGCGGTCAAGATGGTGCTGCCCGTCAGCGGCCTCGACGTCGTCGCGCACGCGCACCGCTTGATGAACTTCGTTTACGTCGCCTCACCCAACCTTGGCGGTGAAGGCGACGCGCCCGAGACGATGCCCCCGGATGGCTACGTCGGCGAGGACGGTTCCAACACCTGGGCGATCTCGGGGAAGAAGACCGCCAGCGGCAAGACCATGCTGCTGCAGAATCCGCACCTGTCGTGGATGACCAACTACTTCACCTATTACGAGGCTCACCTGGTCGGGCCCGATTTCGAAGTCTACGGCGCGACCCAGATCGGCCTGCCGATCGTCCGTTTCGCGTTCAACCAGCAAATGGGCATCTCGAACACCGTCAACGGCATGGTGGGTGCGACCACCTACAAGTTGACGGTCAAGGACGGCGGCTACCTCTTCGACGGCAAGGTTCGTCCGTTCACCGTCAAGACGGCCACCTACAAGGTGCGGCAGGCCAGCGGCGCGGTCGTCGACAAGCCGCTCGAGATCAAGTCCACCGTCCACGGCCCAGTGTTCGATCGCACTGACGGCACGGTCACGGCCCTGCGCGTGGCCGGACTCGATCGGCCGGGCATGCTGCACCAGTATTTCGATATGGTCACGGCGAAGAATTACGCCGCCTTCACTGCGGCCATGAAACGCCTGCAGGTGCCAACCTTCAACATCAGCTACGCCGATCGCGATGGCAACGTCGAATACATCTTCAACGGCATTGCGCCGAAGCGGACGTCGGGCGACATCGCTTTCTGGCGTGGACTGGTGCCCGGCGATACTTCCGATTACCTGTGGACCGACGTGCACCCTTACGAGGATCTGCCGCGCGTCACCAACCCGCCGGCCGGCTTCATCCAGAACACCAACGACCCGCCGTGGTTCCCGTCGTGGCCAACGCCGATCAAGGCCGGTGATTACCCGCCGTACATCGCGCCACAGGGACCGGAGTCGATGCGCGCGCAAAACGCGCTGAAGATGATTGCCGAGAACGAGAAGATTACTTTCGAGAAGTTCGTCCAGCTGAAACTGTCAACGCGGTCGCTGCTCGCCGACCGCACGTTGCCCGACTTGCTCGCCGCCGCCAAGAGCGACACGAGCGCCGACATGCAGGCCGCGGTCAAGCTGTTGACTGAGTGGGATCACATTTACTCGAAGGACAACCGCGCCGGTTTGCTGTTCGAGGAATGGGCCCGGCTGTTTGCCGGCAACGGCTTCACCGGTGTGGCCAACTACGCGGTGCCGTTCGATGGCACCAGGGCGACGTCGACGCCCTCGGGCATCAAGGATTCGGCCGCCGCCGCCGTTGCGATGCTGCGGACGGCGATTACCGAGACAAAGAAGAAATACGGCGCGCTCGACCGGGTGTTTGGGGATGTCTCCCGCTTCAAGCTTGGTGACGTCGACGTCCCCGGCGATGGCCACGTCGGCGGCCTCGGACCCTTTCGCGTCCACACCTGGGGCGCGCTCGATGCCGGCGGCAAGCGCTATCCGCAGCACGGCGAGACCTGGATCGGCATGATCGAGTTCACTACGCCCGTGAAGGCCTACGGCCTGATGACCTACGGCAACTCGCGGCAGCCGGGGTCGAAGCACCGCAGTGATCAGCTTGCCCTGAGCTCGAAGCACGAGTTCCGAGAGTTGTGGTTGCAACGTAAGCAAATCGAGGCCAACACCATCGCGACCACGGCGCTGAAACCGTAATGGCTATTGCGTGTGGTCGCTGTTGGCGGCCTCGCGCGCAGATTCCGCCGCCGCGCGCTCCTCTGCTTCCCATCGCCGCCGGATCACGGCGCTATGCCGGCGCCGCCGCCACACTGCCGCTGCCGCCAGCACGATGACGCCGATCCAGAAGGCGGACCCCGATGTCGCGTACGGCAGCCACACGGTCCACACCCGCTGGCGATCCCAGAACCCGCCGGCGACCGATTCGATCGTCCGGCCCGCTACCGTCGCCACCGCCCGCTCGAACGGAACGCGTTGGGCAACTTGCCGCAGGATCGCGGCTGGCGCAGCGGCGCCGTGTTGGC
>JANMUX010000007.1:0-13504 GCA_031392125.1 Acidobacteriota bacterium | reverse complement strand
GACAGCATCAGGGGAATCAGCGGCACGTCCGCCGGCACATCGTCGAACTCCTCGAGCTGGGCGGCAATGGCCTTACTCACCTGGCCGACCGGGTTGAGGCGGCGGTCGAGCAGGTGGCGCGGCATGACGTTCGAGAGCGCTTTGATCATCGAGTTCTTCACGGCTGGGTGCTCGCGCTCGAGCTCGGTGATCAACCGCTTCACCCGCTGCCGTTGCAGGCTCAGGTCGCCACAGGCCGGACAGCAACAGCCGATGATTGGCAGTTCGCGCTCCTTGCAGTACGCGCGCGCCTCGGCTTCGGTCACGTAGACGAGCGGGCGGATGACGACATGAGCCCCCCTATCCGAGGTCAGCCGGGCCGGCATCGCTTTCAGCGCGCCCGCGAAGAACAGGTTCAGCAGGGCGGTTTCGATGAAATCGTCGAGATGATGGCCCAGTGCGATCTTGGTCGCACCGGTCTCTGTGGCCATTCGATACAACACGCCGCGGCGTAACCGCGCACAGAGAGAACACGGTGTGTCATCACTATCAAGCTTGTCGTCGATCACGGCGCCGATGTTGGTGTGCTCGCTGTGAAACTGCCACCCGCGCGCGCGGCAGGCCTCGCCCACTTGCTTGTGCTGGTACCCCTCGTAGCCGGAGTCGACGTTGACGGCGACGATCGAGAACTTGATTGGCGCACGCTTCTGCAGTTCGGACAGGATCTGAATCAACGCCCAGCTGTCCTTGCCACCCGACAGCCCCACCATCACGCGGTCACCGTCCTCAATCAGGTTGAAGTCGGTGATCGCCTTGGTCGTCTTCTTCGCGAGGCGTGTTTCGAGCGGTGAGCGGTAGCCCATGACGTCCTCACAGCCTAACAGACGGCGGGTTAGAATGGCGATGTGAGGGACAAACAGCGAGTGGGCTCGCCTCTGCTGGCGGTGGCCATCGCCTTGCTGGCCTTGACCAGTTCGGTCGACCTCGCGGCCCAACCCGAAGTCCCTCTCGATCGCCGGCAGGGCGACGGCGTCACGGCCCTGCAGTCGGCGAGAAACATTCACTACAACATTGACGTCGCCCTCGACCCCGGTGCGCGCACGCTGACGGGAAGCGAGACCATCGTCTGGCGCAACAGCGGAGCGATCGCGGCCTACTCGATCCGCCTGCACATGTACTGGAATGCGTTCCGCAACACTGAGTCCACGTGGCTGCAGCAGCGGGCGCTGGCGGGCGACTTCCCGTTCGCCTCGCAACCCGAGAGTGCCTTCGGGTCGATTGAGATCTCGAAGCTGGAAGTGCTCGACCCGCAAGGGGCACCAACCGAAGACCTGACCGCGGCTTTTCGGTACATCTCGCCGAGCGACCGCAATACCAGCGACCGATCGTTGGCCGTCGCCTCCTTGACGACTGCGATACAGCCGGGAGAAACGCTGCGCCTGCGCGCGACCTGGCGGGCGCGATTCCCGCAGAACTTCGACCGGACCGGCAGCATCGGCGACTACTTTTTCGCGGCGCAGTGGTTTCCCAAACTTGGAATGTTCGAGCCCGGCGGCTGGACCTCTCACCAGGCGTTCGCGAACGGCGGACCGTACTCAGAGTTCGGTCGTTATGACGTGCGAATCACGGTGCCCTCGGGGTGGACGGTCGGCGCCACGGGGTCAGAAGTCTCGCGAACGACCACGGGTCCAAACACCACGCATTACTACCAACAGGAGGACGTTCACGACTTCGCGTGGACGGCGAGCGCCACCTTCGTCGAGCGGCGTCTGCGCTTCGAGCATCCGGGGATCCCCGCTGTCGAGATGCGCTTGCTGCTGCAGCCAGAGCACGCGGCCCAGGCCGATCGCTACTTCGCCGCCACCGCCACCGCACTCCGCCATTACGGCGAGTGGTTCGGCCGCTACCCCTACGGACACATCACGATCGTCGACCCGCCGTTTCAAAGCACCTCGGCCGGCCGAGCCTATCCCACCCTCTTCACGGCCGGCACCCGCGCGTTCGTCCCGGCCGGCGGCAACGAGCCTGAGGAGGCAACGATCCGTGGGGCGGGCTATCAATTCTGGAACGGCCTGGTCGCCAACGACGGCGTCGACCATGCCTGGCTGGCCAACGGGCTGAATCGGTTTGCGCAGTCGCGCACCCAAGCGGCCGCGGCTGAGCCTCCTCACCTGGTGGAGCGGCTGTTCGGCGGGTTTCTGCCGTGGCGGTTCAGCGAGATTCCACTCAAGCGAGCGACCGACACCAATGGGATGGACGCCTATCGACGAGACGGCGACCGCGACGCGCTGGCGACGCCGACGCGACTCATGTGGCCGGGCAGTCACGACATTCTGGCGGCCAACAAGGCAGCGCTGATGCTCCACACGCTCGAGCGCCGGCTCGGCTGGGAGATCATGCGTCGAGGGGTCGCGACGTATTTCGACCGCTGGCGGTTCCGGCACCCTCGGCCTGAGGATTTTATTGACGTGATGAACGAGGTATCGGGACAGGACCTGACCTGGTTCTTCGATCAGGTCTATCGCAGTTCCAATCGCTTCGACTACGCGGTCGAACGGTTCGCGAGCGAGCCGGTCACGGTACGTGGCCTGGTGGATGGCGCCAACGGTCCGGCCTTTCGCGACGACACTGTTGACGGTCAATACCGCACGACAGTGGTCGCTCGCCGCCTCGAGGCCGGGCAGTTCCCGGTCGACGTGCTGGTCACGTTCGCAAACGGCGAGCAGGTTCGCGAAACCTGGGACGGTCTGGCGCGCTGGCAGGTCTTTACGTTCGACCGCCCGGTGCGAGCCACGACAGTGCAGGTCGATCCCGAGCGGGTGCTCCTGCTCGACACCAACTACACGAACAACAGCAGGACGCTCGATTCGGCCGGCGGCGCCGCCGCCAGGAAGTGGTCGCTGCGCTGGATGGTGTGGCTGCAGGATCTGCTGATGACGTACGCGTTCTTTGTTTAGAGCAACAATTTCTGGATCGCGCCGGACCAAGTCATTCCGGCAGCATACACGCGACCCGCTTCACCCATCCGGCTGGCCACATTACGATCATCCATGAGCCGGCGCATTGCCGCCGCGAGCGCCTCCGGCGTTGGCGCGGTCACGAAGCCGCTTTCGCCATCGCGCACCAGTTCAGCCGGGCCGCCGCTGTCGGTGCACGTGATGACCGGCTTGCCGCACATGTAGGCCTCCACGGTGACGAAGCCGTAATCTTCGTTGAACGGCGGGAAAATCACGCCGCGGCAGCGGGCCAGGTGATGCACCAGGCCCGCCTCGTCCAGGCGCCCGACCAGCTGCACGCGGTGCTTGAGGTCGAGATCGTTCCGCAGCTTCAACAGCGCCTCGAGCTCCGCGCCCTCGCCGGCGAGCACGCACTTGATGCCGGCCGCCATCGGCTCGGCCAGGGCGCGTAGCACCAGGTCGAACCGCTTGAGCGGTGACAAGCGCGACACGCCAAACAAGTAGTCGCCATAGCTGTCGTGGCGGTATTCGCGCTTGGGCGGCGGTGGATACAGCACGTCCGACGAAATGCCGCCGAACCGGCGCAGGCGTGTTTGCACGGTGCCCGAGATTACGAATCGCCGCTGCATTCTGTTGAGCAGGTGGTTATCGACTCTATGGATGATCGCCCGGCGCGTGCGCTCCTTGAGTTTGCCCTTCCACGACAGGTGAGAACTGAACTGCTCCCACAAGTCGTAGTACTCGCGCATTCGGTGATTCAACCAGAGCACGTGATTGGGATGCTGCACCGCGTAGCCGGGAAACCGCAGGCTGATGACCTGATCGACCTTGCGCTCCTCGTGGGCAAGCTGCACGTCGGTGCACCACGCCGCCAGGTAGGCGCTGGCCTGTTGCCCAAACCGGTTCTGCGGCGTCACGATCAGCCCGGCGTCGTGCCCTTCTTCTTTCAGTGCGCGCACCAGCTCGCGCGCCATTACCAGGTGGCCGCCTTCGGCAAGAGGCGGGCTCGATGTGACCACGGCGATGGTGGCCACTACTGAGCGGCTCCATAGGTCGGAATCAGCCGCACCATGACACCGAGGAAACGGCTGTCGCCCGTGCCCGACTCGAACATCGGCACGAACCCGGACCCCGACGAGATCGACAGGCTGTAGACGTAATTGGTCGGGAAATCGGGGTGGTACTTGTAAGGCATGCCCCGCGGCATCTCGACCTCGAGAATCTGCTGCGAGCTGGCGGCCATGTCCACCACGCGTTCGCCGGTGCCAGCGTCGATAGTGATGCGGTTCGGTCGGGGGCCGGTCTCGAGTATGACCGTGAGCCGCTCGATCCGCAGCGAGCGCGCTTCGACGACGCCCGCGGCCTGGGTCTCGGGCGCGATCGGTGCGCGCAACAGGAGATCGGCACGCGATTCTCCCCTCACCCAGAACGCATCACGTTCGCGGTTGTAGATGTTGTCATCGATGAAATACGCGAAGATCGGCGGCGTCCCGCCGAGGGGTTGCCGGGTCCGATCGGGCTGCAGATTGATCGGCAGGTCGTTGACCATTGTCAGCTCGGTCGGCAGCCACCTGAACAAACCCGACTTGCTGTGCTCGGACGGATGCGTTGACGCGTAAAACGGGTTCGCGACAATCCGCGTGACAAACAGTCCGCTGATTGCCAACGTCAGCAGCCCGGCGACCGCCGTCTGAAGGGGTGGCACCAGGAACAGGAAGACGCCGTAGGTGCCGAGGAAGTAGCGATTGCCGACCGGTCCGCCGCCTCCAGACCAGGTGAACGGCATGTACAGCAGTAACGCGATGGCGGTTCCCACGCCGGCGCCAAGCGTCAGCCACTGCCACATGGCGCGATCTCGCGTCGCGGCAAGGAACAGCAGGATCGCCATCATCCCTGGGAAAAAATAAATCGCGAAACCAGTGTGGCGGCCGATCACGAAATAGCCGAGGTTGCGTCGAAAGACTTCGAGCAGCGCGTCGCGGGTAAAGAGCACCTCGAACGAACCACCGCCGACCCGGCTGAGACCTACCGACGCGAAGCTCTTCGCTTCATCCTGGTAGGGGAAGCCACCCTTGAAATTCGCGCCGCCGCCGCTATAGAACGTCTTGCGTTCGCCGCCCTGGTAGTTCCACTCACCGGTGACGGCGGTGTTGACGGCGAACAACGTGACCACCACCACGCCAAAGGTGACGCCAATTTTCGCCGCGCGCGCCCACTGGCTGCGCAGCAGCGCCGACATCAGCAAGGGCGCGATCAGCAGCACGTTAGTCGGCTTGGCAAACGCGCCGACACCCAGAAGAACCGCGGCCACGACGTCCGACCGCGGCGCGAGCAGCCAACGGGTTCGCCACGAATGAAGCGTCGCTGGCGTCACGGGACCGGCGACCTCCTTGTAGCACCAGCAGTAATAGCCCAGCAGGACGCTGGCAAAAATGAAGAAGTCGGGCGCCAGCTGCACCATGTAGATGGGCACCAACGAAACGAACAAGAACGCGCACGCGAACACCAGCGCACTCACCGGATGACTGCGGGCACAGAGGAACGAATAGGCGCACAGAAAGCACAACGTCATCAAGATCGCGTGCAGCACCAGGAACCCATTGGTGCCGAAGAGCCAGACCAGGGGAGCCGCGACCAGCGGGTAGATGTAAGCCTTGGCGTAGAACAACCGTCCGTCGCTGCCCTGCTTGAGGAACAGGCCTTCAGGTCCGGATGGGTACTCCTTCCAGACGCGGGCCAGATCGTCGCGCCGAAACTCGAAGTCGAGATCGGTCGCCAGGCTGTGGCCAAGCGTGTAGTAGGTCGAGGCGTCGCCGAAAAAGCCGCCGTTTGACGCCTTGACGAAGTCGACCGAGAGCGCCCACGTCAGCAGCACGACCCCGAGGGCCGCGGTGGTGCTGGCGCCCAGCCGCCAGGCCAAGCTCCGTCCCTGCAAACGCGTGGCAACGCCGTGGTCGAGTGTCATGGTGCGGTGGTGAGGAACGCCAAGTCTGCCTGCAGGATACCCGCCCGGCCCGTCGCGCGCGAGGTTTCGTGCAGGATCAGATACAGCCGCTCCATCTTTCGGACGAACGCGGCGATGTCATACCGCGCACCAGTTTGGCGAGAAGCCGCGCTAAGACGGGCGACCACCTCAGGGTGCTCCAACAGTTCGCAAATGGCGCCGGCCAACAAGCTGGCGTTGGCCTTGGGCACAATCAGGGCGTCCTTGCGATCGGTCAGCACGTCCAGCAGGCCGTCGGCGTCGGTCGCCACGATCGGCTTTCCCATGGCCAGGGCCTCAAATACCGTGAGCGGCGTGCCCTCCCACAGCGACGGAAACACGACCAAATCCAATGCCGAGAGCGCCGCGCCCACATCCCGCGTGAATCCGGCGAACACCAGGCGGTCGCCGAGGCCGAGGGCCCGCGCCTGCGCTTCGAGCTCCGGTTGCAGTTCCCCTTCGCCGACGATGAAGAAGCGCACGTTGGGATGTCGGGCCAAGACCTTTGGCGCAGCGTCGATCAGGTGCTGGTTGCCTTTGGACGGCATCAACCGCGTGATGGTGCCAACCGTGACGGTGCCCGGCGCGATGCCAAGGGCCTGTCGAGCGGCGTCGATTTCATCGCCGCTGCGGGCGCGCGCGAACTCGTCCAGCGGGGCGCCCAGATACACCACCTTGGTTCGCTCGGCCGGCATCAGCCGCGCGCGCGTGGTGAATTCGCCGGTCGACTGCGACACCGCGATGGCCAGGTCGGTGTGGGGCGCGAGCAGGCGGTCGGCCACCTTCTGAAACCAGGGCGTATCGGTGTGATTGGCATGCTCGTGCAAGATTGCAGGGATGCCCATGCGCCACGCGCACAAGCGTCCGAACGTGGTCGCCCCGTACCCGTGCAGGTGCACCAGGTCAGCCTTCTTGTGGCGCAAAACTTTCAACACGGCCGTGAAAGTCGCGGGATCAAACTTGTGCCGCGCCATGTACGTCACGTCGATGCCGAACTCCTCGAGCGTGTCGGCCGACAGGTCTTTCTGGCGCAGGCTGATCAGCGAGACGTTGAAGCGGGTGGCGTCGAAGCGCGGGATCATCCACGCGAACAGCCGCTTCACTCCGTGCATCCGCGAGCCCTCCCAGCCCAGGTGGTCGCAGATGTGGACCACGTTCAGGCGGCGGGAGGCGGCAGTCGGGAGTCGGGAGTCGATCACAGCAGTCCCTCGCTGCGGTACCACTGGGCGGTGCGATGAATGCCCTCTTCGAGATCGACCTTGGGTGCGAAGCCCAGCTCGGTTCTCGCGCGAGTGGTGTCGAAGGCGCGGCTCTTGGTGTAGAAATCCACGCGGCGTCGAAAAATCGGCGGCTCGATTCCGAGCGGCACACACACCATCTCGCAAACGAGCCCGGCACTCCAGAACGGCCAGACTGGCCAGTGGATTTTGGGCGGCGCCACACCCAGGTCTTTCGCCACCAGGGCAACCAGTGACCCGAGCGTGGTGTAGCGCGGACCGGCCAGTATGTAGGTGCGCCCGGCGGCGCCAGGCACGGTGCCACACAGCCGAAAGCCCTCGACCAGGTCGGCCACAAAGGTGAGGTGGTAAAACACCTGGCCGTTACCGATCATCGGAAAATTTCCGCGCGCCAAGCCGCGAAACAACTTCAAGAAGCGCAAGTCGCCGGGACCATAGATGCCGATCGGCCGCGCGATGACGACCTCGAGGCCGGTCGTGCGTCCGTAGTCGCGCGCCAGCGTCTCGGCTTCGAGCTTGGTCTCCTGGTAGACATCACCAGGATTGAACGGGGCCTCCTCGTTGGCCGGCGGGTTCGCGATGTGTCCGTGCACGCCCCCGGTGCTGCAATGCACGACGCGGCGCGCGCCGGCCGCCCTGGCGGCCTCGAGGACGTTGCGCGTGCCGTCGACGTTGATGGCGCGGTACGCCGCATCGGGCTGGCCGGCTTCTCGATAGGTCGCGGCGATGTGGTAGACGACTTCCACGCCTTCCGATGCGCGCCGCATGGACGCGGCGTTGGTCAGGTCGCCTTCCGCCGCGTGCACGCCGGCGGCGGCCAGCGGCGAACGATCGAAGCGCGCGCGACTCTTGGGCCGCACCAGCACACGGACCTCGTCGCCATCTGCGGCCAGCAAGCCCGCCAGGTAGCCACCAGTGAATCCGGTGGCCCCGGTGACCAACACCCTCACTGGCGCGCCAGCTCCGTCGATAGGCCCACACGTCGTTCGCCACCGAGGCGCTCGTAGGCTTGCGCGGTGCGACGGACGTACGATTCGCGGCTGTATTTGTCCTGCGCAACGATGCGGGCAGCCGCCGACAAGCGCTCGCGCTGATCGGGATGCTCAAGCAGTTCCAGCACGGCACGCGCCAACGGCCCGGCCTCGGGAGGCACCAGCCTTGCAATATCGGGAGTCAGCACCTGGGTGTGCGTCAGCAGGTCGGTCGCCACAATCGGCTTACCCGAGCGCAGGTACGAATAGATTTTGAGCGGCGTGTTGGTACCACGAACGCGCGGCGAGACCAGCACGTCGGCGGCCTGTACGAAACCTGGAATCTCCTTCGCCGGCTGCTGGCCCGTGAAGATCATCACGCCCGAGGCCCCACGATCGTGTGCCTTCGACTTCGCCGCCTCGACTTGGGCCGGCTCGCCACCGACGACCAGGACGCGAGCGTCGGGCCGTTGCGCGGCAATCAGTGCCGCCGCGTCGATCAACAAGTCGAGGCCCTGGTAGGCTTCAAAGGTCCCGGTGTAGAGCGCGAGGGGTGCTGCTGCGCCAACACCCCAGTCTTCTCGCACTTCAGCGGGTGTTCGGGTTGGTGGATCGTCAACGTCACCACCCATGACGTTCTCGATCAGCAGTGCGCGCTCCCCCACCCCCATCTCGATCACGGTGTCCTGCAACTCCTGGCAGATCGTGATCACCACTTTTGATTTGTGCACCATCTGGCCTTCGGCCCACGTGAACAGCCGACGAAGCGTGCCCGACTGGCTGTACTTGAAGTTACTGAGCTGTTGCGGCAGGCTCGAGTGCATGTCGTAGAGATGAGGGATGCCCAGCCAACGGGCAAGCCACACCCCTACCAATCCCATCTCTTCGTGTGAATGAATCGCGTCGTAACGGTCGGCGATCACGCGCCGCAGCACGGTGAACAGCATCAACCCATCGAGCAGCAGCTTGGTGGGCGACGGACCGATACGCACCTTCTGCACGAAGGGCGGACGCAGCGAGCGGAAGATGCGGAGATTCGGAAGCTCGACGTTTCGGCCAATGGGGTAGGTCACCAAGTCGATGTGATGGCCGAGCTCACCGAGCGTCTTGATGCGATGGTATTCGCTGAAAGGAGTCCCGCGCGGCTCAAAAAACGGCTCGGGCGCGAGCATCAGGATGCGCACGAGTCATTATATCTAACTGAGCCTAATGCAGTTAGGGTAGAATGGCCGCTTCCCCTTGCTGAAGATTTTCCTCCGTCTCGTCGTGAGCGCAGCCTTGTTGTACTTCGTGCTGCGATCGATCGATCTCGCCGCGCTCTGGCAGCGCGTGCAAGGAATGAATCCGCTCTGGATTCTGCTGGCGCTCGGGTCGTTCGCCTTCACGCAGTCCGTGTCGGTGTGGCGCTGGCATCGGTTGTTGCGCGCGCAACACATCCACGTCTCCACCCGAACGCTCACCGAATCGATCTGGGTGAGCTTGTTCTTCAATAACTTCCTGCCGAGCAACATCGGTGGCGACGTCGTTCGCATCGCCGACACCGCCGCCGCGGCCGGGTCGAGAACCCTTGCCACCACCGTCGTGCTGGTCGACCGCGTGCTCGGCCTGAGCGCCCTGATCCTCGTCGCCGCGGCTGGCGCGTTCGCGGCATCGCTGGCGGGCATTCATGTGCCGGGGGCGCGATGGCTGTGGATGGTGGTGGCCGCCGGACTGGTCTTGGCGATTCCTGTAATTCTGATACCAAAATTGACAGCGCACCTGCTGCGGCCGCTGCGGATGATGAAGCGGCCATGGGTGGACGAACGCGTTCAGCGCCTCGAGGATGCCATTTTTCGCTTCAGAGAAGCACCGTCGGCCTTGATCGGCGCGTTCGCTGGCGCGCTTGTCGTTCAGATCACGATTGTGGCCTTCTATTTGCTGACTGCTCAAGGTCTCTCTGTACCGCTTCCGATCCTTTTGGGTGCCGTGCTCATCCCGGTGAGCCTGGCAGTCCAGATGGCTCCGCTTTCCATTAATGGATTCGGAGTTCGCGAAGCCGTATTCGCGTTCTTCTTTCGTCGGTTCGGGCTCCCGATCGATGCTGCCGTGGCACTCTCCCTCGTGTCCACGGGCTTGGTCATGGGCCTGTCGTTGGTCGGTGGATTCATGTTCCTGAGGCGGCAATCGAACGTAGCCGGACCCACAGCAGGAGCCTGAGAGAAATGCCGGGGTGTAAAGCCGCGGGAAGTTGTGTCCGATATCTGTTGTTGAGGGAAACCTGTAATGCCGAGACTCTACCCCTATCGCGGGCTGATCGCCCTGATCGCAACCGTTTGCCTTGGCGCCTGCGAAGCCGCCAAGAGCGCGAACCCGACGGCGCCTTCCGTGGCCGGTCCCATTCCGGGCGTGTCGATTACCGCGCCCAAGCCTCTTGAGCCTGGCGCCGGCTCAACGATCACGTTCGGTTCAGAACCCCCGACCCTGCTGATCGAAAATGCGGGCTCGAGTGGCGTGCGCGCCTTGTGGCTGCAGGTCGAAGTCGGCACCGATGCCGGGTTCCAGCAGGTCGTACACTCGGCAGACCGGCTCACGCCGGGCGAGGGCGGCCGCACCGCCTACAGGCTGCCCGAACCGCTCGGCGCCGGCTACACCTACTATTGGCGCTCGCGCGCACAGGATGGCGCCAACACCGGGCCGTATTCGTCAGTGGCGAGCTTCACGGTGGTGCCTCCAGTCGTGATCGATGCGCCGACGCCGACCGCGCCAAGCGGGACGCTGACCACCAACAAGCCCGACTTCCGTGTGACCAACGGCGCCGTCTCGGGAACCAGCGGAGTCGTTTATCGGTTTGAAGTGTCAACCGCCGCGAATTTCTCCAGCACCACGGCTCTTGTCACCGCCGCGCCCGGCAACGGCTCGACCACCATGACCCTGGGGGAGCTGCCATATAACACCACCTATTACTGGCGTGCGTTCGCGACGGACGGTACGAAGCAATCGAATTACTCGTCTACGCTTTCGTTCCGCACGCCGGCCCCACCGGCGCCACCGCCACCACCGGCACCAACACCTGGGCCCAGCAACGGCGTGCCCCTGGGCAACGGCGGGCGCGGACCTGACAACGGACCACTCCCGAACATGGCCGCAGTTGTCCAGGCGGTGGCACGCGCGAATCCGGCCGCGCTCCAGAACTCGTGTCAGAGTGGCGGCGGCACTTGGCAGTTCATGGACCTGGTCGTCGATACCCTGCGCACCTATGACTCGCGCTGGGGCTACAACGGCAAGCGCGGCAACATCAACGATCCCTCACACGACGTGGTGGCCTACAACTATGGGTCGGGCCCCGACCAAGGCAGCACCAACGTTTACATCATCGACGTCATTGGCGGGCATTGCGGCCCCACTCCGTCACCTTCGTGGGCGGACAATACCGCCATCACGCTCAGTTCAGGAACAATCGGCCGCTGGACCTCTCGCGGTCGCTTCTAGAGCAGCTCTTTACAGGGGGAGACCAGCCGGTCTCCCCCTCTTGCGGCGTCACCTATTGCGTGCCGAAACGGAACGTAACACCCAGGGTCGCCCGCCAGAACTGAAAGTCCTCCTTGGTAAACTGCTGGTCGAAGAAGGTATCGTCCGTGCTCGGGTCCTCATCGTCGAGAGGCTCAAGTCCGCGGAAGTAGCGCACATCGCCGCGCAGGCCAAAGCGTTCGCCGAACAGCAACTGGGCGCCGCCACCGACATTGACACCGGTGTCGTTGCTGGTCAGGTCGCCGAAGACATCGCTGGCGCTGTTGAGCGTGACGCGAATCGTGCCCACCCCTGCGGCCACATAAGGCCGGAAGGCGCCGCTGTTCTTGCTGATCACCACATTACCCATCAGGGTCTGGACGCTGGAGTTCAGATCGAAAATGTCGAAGTTGCCGGTGCCGCCCGTGAACTGAAAAAAGTTGGGCGCGACACTGTAGTCGACCTCAAAGCCAAAGAGTCCATTGCGGAGGTAGCTGACGCTGCCACCGAGAATGACGCGTTGTTCGAACTCGTCATCCAGGTCGTCGAGCACGAATGAGTTGGCAGCCCCGCCAAACACCACGCCCAGATAGGGTGTGAGAAGCCAATCGGCTCGCGCCGGGACGGCAGCGGTGCCGATGAAAACCACCACCAACAGTGCTCGTGCTAAGTGTCTGAGTACGTACGTCATTGACAGATCTCCTGGTTTTGTCAGCTGCAATTGGAGGGCCAGAGCGGAGGCTATGGGGTCAGGGGACTTGGAATTCGGCCCGGATTGCGGCGAAAAACGTGTCGGCAATCCTGGCATTGCCCAGTTGGCACCACCGCTAGCTCTCGGTCCCACACCATGGGCCGCGCCGCGCCAATCCTTAGGGAGTACGTGGCGGAGGCTTCGGCAGGATTCGAAACACCCGGCCATCCCCGTCCGCGTGCTCAAGCCGTAAATCGTCCGCGAACTGCAAGAAGCGACCTTCGATTTCGGCACGAAGGTCAGCGGGATACTGTTCGCCGTGGACGACCACGTGGGTCACCCCAACTTCGCGCAGGCTCGCCAGGCTGGTGGCATCGGGAAACGCCGTGAGCTCTTGGTACAGCCGCTCGTGGAGTGCCGGCCTGATTCCGCTGTAGCCGTGAATGGTCGGCTGCCAATGCGCGGTCGCATGAAGCATGGCCATGGTGTGATGACGCTCGTAGGCACCCAGGTCGCCGGAGCTTGGCATCGGCACTTCGGCGACCACGAATGGCCGCGGCAGGGTGTCCAGCCACCGATCGATGGCTGGCACCTCCACGGCGTAAGGTACGTAAGCGAGCGGCATGCTCGCGTACTCGAAGAGCAACAGCGCGCCAACGATCAACGCGGTCGCGCCTCGGGCCTTCGCGCGCCACCCGCCAAAAGCCCGGTCGAAGCCAACTCCGGCCAAGACAGCGAGCGCCAGCATGGCGAGAATCATGAAACGAGAAGGCACGCGAATGAAGTTGAACCCGGGCCACGCGTAGACCGTGGGCCACAGGCTGGCCGGCGGCGGCAGGAACATCGCGACCGACACCAGCAGCAGGATGAAGTACAGCACCGCGGGTTGTTGCCTTAGCCGCGCGCGCCAGTCGGCGCCGCCCTGCCGCGACGGCCACAGAACGGCGACCAACGTGAGCAACAGCACCGTGATTCCCGGGAACAGCCAGGCACTCGCGGTCTGGTTGAACTCGGTCGTCGTCAGCCAGGCGCGCAGGTACTGGTGGCCGTGCGACGGCGACGCCAGGTAGCTGGCCGGCGTCGGTAGCCAGTTTTCGAGCGATCGTTTCAGGCCGACATCGGCCTGCGCCGATCGGTAGGGGGCGAGCAACATAACGATGGGGGCCATCAGCACGAGACCCGCAACGCCCAAGTCACGT
>JANMUX010000413.1:0-4626 GCA_031392125.1 Acidobacteriota bacterium | reverse complement strand
GTGCGCGTCAGCGGCAACGAAAAGCTGTTCCGCATGGATGCCAACGGCGGCAACCCGGTGCAGCTGACATTCGGCACCCATGACGAGGGCGGCGCGCAGTTTCTGGACGCCACCACGCTGGTGTTCGCGTCGACCGGTGTCAACCCGGCCGAGCCAATCGACCCGGAAGTCGCCAAGAACGGTCAGATCTACAACCTGTGGACGCTCGACCTCAAAACCAACGAGTTAAAGCAGTACACCGACGCCCTGTCAGGCAACCTCTCGCCGGTGGTGCTGCGCGACGGCGCCAACCACAAGCTTGCCTTCGTCACCTACTTCAAGGGCGAATACGGCCTGCACATCCTCGAACGCAAGGACGAGATCACCAAGGTCGCGTCGGCCGACTTCGGCTCACCTGGACCGATCGTCGATTTCCAGGCGCCGCTCAGCCACCAGCTGGTGGCCGACAACAAGAAGAAGAAGGGCAAGTTCGAGAAGCTCTTTCTCGAAGGCCGGCCGCCCGTCTCATTAGGCGTCACGAGCGGCGGCGACGTGTTCGGCGGCACGCAGGTGGTGTTCACCGACGTGCTGGGCGACCAGCAGTTCAACCTGTTCGTGTCGTCGGTGTCGCAGTACCGCACCATGCAGTTCACCTGGGTGAACATGGAGCGGCGGCTGCAGCTTGCTGTGCAAGGCGTCAACACCACCCAGTTCTATTACGGCCAGCTCGAGGGCGTGTTCTACGACCCGGCCTTCAACGGCTTGATCGATCGCGATTTCGCCACGGCGACCCGCACCATGCAGGGCGGCACCATGTATGCGATCTACCCGTTCAATCGCTATCGCCGCATCGAGGTGTTTGGCGGCTTCAGCCGCTACCAGGAGCGCTATAACGACCCGAACCTCGAAGCCTACTCGAGCCAATACCAGCAGGAACAGTTCGGCCGCTCGTTGTTCAACAACGGCAGCATGGTCCCGTTCGGCGCGGCGTTCGTGCAGGAAACGACCATCTTCCGCGAGTTCGGTCCGCTCTCGGGCAGCACGATGCGCCTGTCGTATGAGATTGCGCCGAAGATCGGCAACTCGCTGACGCGACAAACCGTCGATGGCGACGCCCGCAAGTACCTGCGACTGGGCGCCAACGGGCTGCTGGCGCTACGCGCCCGCGGCTTCAAGAGCTGGGGCAGCAACCCCGACTACACCTACTTCGGCGGCAACGGCGAACTGCGCGGCTACGACTACCTGCAGTTCATCGGCCAGAATGCGTTCTTCACCAACGCCGAGCTGCGCTTCCCGCTGATTGACGCCATGGCGACCCCCATCGGTGTGCTCGGCGGCGTGCGCGCTACCCTGTTCGCCGGGTTGGGCGGCGCCTACTTCGATGGCTCGCCGTTCAAGTTGTTCAGCCGCGACACCTTCAGCCAGTCGCCGATCATCGATTACGACGAGCGGGGCACCGCCGACGTCGGCGACGACACGCCGATCTTCGGCGCGCCAATCACCGTCAGCGGCAATCGCTTCGTCGATGCCCGCGCATCCTACGGCATCAGCCTCTCGACCTTCGCACTCGGCTTCCCCGTCCACTTCGACTGGTCGTGGAAGACCCTGATGAACAAGAACTGGGAAGACATCGTGTTTGCCCAAAGCGGCGGCAGCGAAGCCTTCCGCAAGGTCAAGTTCTCGCTCTGGATTGGCTACGACTGGTAGGAATCGGGGATCAGGGATCAGGGATCAGGGCTCTCGGCCCTGGTCCCTGGACTTGCGCTTCATCCGCTCGGCGCGGCGCACCCGGGCCTGCCGGTCGAGCTCCTGGTCCTCAGGCGTCTCGATCAGCAGTGGCGGCACCTTCGCTGGCTTCCCGTTCTGGTCGAGCGACACGAATGTCAGGTAGGCCTTGCTGGTGAGCTTCCGCTCGCCACTCTGGATGGCCTCAGAAAACACTTCAACTTCGACTTCGAGCGACGTGTTGAACACGCACGTCACCCGCGACTTGAGAAGGATTAAGTCGCCGACCTTGATGGGGTGGATGAAGTCGAGCGAATCGACGCCTGCCGTGAGCGCCAGCATGTTGGTGTGCCGGTGACACGCGATGGCCCCGGTGATGTCAATCAGGTGCATCACCGTGCCGCCGAGAATGAAACCCAGCGGATTTGAGTCGTTTGGGAGAACGACCTGCACGGTTTCGGCGGTCGAATCCTGCCAGCGCTTCGCTCTCACGGTTCCCTGATCCCTGGTCCCTAATCCCTAATTCGCCGCCTTGGTCATGCGCAACTCGCTGCGATCGAGGTCGAGCGAGACGCGATAGGGACTGAGGAACCGGTGTCCGACGATCCCACCCACCTGGAAGCCCAACAGCACACTCGGCGCCTGCAGGTTCAGCACCACCACCGCAAAGTTGTTGAAGGCAATGTCCTGGAACCTGAGGTTCACGCCAGGCATCAGGAACGCGTCACGGTCCCATCCCGACGTGCCATATACGCGCAACGCAATCTTGCGGGGCATCGTCTGGTTCAGTTCATCGGCCGTTGCCGTGCTGATGGAAATCACTTCGCCACCAGTATCAACGACGAAGTAAGTGGGGTGGGTCTGGTTGATCATGCCGCGCACCATCGACAGCCGGTGGTGGCGCATGGGCAGCGTGAAATTGGCCTTCTCGGCGGGCAGGTGCCGGCCCAAGGTGAGCTTCTGCGTCGCGTAGTCTATCGTCATCGACAGCCCCAGCCCGAGCGGCGAGAAGCTTTCGGTTTCGCGTTTCGGAATGCCGCGCAGCGCGGGTGCCTTGATCAGCGCCGGCACGTTGCTGAGCTTCATGGTGCCGATTTCAAGGGTGTCGAGGCGCCCCAGTTGAAGGCCACGGAGGCCCACTTCACCGACACCTGCGCTGAGCGTGTAGGTAATGGGACGCACCGCGCCACTCGATGCCGTCTGCCGCGAAATCGTCGTGAGCTCCGAGCCGGTGTCGAGCACGAAGTCTTGCGGACGGCCGCCGTTGACCTTGGCCTTGACGATCACCTTGTCGTCAACAACCCGGAAATCCACGGTGTGAAGGCCGGCGGCGGCCTCCTGATCCATCGCGATCGGTTCGCGCTCACCGAACGAGCGCAGGAAGCGAATCTGCGATCGTGACCACGACGCCTTCTCGCTGCGGTCCTTGTTGGGCAACAGGTTGACGTAGTTGCCGTAGGCTGCGGCCGCCTGCTCGTAGCGGCGCATGCGTTCGAAGATTGCGCCGACGGTGTGATGCACCTCTTCGTCGCGCGGTGCCAGCTTGAGCGCGACCTGCGCTTCATTCAACGCTTCATCGAGCTTGTTCTGAGAAGCCAGCGCGCGGGCCAGGCCGTGATGACCACGCGACAGGTCGGGCTCGAGCGCGAGCGCGTCCTTGAACTCTTCATGGGCTTCGTCGAACAGGCCGGCCGACCATAGCGCGTCGGCGTGAACGGTCAGGACTGCCGCGCTGCGGGGATCCTGGAGCTTGAGGGTTTGCGCTTCCTTGGAGGCTTCCAGGAACTCGCCGAGCCGGAGCGCCGACTTGACCACGCCCATGCGGGCCTGCACGGCCATGGTCTTGCTGTCAGCCGCCACTGCCTTGCGGAACGCCTCGAGCGCCTCGCGATAGCGCGTCTCTTCGAAGAGCAGCGTCCCCAGCTGAAACTGCAGCGCGGCATCGTCGCCCGGCGCGCGCCCCTGAACACCTGAAACCAGCGCCGCGAGCACCGCTGCAGCCACCAAAGCCATGCGAGGACGAATCGACATAGACCCTCTCACCAAAGTCCAAATAGAACCTTACCCAGGGGGCGCAATCCTGGGAGTCAAGGCCCGATTCTATGGGTAAAGCCGGCCGGGTGACCGGTTTATTTCTGGAAGTGCTTGGAGTTGATCTCGATGTAGTTCTTCCACTTCTCGGGCACCTCGTCGAGCGCGAAGATCGCCTCAACCGGGCAGGCCGGCACGCAAGCGCCGCAATCGATGCACTCGTCGGGATGAATGAAGAGCTGGGTAGCCGCCTCAAAGTCGCCTTCGTCCTTGCGCGGGTGAATGCAGTCGACCGGACAGACGTCGACGCAAGCCGAGTCTTTAGTGCCGATGCAGGGTTCCGTGATGATGTAGGCCATGTGCTAATCCTCGATACCGTAATAGGGGTCTGACCCCCCCGTCGCTTCAGTTGTGGGCCGGGGGGACAGACCCCTCTGGAGTGAAAATCACGCGGTGCTTTCAAGCGCGCTGGCCGGAACATGGCCGAGCCGCATCGAGATGCGCCGCGCCAGGTCCCACGCGCCGCGATGGTGTTCGGTCAGGATCGGGCGGTCGTCCGCGCCGTGGCCGAAGACGCCGACGCGCGCGACTTCCTGGCCGGTGTAGTCGCGCACCGGCGCGCAGACGCAGAACAATCGCTGCAGGGCGTCGGGCTCGACCGGCGGCGGCCCGAGGCGCACGACGGTCGCGTCGGGTTTCGCGAGCTCGCCGGGCGAGGCGAGGCGGAGACAACTCAGCCGCCGCGTCGCCTGGCGCGGCGAAAAGTAGATCGCGCAGTGCCCCGGCATTTCCTTGCCGTAGACGGTGCGCATCGCCACGTCGTCGGGCCCCGTGCTCCAGACGTAGGTCACTTCACCACTCGATGGAATCGCGATGAAGCCCCGATACGGC
>JANMUX010000392.1:0-6240 GCA_031392125.1 Acidobacteriota bacterium | reverse complement strand
CTGCTCGGCGATGAGCAGTTGACCGCGCCGACCCGGTTCCTCGAATTCACCGGGTCGTTGAGCCTGGTGGCGATTCTGGTGGTGGTGGGCGCGCTCTGGTTCGCGCACTACCGGCCCAAGCCGGGCTGGTGGTGGATCACGATCGGCTTCGCGGTGCTGGCGCTCGGACCCTTCATCTACATCGCCGACTTCAACACGCACATCCCGGGACCATGGGCGGTGCTCCGCTATGTCTCGCCGATCAGCCTGGCACGCACGCCGACCCGGTTTGCCATTGTCGCGGCGCTCGGGCTGACCATGTTGCTCGCCGGCGCGCTGGCGGCGCTCGGCGCCCAGTGGCCGCAGCGGCGCCGCACCATCACGGCCTTCGTCGCCGTGCTCCTGGCAGCCGAGTTGTGGCCGGCGCCACGGACGCTCTACTCGGCCGCGGTTTCTCCGGTCTACACCACCATCGCCAGCGATCCACGCGACGTGCGTGTGCTGTCGCTGCCGTTCGGCATTCGCGATGGCGTTTCGTCGAGAGGCAACTTCCGGCCGCGCTCGCAGTTCAACCAGACCGTTCACGAGAAACGCCTGATCGGCGGCTATCTTTCGCGCATTTCGCCACGACGAGTCGAGAAGATGCGGAGGGAACACCCGACCCTTGCGGTGCTGATGAAGATGAGCGAGCCGCTGGCGCTCAGTGCGGAGGATCTGTCGGTGCTGTTTGCGCGCGGCACACAGTTCGTCAACAGTACTCGGCTCGGTTACGTGGTCATCGATCGCCGGTTCGTCACTGAAGAATCGGCCAGCGCCGTCATCGACGCATGGGATCTCGAGGAAGTTCAGCGCGACCAGCACCTCACGCTCTACCAACCGCGCCAGGTCGTCCCCTAACCGCTACGCTTTGCCCCATCTGATACTCTGTCAGCGATGCGGCGTGGACCGTTCATGATTCTGTTTGCGGTGTCTGGCGCCGCGGCCCTCATTTACGAAGTAGTTTGGACCCGGCTGCTCACGTTGCAGATGGGGCATGGCATTGCAGCGGCCAGTACCGTGCTGGCCGCGTTCATGGGCGGACTGGCAGTGGGCGCAGCGATTGCCGGCCGGCGTGGCGGGCGCCTGACACCGGCACGCGCGCTCACCGTGTACGCCGGCCTCGAACTCATCATCGCCGTCCTCGCCCTGGTGCTGCCCTTCGCCCTCGTTGCCGTGCGCCCGTTGCTGGTCGGCGCCTACTCCGACGGCGATGGCGGCACCACGTTCGCCCTCCTGCGGCTGGGCACCGGCGTGCTGTTGCTGGCAGCACCAGCGGCGGCCATGGGTGCGACGTTCCCGATTGCGTCGCGCTGGATGGTTCGCTCAGCGGCGAATGCCGCGCAAGATGCGGGTGGCTTGTATGCGGCCAACACCCTGGGCGCGGCCGCAGGTGCGGTGCTCGCCGGATTTGTGCTCATTCCGTCGCTTGGCCTCAGCGGATCCACGTGGGTCGGCGTCGCGCTCAACGTGACGGCCGCGGCCGGCGCGTTTGCCCTCGCGCGAACCGCGGCTATCGCTCCGTCTGGCGACGGTCGGAGCGCGGATGCTTCAGCATCCGCTTCCCCGCTGCCAGGCACGCGGCGGGGGCTAAAGCCCCCGCCCTCCGAGCGCCCGGAAGAACGTCCGTGGCTGGCCGCTCTCGCACTCGGCGCGACCGGGTTTGCCTCGCTGACGCTGCAAGTCGTCTGGACGCGGCTGCTCGTGCAGATTCTCGGACCGACCACCTACGCGTTCAGCATGGTGGTGGCGATCTTCATCATTGGCCTGGCCGGCGGGGCCGCTATTGGCGCGTGGCTGGTCGCACGCGTTCGCAGCGCGCCGGTCGGACTCGCGACTTGCATGTTGATGAGCGTCGCGCTGTCTCTCGCGGCGGCGTCGTCGGTTGACTGGGCGTTGTTGACCATGGCCGAGATCGTGGCCCGCCCCGACTACCAGTTTGGCGATGTCTTGCGGCGTGAAGTGCTGATGGTGATTGGCCTGCTGTTGCCAATGACGCTGGCCTTCGGCGCGGCGTTTCCGTTTGCCGTGGCCACGGCGGCAGGCCGCGATGAGGCGGTGACCGAGAATCTCGGCCGGATCTACGCGGTGAACACGGTGGGCGCGATTGCCGGGGCGTTGCTGTCCGGCTTTGTCCTGGTGCCGCAAATCGGGTTGCACCTGACCATTCGCCTGGTTGCGTTGGTAGTCGGCGCGACCGCGCTTGCCATTCTGGTGTTCGCGGCCCGCAGCCGGGGCCGCCTGGTCGGCATCGGGTTCGCCGTCTTCGTGCTCGCTGCGGGCTTCGCGTTGCCGCAGTGGGACCGGTTGCTGCTCTCGAGCGGTGCCTATAAGTATGCCGCGGCGATGCGCGGCCCCAGTCTCGAGACCGCGCTGGCCGCCGGCGAGTTGCTGTCCTATCGCGAGGGGGCAACCGCCACGGTCGCGGTCCGCCGGCTGGCAGGGACGGTATCGCTCGCCATCGACGGCAAGGTCGATGCGTCGAATGCCGGCGACATGTTGACGCAGCGCCTGCTCGCACACGTGCCGCTGCTGCTGCACCCCGCGCCCAAGCGCGTGGCCATTCTCGGCCTCGGCAGCGGCGTTACGCTGGGCTCGGCCTTGAAGCACCCGCTCGAGGCCGCGACCGTGCTCGAAATTTCACCCGAAGTGGTGGACGCGTCCCGCTTCTTCGACGTCGAGAACCACAACGCGCTGGCGGACCCGCGCACGCGGTTGATCGTCGGCGACGGCCGCACGCACTTGATGCTGGGGCGCGAAAGCTACGACGTGATCGTCTCTGAGCCGTCGAACCCGTGGATGGCCGGCATCGCCTCGCTCTTCACGCGCGAATTCTTCGAGGGCGCAAAAGCAAGGCTGGCTCCCGGCGGCATGTTGTGCCAATGGGCACACACCTACGACATCAGCCGCGAGGACCTGCGTTCGATTGTCGCCACCTTTCTCACTGCGTTTCCTGACGGCTCGATGTGGCTGGTTGGCGACGCCGATGTCCTGCTCGTCGGTTCCACCAGCCCCCTGGACGAGCGGCTGGCCGGCATCACTACCGCCTGGGCGCGTCCCGGTGTAGCAGAGGACCTGGCGTCGGTCGGCGCCCTGGACCCGTTCGCCGTCACTTCCCTGTTCGTGGCCCAGGGCGCGACGCTCAAGGCCTGGGCAAACGGCGCCCCGCTGCAAACGGACGACCGGTCGCGATTGGAATTCTCGGGGCCGCGCAACATCTTCGGCCCCTCGCGCGACGACAACGCGACGACTCTGCGAGAGCTGGCAGCCGGCAGCCCGAAACCCGCGGCCGTGATCGCGGCGGAACAGGCCGCGACCGCCGGCAGCCGCCGCGACCGCGGGTTGATGTTCCTGCGAGCTGACGCCCATCGGCCGGCCTACGACGATTTCGTCAGGGCCCTCGAAACCGATCCCAACGACCCGGTGACCCTGGACGGGCTCACCCGCTCGGCCGGAGCGCTCGGTCGCATCGACGACGCACGGACGGTACTGACAAAATTGGCATCGGCACCCGAGAATTCGTCGGCCAAGATGGCCCTCTCCAAGGTGTTGGCTTCGCAAGGCGCGGTCGAAGAGGCCGCTCGCATTCCGTTCACCGTTTTGCAATCCGACCCAGGCAACGTCGCGGCCCTCGAGCAACTGGCTTCGGTCCTGTCCGACGTCGGCGACGCCACCCGGCTGGAGCCGGTGGCTGCCAGGCTGGTATCGCAAGCGCCGAAGAACACCTGGTCGCACTACTACGCTGGGTCGCTGTTCTTCATGCAGAACCGGCTTGAACTCGCGGTTCAAGCCGCTCGCAATGCGGTGTCATTGGACCCTGCCAACGCCAAAGCCCACAACCTTCTGGGTGCTTGTCTCGCGAGCATGGGGCAAACCGACGCGGCCCGGGCCGCATTCGAAGCGTCGATCAAGGCTGACCCGCGAGAGTCAGGCACCTACACCAACCTCGCCACCCTCGAATTGCAGGCCGGCAATCGAGCTCGTGCACTCCATTACTTTGCCGAAGCGCTGACGGTCGATCCCATGTCGCCGAGCGCGCGCGAGGGGCTGGCTTCGGTTCGCTCCAATCCATAACGTCATCCAATTGACTGAAGATTGATCCAAGTTCGCAGATTGCTCGTCTGGTGAACTTTGCGGCAACTGTGGCTCTGGGCTCACTCTGTGTGTAAGAAGTGACACGCTCACGTGGATCTTTCAGCGACCCGCATTCGTTCCCTCGCGCTGACGACAACGGATCAGCCTCGGCACGGGCTTTGCTAAGTGTCCGTAGCAAGGGGAGCAACTCGATGAGCGTCGTTCGCATTCTAGGATTCTCGACGTTGGCATGCGGGTGCGTTGTCGGTCGCTACCGCGATGTCGCCAGCACTCGTGAAGTTGCCTACGTGGAAGAAAAAGGCGTTGGCTGCGAAAGCCAGGCGCACCGCCGCAACCACACGGTGTCGGCCGAGCGCGAGCGGTTTGCCGCCGTCGCGCTGACCACCGTCGCCGCTCGAGCGTCCTAAGGCGTTACCCGACGGCCACGGTACAATCGTACCGACGTGGCCGCTCGCCTTCCCAAACCCTTTGCCGATTTGCGCCGCGGACGCCAGCGGCTTCGTTTCTACCACGCCGACGCTCTCGATATTCTCGCTCGGCTCCCCCCGTCCTCGGTTGACGCCGTCGTCACCTCCCCGCCCTATAACCTCGGCATCCGCTACCGGTCGTATGACGATGGTCAGCCGCGGTCGGAGTATTTGGCGTGGACCGGCGAGTGGATCCGGGCGGTCAAGCGGGTTTTGGCCAGCGAAGGGTCGCTGTTCCTGAACGTCGGCGCCAAGCCGAAAGATCCCTGGACCGCGCTTGACGTGGCCCAGGCCGTGCGCCCCCACCTTGAACTGCAGAACATCCTGCACTGGGTGAAGTCGATCGCGATTGAGAAGTCGCTGGCAGGCGCCCGGTCTGGATTAGCCGACGACCTGGCGGTCGGCCATTACAAGCCCATCAACAGCGAGCGCTTCATCAACGACTGTCACGAGTTCGTGTTTCATTTCAGCCCGACCGGGCGGACCCCGCTCGATCGCCGCGCGGTGGGCGTCAAGTATCAAGACCCGTCGAACGTCACCCGGTGGCAGGGCGCTGGCTCGGGCCTGCGCTGCCGCGGCAACACGTGGTTCCTGCCCTACGACACCATCCAGAGCCGCGACAAGGAACGGCCGCACCCCGCCACGTTCCCGTGGCGACTGCCCGCCTATTGCCTGAAGCTGCACGGCCTGCCGCGGGTGGGACTTGCCGTTGACCCATTCCTGGGACTGGGGAGCAGCGCCGTCGCTTGTGCCGAACTGGGCGTGAACTTTGTCGGCATCGAACTCGACGCCCATTACCTGGCCGAGGCGGTGGCGAGGGCGACCGCTGTTTTGAAGAAGCGCACCCCATAGTTCCCCTTGAATCCATCTCTCCCGGAGATATATGCTCTCATGCATTCCGGGAGAGTTTGGTGGACCTTCGACAACTAGAAATCATAAGAGCGATAGCAGAAACAGGTTCGTTCACGGCCGCCGGCCACAAGCTGCACGTCTCGCAGTCGGCCATCAGCCGTCAGATCCTGCTGCTCGAAGATGAACTGAAAGAGCCGGTGTTCCTGCGCGTGGGCCGCCGGATTCGCATTACCGCCGCGGGCGAATCACTGCTGCAACTGAGCCACCGGGTGTTCCAGGACCTGAAGGACACGACCGCCGGCATTACCGACAGCCAGGAATCGCTGCGCGGCACGGTGCGCCTGCTGGGCGGCATGACGGTGTGTCTCTACGTCTTTCCTCCCCTGCTGACCGAACTCAAGCGGCAGCACCCCGAGATTGAGCTCAAGCTGATGTCGGGCGGCGCCGAACAGTGCCTGGCGCGGCTGCGCTCGGGCGCCGGCGACCTGGCGCTGCTGACCCTGCCGGTCGAGCAGCCAGACCTGGTGACGGTGCCGGTGCTGCAGGAAGAGCTGCTGGTGGTGACGGCGGCCAAACATCCGCTGTCGCGCAAGCGCAAGATCGTGCCCCAGGACCTGGTCGGGCAGCCGTTCGTCTTGTTCGAGCCGGGCTCGAACACCCGCCGCGCGGTTGACGAGTTTTTCATGACCGCGCGGATCCAGCCGCAGATCGTGATGGAAACCGAGAACGTCGAGATCATCAAGGCGCTCGTGCGTTCCGGCCTCGGCATCACGACTTCGGCGTCGGGTGGAAAGCGGACACTGCTTCCTTC
>JANMUX010000389.1:0-21938 GCA_031392125.1 Acidobacteriota bacterium | reverse complement strand
ATGTCTCGGTCAATGACGTACGACGATTCGGTGCCGCAGAACGGGCACACCAGCTTTTGCGTGGACGGATTCCACTCGGCCTGCGCGCCGCAGGCCGGGCAGGCGTGCTTGTCGAGCGCCGAGACGTCCTCAGCCAGGCGCTACTCCGCGAGGTAGCTGTTGAGGGCCGCGCGCGAGATGCGCCAGGACGTGCCGATTTTCTTGCCCTTGAGATCTCCCGATTCGAGCACCGTCATCACGTCGGCGAGGGTCACGCCCAGGGCTGTCGCCGCATCAGCGGGACTCAACAGTTCCGGCGCCACCGCGGCGGGTGCCGTCGTTACGGTCGGCGCCGCCGCGCCGCCCGCGAAGCCCTGTTGCATCATTTGCTGCGCCATGCCGAAGCCCATGGCCAGTTCCGCGGCGGTGCCGGCCGCGCCGCTGCCACCGCCGGCTTCCATGCCCTTGCCCATCTGGTACTTCACGTAATCGTTCAAGTTGCCGATCGCCGTCATGCTGGCGCGCTTGTCGAGCGCCGCCTCCACTTCGGGTGGCACCGACACGTTCTCGACGATGAAGCTGGTGATGGCCAGGCCGTATTTCGCGGTGACCGCCGGGTTGATCAAGGGGAGCAGCGCGTCACCGAGCTCGCTATACCGCGAGGCCACGTCGAGCACCGGAATCTTCGCCGAGGCGATCGCTTCAGTGAACAGGCTGACGATCCGAGACCGCATGGTGTCGGCAAATTCGTCGAGACGGAAGTTGTGATCGGACCCGGCGACCTCGCGCAGGAAGGTCTTGGGATCAACAATCTTGAAGTCATAGGTGCCGAACGCGCGGACACGGGCAACGCCGAAGTCGGCATCGCGAAGCATCACCGGGTTCGAGGTGCCCCACTTGTTGCCGGTGAACAGGCGGGTGATCACGTAATAGACGTCAGCCTTGAACGGCGAGTTGAAGCCGTACTTCCATGACTTCAGCTTGGTCAGAATCGGAATGTTGTCAGTGACAAGCGTGTGCTTGCCGGGCAGGAAGGTATCGCCGAACTCGCCCAGGTAGACAAACTGCGCCACCTGTGACTCGCGCACGATCAGCTGCGCGCCATTCTTGATTGCCTTGTCCTCGTCAGGAAACCGGAAGGACAGCGTGTCGCGCGAGTCATCGGTCCACTCGATAACGTCGATCAACTCGCCCTTGAAGAAGTCTGCAATGCCCATGGCTGGCGATTTTACTCCTGTTTTCTGAGCAGGCGGGCCAGGGCGGTCAAGCCGGCGCCGACCAGGCCGAATGACGCGCCCTCTTCGAACCACGTCGAATCGCGCGGCAGGCCCTTGAACGCCTCGTCCGACTCTCGCCGCGCGCGTGCCAGCGCCAATGGCAGCGCTGGGTCGATGGGCTTGGCGGCGACATCGGCCTCGCGCAACGTCTTGACCAGCGCGTCGGCTTGCTGCATGTCGAGCATTGACAGCGGCGAGCCGCAGTGCGAGCAGTCCGATGTCCGGGCCAGGTCGATGGCTGCGCCGCAGTTCGAGCAGTTGATGGTCTGCAGGTGCTTGCGAAGTTCCGCCACCTGCACCGGCGTCAACGGGCGGATGAAATCCTTCTCTTTCAAGAAGTCGAAGAAGGTTGTCAAACGGCCATGATCATTCGGGCAGCGAAAGTACTCGAACCGTGTCGAGCGCTGCATGTCCTGTGTCCGTCGCAGGCGCGCCTTGCAGCTCGGACACTTGGCGGTATCGGAATCGAGCACGCGAGGCGTCGCCACGTGGTCGCCGATCACCCGGAACAGCATCAGCGTGGCGCCCGGCGTCAGCTGCAGGCTCTCTCTTGGGTCGAACCAGATCGCCTGGCAGGGGTCGCAGAGATCAATTGTCACGGCCCGGCCAAGCTGTCCCGCAACAGTGTGTGAGGTCATGGCAAGGGCGCAGCGCGGACAGTCCATCGGCTCCCGATTCTGACATTAACCGGCGTTCAGGCGCTCGCTTCGGAGTCGCCTACACTCCAGGTTGAACGCTGCATTGGCGCGTAACGTGCAATGGAGGGTGGCATGAGGCGGTCCTTACCTAGCCAACTTGCGCGGACTCTCGTCGCCGCAACCTGTACCTTCGCCCTGTGCGCCATCGCTGCGACAGCCGATGCCCAGCAAGGACAGCCTGCACCCCAAGATCTCCCTTCGGTTCCCGATGGCCTGGCCGAACCTCAGGGGTTCATCGCCGAACCCACGTGGCTCGAGCGCACGGCCGTCTTTGCAGACCGCCACTTGAGTAGCGGCGGCGGGGGTGGCACCGGGTTCTATCTCAATTCGAAGAGCCCGGTTTCTGGCGCGGGCTGGCTGACCCTCGGGCCGGGCTACCGGCATTGGTTCAACGATGACAGCCTGGTGGTTGACGGCACCACGGGCGTGTCGTGGCGTGGATACAAGATGGCGCAAGCCCGCGTCGAGATGCCAAAGCTACTGCGCAGCAGAATCTCGCTGGGCGCGCAATATCGCTATCAGGATTTCCGCAGTGTGAAGTTCTTCGGCGAGGGGCCAAACTCGCTCGATACGGCGATGTCGCGCTACCACCTTCGCACCCACAACGTGGTCGGCTACGCGACGCTGCGCCCGGCGCGATGGTTGGCGCTGGACAGCCACGTCGGCTGGCTCGAGCCTTCGATTCGCAACGCAGGTGGTGAACCGGCATTCGCGCACGGAGGGGTCGCCGTGACTGCCGACACGCGCGATTTCCCGGAACACCCGACCAGCGGCGGTCTCGTGCGCGTTTCGGCCTCGCGGTTTGACGACCGCGACGGCGGGCACGCCAGCTTCAATCGCTACGAGTCGGAGGTGGCGGGCTTTGTGCCGGTCGCGAGTTCGCGCGTGGTCTTCGCCGTGCGTGGCTGGCTGGTGGCGTCGGACGCCGCACCGAACAACATCGTGCCGTTCTATCTGCAACCCAGCTTGGGCGGCGGCAACTCATTGCGCTCGTTTTCGGACTATCGCTTTCACGATCGCCACATGCTGCTGGCCAATGCGGAACTCCGCCTTGCGCTCTTCACGCACATGGACCTCGTCGGATTCGTTGACGCCGGCAACGTCGCCGCGCGGGTGGGAGATCTGGACCTCGACCAGCGGTCGTACGGCGCTGGCGTTCGGTTCCACACCCGGCGCGACACGTTCCTTCGGCTCGATGTCGCCAACGGCCGTGAAGGGTGGCGCACGACGTTTACCTTGAGCGAACCGCTCAGCCTGTCGCGCCTCTCACGCCGCTACGCGCCGGCGCCGTTCGTGCCTTAAGAGGAAATGACCATGAATCGCTCAACACTCACGGTGTGCGTCGCGCTGACGGTGGTCGTCGCTGCGTCGTGCGCCAAGGCCAAGCGCCCTGCCCTGCAGCCTTCCGCACCGGTAGCCGGTGCGACGCTGTGGGTGGAACCCACTGATCTGACGCGGCGCGACCTCTTTCACGGGCCGTGGGGCAAGGAGCACGCACCCGATCCGGCCGACACGTTCCAGTTTGTCGAGCAGAAGCGCTCCGGCGTCAACCTCGGGATGACCGTGAAGGATTCACAGGGCCGCGAGTGGAGCGTCAAGACTCCGTACCCCGGTGGCCTCGATTCGGAGGCTCCAGTTGAAGTGGCGCTTTCGCGCGTGCTCTCAGGCGTGGGCTATCCGCAACCACCGATTTACTACCTGCCCGCTTTTCGCCTGCAGGACGATTTTGGCACTCGTGACATGCAAGGTGGCCGCTTCAGGCTGAAGCACGACGGCCTCAAGGACGAGGGCGCCTGGCAGTGGGAGGAGAACCCGTTCATCGGCACCAAGCCTTACGAGGGTTTGCTGGTCATCCTGATGCTGTTCAACAGCACCGACCTGAAGAACAGCAACAACACGCTCTACACGCGCCGCGACGGCGACCGGCTCGAGCGGCAATACGTGGTGCGCGATATTGGCGCGGCACTGGGCGACACGGCCTTTCTCGTGCCGCGCAAGAACAACATCGAAGCATTCGAGGCCAGTCCGTTCATTACCGGTGTCAGCGCCGGCAAGGTCGACTTCGCCTACAAGGGCCTGTATCGCAAGTACGTCGACGGTCGCATCACGGCCGCCGATGTGGAGTGGGCCAGCGAATTGCTGGGCAGGCTGAGTGATCAACAGTGGAACGACGCGTTCCGGGCCGCCGGTTACCAGCCCGCCGAACGCGCGCGCTTCATTGCGACCATTAAACAGAAGATTGCCGAGGCGCGCGGGCTTACCCGTCTGGCCGTTCGCGACTAGCTACTCGTATCGCAGGGCTTCAACCGGGTCGAGCGCCGAGGCTGCGCGCGCCGGCCAATAGCCGGCAATCACGCCGACGGCCACCGACGTCGTCAGGCCGGATAATACCGCCCACAACGGTGGCGCGGCTGGAAACGACGGCGCCACGAAGGCCACCAGGCCGCCGATCACGGTGGCCAACGTTACTCCTGCCAGGCCGCCGGCGCCGCTCAGAATTGCCGCCTCGATCAGGAACTGTGTCCTCACTTCAGTTCGACGAGCGCCAATCGCCAGCCGCACGCCAATCTCACGCGTCCGCTCGGTCACGCTAATCAGCATCACGTTGGCAATGCCGATGCCCCCGATCACCAAGCTGATGGCAGCCAGCGCAATGGTGGCAAAGAAGATCTGCGCACCAAGACGATCGAACTGCGCGATGATCTGGTCGGCAGTATTCATCGAGAAATTGCTGGCCGCGCCGATCGGCACATTTCGCAAGAGCCTCAAGATCGTCTCGGCCTCTTCGCGCGCGCGGTCGCGCTGGTCGGGCCGCGCCCGAATATAGAGCACCATATTGCGCGCGTCTGGAAACTTTCGCTGCGCCGTCGCCACTGGAATCGCGACCACGCTGTCGTTGCGGTTCTCGCCAAAGAAAGTGCCCTGCCTCGGCGCCAACTCGCCCACCACGAAGTAGCGGTCCCCGCCGAGCAGGAATGACTTGCCGACGGCACGCTCGCCGGCGAACAGCGCTGTCGCGACGCTCGCGCCGATTACCGCCACCTGGCCACGTGCCCGCTCCTCGGTCGGCGTGAACGGGCGCCCGTGCTTGAATGATGCACCGACGACATCAAAGAAGTTCGACGACACTCCCTCGATCAGGACGGTGTCGAGCTCGTTTGCCCCCGCGCGCGCGGTGATCACGCGCGTGCTGGTAACGGCTGGGACAATCAGTTCAATGCCGACCTCGCGGATCGACGGCCCCAGCCGCTCGAGTTCGCGAGCGTATTCCGCCTTGAGCTGCGGCCGCCGGGCATCCAGCTCGGTCGGCGCCGAATATGGCTCGCCGTTCAAGTGATACGCGAAGATGTTGTCGGTACCCAACTCGCGAAACAGCAGCGCCACACTGTTGCGCAGTCCCACAAGGGTCGACGCTACCAGCACCACCGTGACGATGCCGATCACCACGCCAAGAATGGCGAGGCCCGACCGCGCCTTGTGCGCGCGCAGTGATTCGGCCGCCAGTGTGGCGGCTTCCACGAAAGTACCCACGAAGCTCGAGTGACGGCCGGCCATGTTACTCGGCGCGAATCGCGGCGACCACGTCCAGGGCCACCGCGCGAGTTGCTGGATACCACGCCGCCAGGAGACCGCTCCCGGCGGCGGCGACCATCGCCAGGACCAGGGTTTGCGGCGCCACCCGCAACGGAAGTTCGAGCGCGAATTCGAGCGTGGCGAGCAACATCCAGGCGGCCAGCGCTCCGGCCGTCCCACCCGCCACCGACAGCAACAACGACTCCGCGAGAATTTCCTGCACGATGCGGCTGGCCCTGGCCCCCAGCGCGCGACGCACGCCGATTTCGCGGGTCCGCTGGGTCACCGACACCAGCACGGTGTTGGTGACAACCACGATGGCGGCCAGCAGGGCCATCAGCGAGATCGGACCGGCGGCGGCGCCAATGCGCTGCGAGAGCGACGCGACGAAACCCCGAGCGGCATCCGGCGTGAGAACATCGAAGGTGTCGGGCTGGCCGGGCCGCAGCGCGCGCTTCGCTCGCAAAGAGATTCGCGCTCGATCCTCGGCCGCCACTGTGCCGTGCCCTGGCGTGGCCTTCGCGAACACTTGCAACGTGCGCGGCGACCCGAACGCACGCTCGTACGCTCGCAAGGGAATCCAGACGTACTTGTCGAGCGACCCGGAACCGGCGCTCCCCAGGCGATCCTGAACCCCGATCACGGTAAACCGCCGTCCACGCAAGCGTATCGACTGCGCCAGGGCATCGCTCGTTGGGAACAGCGCATCGGCCACTTCGGCGCCGATCACGGCGACCGCGTCGCCGGCAACGTCTTCCGCGGGCAGGAAAAAGCGGCCGCGCGCCAGGTTCAAGTCGCGAATGCCGGCCAGCGCCGACGTCGTGCCGGTCACCGTGCCGTCCTCGAGGCTGCGTGCGCCTGACGAGACCTCCGCCCGCGTTTGCGCGCTGGGTGCGTACAACACCCCCGCATCTGAATGGCGGTCGAGAAAGCTCACGTCAGCCCGACGAATGGCGGGGTTACGTGCCAACTGCTCGCGCAACTCGCGCCTCGACACCCGGCCGGGCGCAGCCACTTGCGCCAGAACGAAGGTGTCAGAACCAAACGTTCGCGCCGTGGTCGCCTCGGCGTACAGGCGGACGCCCTCGAGTGCGGTGACCACCGTAACGATGGTGGCGACCGCGAAAGCGATGGCGAGCGCGCCAAGCGCCGAGCGCATGGGATGCGCGGTCAGGGCGGTGGCCCCTTGACGAAGCGACTCGAGCCACATTCCAACAATATAAGACGCGAGGTGGGGACCTCATGTCCCCGATTCGCGTCCAAACGGCTGTATGCGTGTGCCCGTCGTAGCCAGTGTCGTGGTGTTGGCGGTGTTGGGAACCGGGGTAACGGTGGCCATGCGCGCTGGGCGGTCCGGGGTGGACGTGGACGTCGTCAAGGTGGCGCGAGTCGATACGCTGCAGGCCTTCGTGACCGCGTCGGGAGAGATCGTCGCGACACGTTACGCAGATATTGGCTCGGCCGTGATGGGACGGCTGGTCGAACTGAAAGTCAAGGAAGGCGACAGCGTCACTGCCGGCCAGGTGCTGGCGCGCATCGACCCGGTACAGGCTTCCTCGGCTGCAGATGCGGCGGCAGCGTCGGTCGGGGCACTCGAAGCCGACGCCCGCGCGGCCGCCACACAGGTGCGAGCCGAGGAGGCGGCGCTCGCCGAGGCTCGCTCCAAGGACCAGGAGGCTCGCGCTTCGCTGCGACGGGCTCAGGAGTTGCAGCAAGCCGGACTGTTGCCACAGGCCGAATTCGACAGGGCCAGCATGGCTGCGACCAGTTCGACGGCGCAGGTAGCGGCGGCCACCGCGGCCTTCGAGCGCGCGCAGGAATCGTACGCCGGGGCGGGTCGGCGGACCGCGCAAGGGCAGGCCGAACGCGCGCGAGCCCGTGACCTGCTGGCCAAGACGGCCATTACCGCCCCCATCGACGGCGTCGTCACACGGCTCGACGTTGAAGAAGGCGAAATGGTCGTGATGGGCGTACAGAACCAACCGGGCACCATCCTGATGACCGTGTCGGATCTGAGCGCGGTCAATGCCGAGGTGAAGGTCGCCGAAGCCGATGTGATGCGGCTCGCGAATGGCTCCGCGGCGTCGGTGACGCTGGAAGCGTTGCCCGAGCGGAAGTTCACTGGCCGGGTGGTCGAGATTGGTGCCAGCGCGTTGCCCCAAGTGGGAACGCAGGCAGCGGCGCGTGAATTCCGCGTGAAGGTTCGACTCGACGGACCGGCGGCGGCCTTGCGGCCGGGCCTGACGTGCGACACGGAAATTATGGTCGCCGAGCGAAAGAACGCGATGACCGTACCGCTGCAAGCCGTCGTCGAACAGAATGGCCAGACCGGCGTGTTCGTGTTGCGCGACGGCGGCGTGAAGTTCACTCCCGTGACGACCGGGATCATAGGCGGGCTGTCGATCGAGGTCGGCGGCCTGTCCGAAGGGACCGAGATCGTGGCCGGCCCGTTCCAGACGTTGCGAGAGTTGCGAGATGGCACTCGCGTGCGGGCTCGCTCACCAGGCCAGGAGTGACGTGAATACTTCCTCAGCGTTCACCGGCAGCTGGACCGCGTCCGAGGCGACGTGACCGAGTCCGCGACTCACATCACCGTGGGCGGGCGTGTTGCCGTCACCGGTGCCACCGGCTACATCGGCACGCGACTGGTTCCCCGCCTGGCGGCTGCCGGCTACCAGGTGCGCTGCCTGGTTCGCTCGCCCCGCAAGTTGCGCGATCGGCCATGGCACGGCGATCCGAAGATCGAGGTGGTCGGTGTTGACCTGGAGAAAGAGACGGAGCTGATCCAGTCGCTCACGGGCTGTCAGCTCGCGTTCTACCTGGTGCACTCGATGCAGGCCGGGCCTGGCTATGCGGAGCGCGATAGCCGGCTGGCCACGCAGTTTGCGGCCGCCGCTGCAGCCGCCGGCGTGCGCAGGATTATTTATCTCGGCGGACTCGGCGACGCCAGCCCGCACCTAAGCGCGCATCTGGCTTCGCGGCGCGAGGTCGAGACCATCCTGAAAGCTGGCCCGGTGCCGGTCACCGCATTCCGCGCGGCCATGATCATCGGCTCAGGGTCCGCGTCGTTCGAAATTCTGCGCTACCTCACGGAGCGGCTGCCGATACTGATTGCACCACGATGGGTGCGTACTGAAAGCCAGCCGATCTCGATTCGGAACGTGTTGCACTACCTGGTGCAATCCGTGGGTGTCAGCGAGACGACAGGACAGACGCTCGAGATAGGCGGCCCAGACATCGTGTCTTACGAAGGCCTGATGCAGGCCATGGCCGAAGTGCGGGGACTGCCCCGCCGCATTGTCATTCCCGTGCCGGTGCTGACGCCGTTCCTCAGCTCGCTGTGGATTCACCTGGTCACGCCGGTCAGCGCCAGCATGGCGCGGCCCCTGGCCGAGGGCTTGCGCAATCGCGTGGTTGTGACCGGCGATCTGGCAGCGAGGCTGATGCCACAGACACTGTTGGGCGTGCGGGAATCAATTGCCATTGCACTCGCCGCCGAGGCGCGATCCGATATCGAAAGCACTTGGACGGCGGCCGGTCCCGTGCCCGGCGATCCCGACTGGGCCGGGGGGGCCGTGTTCTCGGATTCCCGCGAGGTCGTCATCCCGGCGACCCCGGAAGCGGTCTTCGAGGTCTTGATCCGCCTGGGCGGTAAGCAAGGGTGGTTTCGCTATAACCGGCTGTGGCGGCTCCGCGGCTGGCTTGACCGTCTCGTCGGCGGCCCCGGCACGAAACGCGGGCGCCGAGATGCCACGCACCTGTCATGGGGCGAGGCGCTCGACTTCTGGCGGGTCGTCGAAATCGAGCGCGGGCACCGCTTGACGTTGAGGGCAGAGATGCGGGTGCCTGGTGACGCCGTGCTCGATTTCGAGCTGGCCCCGGCCAAGAGCGCCGATGGCGCACCGGCGACCCGCCTGATCCAGACCGCGAAGTTCAGGCCACGCGGCCTCGCGGGACTGGTCTATTGGTATCTGGTGCTGCCGTTCCATAAGCCGGTGTTCGACGGCTTGATCGAAGGCATTCGTGCGGCCTCGGTCCGCTGGAATCAACCGCTGAGTTCTGGTCCTGCGGATTCAAAATTGCATAGACCTTCGTCATGATGAAGGAATCGCAGGGCGGTCTCGCAGTTGGAATGCTGGCAGGGGCGGTTGCGTTGAGCGTCGGTGCTGCGATCGCGGGTCGGCGCGGCAATCGACAGGCTCGGGCCGGTGGAGAAGCGGATAAAACGGAGGCATTCAGCGCGTATCTGGCCGACCACCTGACTGGTTCGGACGCGGCCTTCGTGGTCGTCGATCGCCTGCGCAGGTCGCAGACCGAAGCGGCTGAGGCCACGCTGTTCGCCGAGCTTTACGACGAGTTCGATGAGGAACGCGAGATCGTCAGGGCGCTGCTGCGGTCGCGAGGCGATTCGCCATTCAAGCTGAAACGACTGGTCGGGCAGGCGGCCGGCGCGGTTCTGCAAGCGGCAGCCGGTGGGAAACCGGGAGACCTGGCACTGTTCCGAACCCTCGAATCGCTTGCGATTGGCGTCCAGGGCAAGCGGTGTTTGTGGCGAGTCGCGCAGAGCCTCGAGCCGGAACTGAAAGCACCGACGGCCAAGACCTTCGGTGCACTCGAGCAGCAGGCGCTTGATCAGTGGCAGCGGATTGACCACTGCCGCCTGGCGCTGGCATCACGAACGTTTGCCGCCCGGCCGGTGCGATTACTTCGCGGGTGACGGCGACGTCATGCGCCACTGAGCGCCGGGTTCGGCGACCGGTCTGCCGGTGACGATCAGTTGCTCGCCGGTGCCGCTCACCTTGAAGGCATTGGCGCCCATCGGAGCGCCATGCGCAAGAATGGCCACCTCTTTCGAGACGTAGCCGTTGTTCTTGATGATTTCGCGCAGCCTGGCCACCGTGACGGCATTACCGGCCTTGAGTTCAAGCGTCGTCACGCCATCTTTCAGGCTGACCTTGGCGCTCTCGACGCCGTCGACTTTCTGCATGGCCACGCGCACGGCGTGGGCGCAGATTTCTCAGTCCATGCCGAGCGTCTTGATCTCGACACGCCGCAGTTCAGCGGCGGCCGGCCAGGCGGCGGTCAAGACGAAGGCAAACGACAAAACGATGATGCGCGTGTTCATGATGTCAGTCTAACCAAAAAAAGTAGGCGACGTTAACAGCCACGCGAGCCTTTTCGCGCAGTTGTCCATCGCGCTGATAGACCGGAAACAGGACGCCTCCCTCGACCGCGACCGCCTTATACAACAGCAACGAGGTGGGGCCGACAAAGACCGAACGCTCGCCGGCCCGCACGTCGACGCCGTTCACGCGAGTGGCGCCGCGATCTTCTGCGGTGGCCTCGACGAAGAAGCGTAGGTCCGGCTTGCATGGTTCGGTGCGCAGCGGAGGCGGGCGATAACCGTAGACGAGGGTGACGAAGCGCGACGCTGCTTGCTGGCCGCCGTTACGTTCGACGAACTGCTGCACGCCGCCGCCGACCCATGCGTAGTGTGCCCGCGAAGCGTAGCCCGTTGCCACCTGCGCCACGAGTGACGGGCCGGTCTGAACGCCAGTCCGCTGCGACTGCATTGGCAAAGTGCCGCCGACATAAACCGTGCTTTCCTGCCGGCCTCCGATGCCGACGGGACGCCGTTGAAACCGGTAGGCAAGCAGTGCCTCGAACTCCCGCTCGCTCGACATCGCGCTCATCATCCGCGACGGCCCCAGGCCGTCAGACATGGCGACCGGCACCGAGCCCGATACTTGAACCGTCTCGGTGATACCGAAGGACACCATGGT
This sequence comes from Acidobacteriota bacterium, assembly GCA_031392125.1. Classification (GTDB taxonomy): domain Bacteria; phylum Acidobacteriota; class Vicinamibacteria; order Vicinamibacterales; family UBA2999; genus 12-FULL-67-14b. Next base: position 10,628 of record JANMUX010000389.1, on the reverse strand, counting down.
CTTGAACATCTGCTGGCCATCGACGTTTTCGCCGACGCGGTAGGTCCAGGCCTGGTCAACGCTCCAGCCTCCGCGCCCAAGCGTGGGCGTCGCAGCGCCGAAGACAGGCCCATGCCCCGAGGCGACGGCATGACCGGCCCCGCACAGCAGCACCAGTAAGGCCAGGACGAATCGCAGAACTCTCATGATTGCGAACGTACCCACCAAATCGCCGCGTAGGTGACCGACACGGCGATGCCGTAGATTGCCAGGCTCAACCAGAACAGCTTGCGGTTGAAGCGCATGGTCGGGCTGTCGAAGTGGCAGACATCCCCTGGGGCGCAATTCATCTGCCTCGGCCGGACCACCGCAAACCAGTAGTTGAACATCAGGAGCAGGCCGACGGCGAAAAACACCACGCCCTTGTTCATGCTGATGACGCTGAGCCATGGGGCCACTTCGACCGCCGACGCGATGACGGAGCCTAGACCTAGGCTCACGAACAACACCGGCAGCGTTCAACAGACCAGCGTCGTGAGCGATGACAGCAGCCCGACGAGAGGCGAGAATTTAGCGCGCATTATTTGATTATCGCTGGAGAGGGAACCTAGCCGCATGAACCCCACGAAGTAAGTCCGCCATGTCGTTCGGCGAACTTGCCGCTTGACCGACCAAAGAGGTCGGAGATACCCTTTACCCATGTTGCGACTGGGTCTCATCTTTCGGCGTTACCGGCTGGTCTCGCTGGCGCTCACCTTCTGCTTGATTGGCGCCGGCGTGGCCCGGGCCCAGACGCCCGGGACTGCACCGGCGGCCGCCGTGGCAGGGCAGGTAATCGACGCGAACGGTGCGGCTGTTCCCGGCGCGTTGGTTCGGCTGGCATCGCTGTCATCTCGCCAAGGCGTGTTGACGACCAGCACCGACCGCGAGGGCGCCTTTCGTTTCGACCAGTTGGCATCAGGCGACTACGAACTTTTGGTCGACGCGAGGTACTTTTCCGTCGCTCGTAGAATTGTCCGGGTCGATGCGTCGATCGACGTCTCGATCTCGCTCGAAACCGGACGGTTCTCCGAATCGGTCAGCGTCATTGGCACCCGGGTGGGCGACTCACCCGCAACCCTGCGGCGGCTGCCGGGAACGCTCAATGTCGTCGAGGCGGCCACCCTGTCGGGCAGCCAGGTCTTCACGGCGACCGAAGCCTTGCGCAAGGTGCCGGGCGTGAACGTGCGCGACGAGGAGGGGTTTGGCCTCAGGCCAAACATCGGCATCCGCGGCCTGAACCCGACGCGATCGTCGAAGGTGCTGCTGCTCGAAGACGGCGTCCCGTTCACGATCGCGCCGTACGGCGACAACGCCAGCTACTACCACCCGCCGATTGAGCGGTTCGAGAGTGTCGAAGTACTGAAGGGCTCTGGGCAGATCGCCTATGGCCCAGTCACGGTTGGCGGGATCGTCAACTACTTGACCCCGGATGTGCCCAAGCACAAGACCGCGACCGCACGCATCGCGATGGGGTCGCGCGGCTACGGCAACTTCTCGGGCTTTGCCGGAACAACCGTCGGCCGATTCGGCATGTCGGTCGACTACATGCGGAAGCAGGGCGACGGCGCACGGGACAACGTGACGTCGCGCCTCGACGACCTCTCGGCCAAGATGCAAGTGACATTGACCGACGAGCACTCGTTGACGGTGAAGGCGAACTACTACGGCGAAGACTCGACGGTGACCTACTCAGGGCTGACCGAGGCGGAGTGGGCCGCGTCGCCGCGGCAGAACCCGGTCACGAACGACGCGTTCGTCGGCGGTCGCACCGGGGTCACGGCCACCTGGAGAGCACAGCTCGGCCGCGGCCTGCTGATGACGACGAACCTCTATCAGTCGTCGTTCGATCGCGACTGGTGGCGGCAGTCGAGCAACTCCGGCCAGCGACCCAACCGAAGGCAGGACGCTGCCTGCGGTGGCATGGCCAACCTGCAAACCACCTGCGGCAATGAGGGCCGACTGCGCCAGTACGACTTCTGGGGCGTCGAGCCGCGTTTTCGCGCCACGCCGACCTTCCTCGGCCTGACGAACGAGACTGATTTCGGCGTGCGCGTACATGCTGAGCGGCAAGACCGCCTGCAGAAGAACGGGACGACGCCGACCGCGCGCGACGGCGTGCTGGTTGAAAGCAATCGACGAGAGAACACCGCGCTGTCAGGATTCGTGCAGAACCGCTTTCTGCTCGGAAAAGTCACGGTCACGCCCGGATTGAGGGTCGAGGAGATCCGGTATGAACGGACCAATCGGCTGCTCGATGTCGCTGGAGACGCCTCGCTGACGCAGCTGCTGCCGGGCATCGGCGCGGCCTTTGCGCCGGCGCCCGCGCTGACCATCTTCGGCGGCTTGCACCGCGGATTCGCGCCACCGCGGACTGAGGACGTGATCAGCAATACGACGGGCGGCTTGGTGGAACTGGACTCGGAACTGAGCTGGGACACCGAACTGGGGTTGCGATACGCAGGCACCGGCCTCAGCGCGGACGTGGCGTTCTTCCGCATGGACTACGAGAACCAGATCGTACCAGCCAGCCTCGCTGGTGGTGTTGGCGCGACGCTCACCAACGGAGGCGAGACCCTGCACCAGGGCGTGGAGTTGGGGTTGCGCGCGGATTCTGCCGCCCTGATTGGCGGCCTGCAAAACGTGTTCACCAGGGTTGCCTACACGGCGCTGCCAACAGCCAAATTTACGGGAGTTCGCTACAGCAGCGTCGCGGGGTCTTCACAGGTGCCGGTCACCAACAACCGGTTGCCGTACGCTCCTGACAGCCTGCTGTCGCTGACCATGGGCTACCAACACCCCGCGGGATTCGACGCACAGGTTGAAGCCGTGCGGGTGAGCGATCAGTTCGGCGACGACCTGAACACCATCGTGCCCTCGCCAGATGGCCAGCGCGGACTCATCCCCGGGCACACCATCTGGAACGCCGCGGCCAACTGGACGATTTCGCGATGGCATTCGTCGGTCTTCGTGACGGTAAAAAACGTCGGCGACGCGTTGTATATCGCCGACCGTTCGCGCGGCCTGTTACCGGGTGTGCCCCGGCTGCTGCAAGCCGGAGTTCGCGTCCGGTTCTAGGCCGGCACGACCTGGTCCGCATCAGACTTCAGCCCTGCTGGCCGACGCTCAACGCGCGGGTCACCCGCCTCGCTTTTCGGCTGCCTCAGTCCGTCACCTCTGAGACAGTGACCGAGGCGCCTGATTCTCGCGCCCGCGTCGCGGCCACTCCGAGCCGCAGTGCCTCCATACCGTCGTCGATCGTGATCGGTGCCGGTTTATCCTGAAGGACGTTCTGGGCGAAATTCTGCAGCTGGTTGGTGTACGCATCACGGAAGCGCTCCATGAAGTACGGCACCGTGTCGTGCGATACACCGTTGGCCTTGGTCATCACCATGATCGGCGTCTCGCGCAAGTAGCCGATTCGGATGGTCCCTTCGAGGCCCAGTATCTCCGTTGAAATGTCGTAGCCGTAGATTCCGCTACGCGTCAGATCGACGACGCCGAGTTTGCCGCTGGTAAAGGTCAGACTGGCAATTGCATTGTCGATGTCGCCGACGGTGGCCAACTCCGGGTAGGCAATCGTGGCGCCGATCGCCGACACCGTTCGTACGTCCCCCATGAACCAGCGGGCCAGGTCGAAATCGTGGATGCCCATGTCGATGAGCATGCCACCGCTGCTCGCCGGATTCGCGTATTCGAGACTGGGACGGAACGGATCCCGCGAGGTGGCCTTGAAGACCAGCGGTTGTCCGATCCGGCCGGCATCGATCTGCTTCTTCGCTGCAGCGTAGCCGGCGTCGAAGCGGCGCATGAAGCCCATCTGAAAGAAGATGCCCGATGCCTCGATCGCGGCCCTCATCTCCGCGACCGCGGCAAGAGAAAGCGCCGGCGGCTTCTCGCAGAACGTCGGCTTTTTTCGGGCCGCCTCCGCGACCACCTGCTCGCGATGGATGTGCGTCGGCGTCACGATCACGATCGCATCCACGCTGGGGTCGTCGATCATCGCGAGCGGATCGGAATACCAACGGGGCACGTCGAACTCGGCGGCGACCTCTGCCGCAAGATTGCCAATGGGGTCGGCCACCGCCACCAGTTTCGTTTCAGGAATCCGGCCTGCCAGGTCACGCGCGTAGACGCGCCCCAGGCGGCCGAGACCAATTACTCCAACATTTAGTCGTTTCATCGTCGTTTTGTGACCATCTCCAACTTCACCATGATGTCCGCCGGCAGCTTTTCGCCAGCCAATACTTTAACGGCGCTCTCGACAGCGGTCTTGCCCATCTCGTAGGGGAACTGCGCGACTGACGCCGCCATTGTGCCCGCCTCGATCGCCTGCTTGGCATCGTCGAGTGCATCGAATCCGATCACGCGAACCTTGCCGGTCTTGCCGGCGGCGGCGATGGCTTCGACGGCGCCGAGTGCCATGAGGTCGCTGGCGGCGAACACCGTGTCGATGCCGGGGTGCGCTTGCAGCATGTTCTGGAACACGTTGAAGCCCTGGTCGCGCTCCCAGTTGGCGGGCTGCGACGCGACGATCGTCATCCCGGGCGCCTTTGCCATGGCGTCGCGAAAACCGCGCAGGCGCGAGTCACCGGTTTCGTGTCCGGGAATGCCTTCCAGGATGCCGACGCTCGCCTTACCGCCGGTGGCAGTCACGGTGTACTCCCCCGCCAGCCTTCCGCCTTCATAGTTGTCGGAGCCGATGAAGGTTTGCGCCTGCACGCCGGCGGCGGCCGCGGCTTTCGCATCAAGCCGGGTGTCAACGATGATGATCGGGACGCCGGCGTCACGGGCCTTGACCAGGGCCGTGACAATCTCACGCGAGCCACTCGGCGTGATGAGCAGCACCTTGATGCCGGTCTGGAGGAGATTCTCGACAATCTGCATCTGCTTGTCGACGTCGATCTCCCGTTCGGCGGCCTGGACTTGCAGGTTGACCCCCAGCCGATCGGCCGCTTCTTGAGCACCACGTCTCATCTCGACGAAGAACGGGTGATTGAGCGTCTTGAGAACCAGGGCCACTGTCGGCTGATCGCCTGCGGCGGGCGCGGCCCGGTTGCAAGAGAGCGGCGCCAACGCAAGTGTAAACACCAACAGCAGAATCATTTTGTGCATGATGTCGTCCGTCGCCCTGGTCGTCATCCCTTGTGACGTTTGAGGAAGGTGTCCACGAGCACCGCGCTCACGATCACTACGCCGATTACGATCTGCTGGAGGAATGACGATACACCAAGAAGGTTCAGCCCGTTTCGCAGTACCCCCATGATCAGCGCGCCGACCAGCGTACCCGCCAGGGTTCCCTGGCCACCCATCAGGCTGGTGCCGCCGATCACCGTGGCAGCAATCGCGTCGAGTTCGTACATCGTGCCGGCAATCGGCTGCGCCGAGTTGAGCCTCGCCGTCAGGACGACCGCGGCGACCGCGCTGATCAGGCCCGAGGTGCCATAAATCAGCGTCTTGTGAAACCGCACCGCCACGCCGGACAACCGGGTGGCTTCTTCGTTGCCGCCGATGGCGTAGACGTAACGACCAAAGGTGGTCCGCGTCAGGACGAGGTGCGCCACCACGTAAACGACAATCATCACCACCACGGGCGCCGGAACGAAGCCAATCGATCCGGTCGCGAGGGCACGGAAGCCGTCGTCGAAACCGGAAATCGGCCGGCCTTCCGTGAACACCAGCGCGGTGCCGCGCGCCGCGCTCATCATTCCCAGTGTCGCGATGAACGGCGGCAGTCCGCCAACGCTGACGAGCGCGCCATTGAGCATCCCGCAGGCGGTGCCTGCCGCGAGGGCCGCGGCGAGCGCAACCGGCAGCGGGTAGCCGGTCTGCAGCATCGCGCCGAGTGCCACCCCCGACAGTGCGACGATCGATCCGACCGAGAGATCGATACCGCCGGACAGAATCACAAAGGTCATCCCGGCGGCGACGATGGCGTTGATGCTGGTCTGTTGGGCGATGTTCAGCAGATTCGAGACCGTCAGGAAGTGCGGGGTGAGCACCCACAGCACTGCGCACAAGACGCCGAGGCCAATGACGGTTCCGAACTGTCGCGCTCTCAGCATGCCAGTCCCAGAGCAGCGCCGAGCACTCGCTCCTGAGTGGCGTCCGCGGCACTGAACTCGGCCCGAATGCGCCCCTGGCACATCACGAGAATTCGATCGCTCATGCCCAGCAGCTCCGGCAGCTCGGACGAGATCATGATGATCCCGGCGCCTGATGCGGTCAGGCGGTTGATCAGGTTGTAGATTTCGATCTTCGCGCCGACGTCGACGCCGCGCGTAGGCTCATCGAAGATGAAAATGCGCGCGTCGCCGGCCAGCCACTTGCCGAGCACGACTTTCTGCTGGTTGCCGCCGCTGAGGAGCTTGACTTGTTGCGCCGGCGTGGCCTTTACGCGCAGGTCTTTGACGATTGGCTCGGCGAGGCGCTCTTCGCAGCCCGCCGGAAGAAAACCGGCGCGTGCCAGCTTCCGACCGTGCGGCAGCGCCAGGTTGCGCGCCACGCTCAGGCTGGCAACCAGGCCGTCGGCTTTGCGATCCTCAGGCAGCAAGCCAATTCCTTGCTGGATTGCATCAGCAGGTGTACGAAACGTCACGACTTTGCCGCCGCAGATGATCGAACCGGCGTCTGCTCGATCGGCACCCGCCAGCACGCGAGCCAGCTCGCTTCTGCCGGCGCCGAGCAGGCCGGCAATGCCGATCACTTCGCCAGCGCGCAGAGAAAAGGAGATTTCACTCACCGCTCCCCGCCGGCCAAGCTGCTCGACACGGAGGAGCTCGCTGCCTGGCGCGGTCCGCTGCCGGGGAAAGTGATCGCCGATCTCGCGATTCGCCATCAGGCGCACCAGTTCGGCGACGGTCACTTCCGACAAACGCTTGGTCGCAACCTGCCGTCCGTCGCGCAGCACCGACACGCGATGCCCGATTCGGTAAACCTCGTCGAGGCGATGCGTAATGTAGACAATGGCGACCCCACGGGCGATCAGTTTCGCGATTAGTGCAAACAGCTGGTCAACCTCTCGTGAGGTCAGCGCGGAAGTGGGCTCGTCCATGACCAGAATTCTCACGACCTGCCCTGAGCCTGTCGTCCCTCGACCTTGCTCGGGACGACCTTGAGCTTGTCGAAAGGTCGAAGGGTCCTTGAGGGCCTTTGCAATTTCCACCATCTGCCGCTGCGCCAGGCTGAGGCGATGAAGCGACGTGTCCGGCGCGATGTCCATGCCGAGGTCGTTCAGCAGGCGAGCGGCGTCATCGTACAGGCGGCGCCAGTCGATGATGCCCAACCCGCGAGTCGGTGCCGCACCGAGAAATATGTTCTCGGCCACCGAAAGGTGCGGGACGAGGTTGAGCTCCTGATAGATGACGCGGATACCCAGCGCTAACGCATCGCGAGGGCTTTGAATGTTGACGTCACGACCGAGGACGCGAATCTCACCGGCGTCCTTCAGGTAGGCGCCGCTCAGAATCTTCATCAACGTTGACTTGCCGGCGCCGTTTTCGCCGAGCAGCATGTGCACCTCGCCCGCGTGAAGGGACAGGTCCACGCCGTCGAGGGCGACGACACCCGGAAAAGACTTCCGAATGCCGCGCATCTCGAGAACCGGAGGTTCGGCGATGGTCATTGCGATCGACGCCTCACGCGAGGAGTCTCTCTGGTCGTGGCGGCACGGTGACCGTGTTTAGAACCCCAGCCTGAGCGACAGCTGCATCACACGCGGGTCACCGGCCAGCGACGAGATGACGCCGACGTTGGCGCCCGAGATATTGGCCGCCGGCAGGCCGAAGTTCGCGCGGTTGAACACGTTGAAGATGTCGGCGCGAATCGTCGCATTACCTCGGCTGGTGATGCCGAACCGGCGCTGAATGCTCAGGTCGAAGGTGGTCCACCCGGGCCCGCGCAGGATGTTGCGTCCGGCATTGCCGAACGCGCCAGACGGCACGGCGGTGAACGCCGCCGGGTTGAACCATTGCGCGACCGTCCCGGCGCCGGCCGGGTCACCCGTGAGGTTGGGCATGCCGGTCTGGTCGGCGCCGACGTTGTTGTTGCCTTGCGTCACGGTGAAGGCCCGGCCCGAGCGCGCACTGTAGATGCCGCTCAGCAGCCAGCCGCCAAGAATGTGACCGGCGACGCCGTCCTGCAGCAGCGGCTTACCGGGTCCAAAGGGCAACTCGACGATGAAGTTGGCGACCAGGCGATGACGCACATCGAAATCGCTCGGCCCCTCCCATGACTCGAGATCGCGCGTGTTCTGCGCGCGGCCCGACGAGGCGTTGAGATGCTCGGGCGCCTGATCGCGCGAGTTGCCCAGCGTGTACGACGCGCGATAGCTGTATCCCTGGCTGAGCCGCTTCTCGAACGAGAGGTCCACGCCCCGGTAGTTGGCCTCGCCGTTCATCTCGCGCGCCTGGATGTTGCCGAAATTCGGGAAGGGCACGGCGCCGTTGGCGGCCTGCGTCCCGGCCAGCGGCTGATTGAGATTGCGGAGCACCGCGAGGTGCCGCGTAAACGACCCCACCGCGTCAGCCGAGGCTACGAAGTTCGTGCCAATCTGACGTTCGATACCCGCACCGAATTGCTGCACCATTGTCCGGGGCGAATCCTGGAAGGCCGCGCGCAGCTTCAGATTGCGGAGGACAAGGTTCGACGGATCGAGATAGTTGGCCGGAAACCCGTCGCGGAGCAGCAGGATGGGCACCGTGGCGCCCGACGCCGAGTTGACCTGGATGTTCCGCAGGCCTGGCGGATTGAGCGCCAACTGGTCTTCAGAGCCGATGCGATCGAACTGGTTGTAGAACACGCCGTAGCCGCCGCGAATCAACGTCTTGTCGTTGAAGCGGTAGATGGCGCCGAGGCGCGGCGCGAAGTTATTCCGGTCGGGGTTGACCAGCGCACGGTCCGCCAGCGATCCATCCTTCGCGAACACCAGCCCGCCCGCACCGCCCGCCGCGGTGGGATCGAAGTTCGCCAGGCGGTTGTCCTGTTCGGTCGCCGGTGGCATGAAGTCGTAGCGGATGCCAAGATTCAGCGTCAGCTGGTCGGTGGGCTTCCAGTCATCCTGCACGTAGAAGGACGTCGAATAAAGCTTCTGCGTGACGACGAACACGTTGGTCAGCTCCGCCCGATTGGCGTAGCCGAGCAGGAAGTCGGAGTAGGCGTTGCCCGTGAACGTGGACTGGAAACGCAAGTTGCCGCGGGTCGGCGCCACGTCGAAATATTCATTGGTCATCGGCGTCATGATGTCGACGCCGAATTTCAACTGGTGCCGCCCGCGGAGCCACGTCAGCGTGTTGAGCCACTGGACCTGGTTGGTGTGCTGGAACTTCGGCATGAAGTTCGGCGAGCCGATGCGGATGTGCCCGTCGATGTCGATGCCAACGATGCCGCCGGCTACGCGTGGGTCGGCGGGTACGCCGCGAAAGCCGATTTGTGCCATGCCGTCTTCACCGAACGGGTCCTGCGTGCCGTCGTTGGTGCCTCGCGCATACGAGATGCGCGCCTCGTTGATGAGGTTGGACCTCAGCACCTTGTTCCACCCGCCGACGACGGCGTGCGAGATGAGGTCGTTCTTGCCCCACGCTGAGGTCGAGGTGCCGTCCAGGATTCCGCCGAAGAAGCCTGGAACATAACGGAAGCGGTTGCTCCCGATATAGCGCGCGAAGACGTGCCCGCCGCCGCCGAGGGCGAGGTCCACGCGCGCGAGATAGCGATCGGCCTGGTCCTCGACGTTGGGCTGCCGGATGAAATTGTTCGCGCCGGTGGTGTTGGGCAGCGGCACCAGGGCCATGACGCGCGCCGCCACGGGGTCGATGCGGTCGGTCGGGATGGTGTTATTGGGGAACGGCAACTGGGTTAACGGGTCCCGGATCGCCGTCGTGAAGACACCGCGCCGCTGGTCCGCAGACATCACGTTGCCTGTCCGCAGCACGCCCTGCGTGATGCGGGTGCCCTCGTAGTCGGTGAAGAAGAACGCGCGGCTTTTCATCAACGGTCCGCCGAAATTGCCGCCGAACTGGTTCTGTTTGTTGGCCGGCTTCGCCTGGTTGGCCGCCTTCGCGAAGTAATTGATCGTGTCAAACCGATCGTCACGGTAGAAGTCGTAGGCCGTGGCGCGGAAGGTGTTGGCCCCCGACTTGGTGTTGACGATAATTGCCGCGCCCGGTGACCAGCCGTATTCGGCCGCGTACGGGCTCGTGACCACCTTGAACTCATCGATCGCATCCACCGACGGTCGCGAGATCTGCGTCGTCAACTCCTGGACATTGGTGGAGAAGCTGTTGTTGGCCACCCCGTCGAGCAGAAAGTTGTTCTGCAGGCTCCGGTTGCCGTGCACGCTGACGCCGCCGGTCCGGCCCGCCCCGGTGCCGCCGGATTGTTCAGTGTATCGATCGCTCTGGACGCCCGGCACCATCGCCAGCAGATCGTCCCAGTTGCGAATGGCGAGCGGCAGCTTGTCGACCTCGTTGCGATCGACCACGGTGCCGAGCACGGCCGATTCGGTGCTGAGAAGCGGCGTGATGCCGTCGACCTTGACCGTTTCGCCGATCGATCCGACCGACAGTGACATGTCAAGGCGGGACCGCGCGCCGGTCTCGACCCTCACGGTCTGC
>JANMUX010000215.1:0-6458 GCA_031392125.1 Acidobacteriota bacterium | reverse complement strand
CTGGCGGCGGCGCTGGCTCTGGCTTTTGCCGGGCCGGCGGACGCACAAGACCCTCCGACGCTGCCTGCACTCACTGATCCGATATCGGTGGCGCGCAGTGAGATGAACGGCAAGCTGTACGGTTCGGTTGACCTCGGTGGCCGCGTCACCAGCATTGACGGCGACCAAGCGCGCTTTCAGCGCTACCGCGACTTGCGGCCCGGCGTTTATGCGACCAACGCTCTCGCCGGCCGGCGGACCGCCGACTGGAACTTCGAAGCGCAGGCCTGGAACGTCGGCTACCGCGATCAGCGTTACCAGCTGGATTTGCAGCGGGTTGGCCGGCTGTCGGCGATGTTCATGTGGGACCAGATCCCGCTGTTCATCAGCCGCGACACCCGCACGCTGTATACCCAGACCGCTGCCGGCGTCTTCCGCATCGAGGACGCCATCCAGCAGGAGATTCAGGCGGGCCTGAAGACCCTTCGCAACTTCGAGGATCAGGCCGTTCGCTTTGACCTGCGCACACTCCGCAGGACCGGCGTGGCCGATGTCGCGTTCAACGTCGACCGCAACACCGACATCATCGTCAAGTTTCGCAACACGACCCGCGAGGGTGCGATTCCGTTTGGCGCGACCTTCGGCTTCAACAACGCCGTCGAATTGCCAGTTCCGGTCGATACGCGCACAACCGACGTGCAGACCGCGCTGGAGTGGGCCAATGGCCGCGGCATGGTGCGCATCGGCTGGGACGGCTCGTCATTCGACAACAACGTCGAGAGCGTGACGTGGGACAACCCGCTGCGCTTTGGGCCCGACATTGCCGGCACGTCTTCGCAAGGCCGAATGGCATTGTGGCCGGGCAACACGTTGACCTATCTCCACGGCACCGCTGCGGTCAGCCTGCCCGGACGGAGTCGCTTGACCGGCTACGTGGCGCTCGGCCAGGGCCGCAGCAACGAGGACTTGCTGCCATTTACCATCAACACGGCGATCGCCCCGATCGCGCTGGCACGCCCCACCGCGGAAGCCGAGCACCAGATGACTATCGCGCAGCTGACGCTGGCCATGCGGCCGGCCCGCCTGCTGTCGGTCAACGCCAAGTACCGCTACGCCGACGTCGACGCGCAAACGCCGGTCTTCGCGCGGGCGGGCGGCTCGGTCGCCTACGACGCCAGCTTCAACGCGAACGCCGATCCGTCGCAGTATCACTCGGTCAAGCGCATGACGTTCGACGTCGACGCCGCGCTACAAGTGCATCCGTCGACATCGGTCAAGGTGGGCTTCAGCCACCTGGGCTCCGATTACACCAACCGGTTGTTCGAGAAGACCACGGAACACGTGTTCCGGGTGTCGGCAGATACGACCGGCAATGCCGTGGTGTCGTTCCGCGGTCTCTACGAGAACCGCAAGCGTGAGGGCGATCACTTCGAGCCTGAAGCGCTGGTTGAAGTGGGCGAGCTGCCAGACCTGCGGCACTTTGATATCGCCAACCGCGACCGCCAGCGCCTGACCTTGATTGCCAATGTGATGCCCGGCGGCATATTCGGCCTCACCGCGTCGGCCGGCATTGGCCGCGACGAGTATCCCGATAGCGGCGCCGGTTTGCAGTCGTACGACTCCGACCAGTACTCCGCCGGCTTCAACCTGGTTCCCGACGATCGCTACAACCTGAGCGCCAGTTACGGATGGGAGCGCTACCGCTCGCTGCAACGTTCACGAAGCGCGACCACGGCTGCCGACCAGCTCAATCTGCTTCGTAACTGGACGACCGACTATGCCGGGAAGGTCAACTTCCTCGAAGCCGCCCTCGACATCGACCGCGCCATCGAGCGCACGGCAATCCGGCTGTCGGCCGACTGGAGCCGTTCGAACGACACCTACTTGTATGGCCTGGTGACGGGCTCACCACTGGCGGTGCCCGAGCAGCTTCCCGCGGTGAAGAACCAGATGCTGCGCGGTGAGCTGGATGTGACCTACGAACTGTCGCGTAACCTGCGCTTCGGCGTCTCGTACTGGTATGACGACTACACCGTCCAGGACTTTGCCCTTGGGCCGACGACACTGAGCGGCATCGCGCTGCCGGTTGTTCAAGAAGGCCAGCCAGTGGTTGCTACAAACGCGCTACTGCTGGGCTACCTGTATCGGCCATACACCGCTCATGCCGGGTTCTTGCGGCTCACTTACCTGTTCTGATGGCCCGCGCCTGTGCGACGATCGGCTATGACATTCGCGAACGCTCTCGTCGCCGGGCTGATGCTGACAGTGGCATCGGCCGTGTCGGCGCAAGCGCCCAAGCAGACACCGGGGTCCAAGAAGCCACCGGCGCCTGATTTCACGGTCAACGTCGACGGGCTGATCGTGGCGGACTTCAGCACGCGCATGGCGGCCTATGCCGAATTGCGGCGAACGCTGGAGGAAGGACTGCCCGGGCTGGTAGTCACCGACAAGATCAGCGAGATCCGGCGGGCCGAGGAGGCGCTCGCGAGGCGCATTCGCCTGGCACGCGAAGGCGCCCGGCAGGGCAACATCTTCACCCCAGCCATCAACGCGGCGTTCAAGAAATTGCTGATTGGTGTGACCAAGCCCGGCATTTGCGCCGCTATTCTCGAGGACAACCCGGGCGACACGACCTACCGGACGGGCCGACCCTATTCACGGGATGAACCGCTGTCGACCGTCCCGCCGAGCGTGCTCGGCGTCTTGCCGATCCTGCCGGACGATGTCCAGTATCGATTCCTCGATCGCGACATGATCTTGTACGACACGCGGGCGAACATGATGCTGGACCGAATCCCCGCCGCCATCCGTTGCGCCAAGCAACCCTGATCGCGCGCCGTTCAGGGCAGCTGGTCCGGCACCGCACCGGGTAGAGAATCGACGATCAGGCTCGCATGCCTGTCGAACAAGACCAGGTCGCGGCCAGCCATTCGATACTCCAACTCCGACGGCAGCGATGGCAGGGCCGCCAGGATGCAAGGGCGCAGAGCGAACCCCGTCGCCAATTCGGCCCCATGGACGTCTACCGCCGTCTGGGCGTGAGCGCGCAGCGCCCTCTCAATGCGAGCGCGCAGCACGACCTGTAGCGCCGGCGTGAAGAACTCGCCTTGTCGCGCCTCTGCTATCGGCTCGCGTCTGCGTTCAAGGCGGCGATGCAGGAAAGCGTAAGTGTCCGTAGCGCGCTGAAAGGCCAGCACGACGCTGTTCTCGGATGCCACTTGGGCCGAGCCGGTTGCAGCAATCGTCATCAATAACGCGATCGCGACGACGCGCGTAATGGAACTCATGATTTTTCTCCGAACTGTCGCTGGTTCATAGTCACATCGGTCGGAACGCCCGTTTGCAGGCGGAGGACGTCGGCCGCGGCGCGCCAGTCAACCAGTTCCGCGAAGCCACCGCGTTCAGACCACTCGCGCACAGCAGTCATCGGCGCCGGCGCGCGGCGGTAGACGTCGGGATGGGCCTCCAGGTAGACGCGGTCGTCGATCATGGCGATCAGCACGGGCTGATACGTCATGGCGCCAGTCATGCCGACGCCCACCCGCTCGAACAGTTGCGCCACATCGTCGGGGTGCATGCGGATGCAGCCGTGACTGGCGAAGGAATAGATGCTCGCCGGTGCGGTGGTGCCGTGAATACCAATGCTTGCAAACGACAGGCGTATCCAGTGAGCGCCTAGTGGGTTCTGGGGCGACGGCAGCACCTGCGTCACGACCCGTCGCCCTTGTTGACGCATTTCGTGCTGGATTGAGAGCGGGACATCCCACGTGGGATTCGTTTCTTTGTCCACGACAGTGAATGCACCTACGGGCGTTGGCCACTTGCGCATGCCGGCCGCGACCGGATACGAGCTCAGCGCGTCGCCGTCGGCAAAGTAGAGCATGCGTTGCGCGAGGTTAATCGTGATCTGCGCGCGGTCATCGAGCACCGCGATGTGGCGATTGTCAACGAAGAACCAGTCGCCCTCAGCGGGCGGACCTGGGCGCTTCACGCCGAGTGCCACGAGCGCTGATGCGCTCACCCCGAATCGCGCGCCGATCGTCCTCAGCGTGTCGCCGGAACGGATAACGTAGACGAAGGCGCTTCCCGTCATGACGGCCCTGACGGGTGTGTCTTGCGCAACAATCCGTTCGCCCGGCCACAGTGCCAGGACCACCAGCAAGAGGACGACGATGCGTTTCATGTCAGTCCAGTTCGTCGGCCTGGAGAGGCAGCGGCACCAGCTGCGGCTCAACCGTGATCCGGTTATGCACTTGCGTGATCCCGGGGGCGTGCATTACCGCTTTCTCAGCCGCTTCGAGTTCGACCCAGGACGCGACCGCGCCCTCCAACGTGACGGTGGAGCCGCGCATGGTGATCGACACGCTGCGGGCGTCCACTTCGGCGCTGCGATGAATGGCCTGGACGATCCGGCGCCGCAGGTCTGACACCGATGCGTCGGGAATGATCTGCACATGATTGACTGTGCCTTTGACGCCGCGAATGTGCCGGACGGCGGTGGCCGCCAGGGCCGACAGGAACAGGTTCGGCGTCGTGCCGGTCAGGGTGATGTGGCCGTGATGCACCACGGCCTGAACGGACAGCGGAATGGCCGTGTGCAGCCTCAGGGCCGCAGCGACGTCGGTCGCAATGTCGGGGTCGGTGCGGTCGAGCCGGAGGCGGACCTGAATGTCATTGGCGACCACCCGCACTCCCCGCACGCGCTTGGCCGCCCGTTCGGCGGCGAGCTTTCCTGCGTAGGTGTCGATAAAGCCCGTAAGCGTGACGACGCCGTCACGCTCGGTGATGCCGAGAGCGCTCGCGTCGAATTGCGAGTCCCACTCGAGCTGCTGCGTCACAGCGTCGCGAATGAGCGTGTTGGTTTTGGTAAGCGTGGCAGTGGTCATGGTTATTTCCTTCACAGCTCCACAGATGCCAGATGCGTTCCAGCCTCGACGCTGCGAAAGGGAGCCACAACGGGCGGCCGGAGGGAGAAGGACTGGGGAATAACTCGCAGGCGAGCACGGAAATATTCGTTCTGGCGACAAGCGAGCCGGCGGCCAAATCGCTCAAATGCACCGGCGCTCGAAGCGCGCTGAATGGCCGGCAATGTGCAGTAAAGTCCGTGGCGTTCTCACGCGGTCTTTCCGCGAGTGATGCCGGGAGGCTGTCATGGCGGATTCGAGTTCGCGCGGAATCCTGAACAATCTAATCGAATCCTGCAGGGACGCCGAACGGGGCTTCCGCCATGCCGCGACCCTCGTGACGCATTGGACAATGAGAGCGGAGTTCAAGCACGCCGCAGACCTGCGGGCCCGATTCGCGATCGACCTGCTGCCCCACGCTCATCGGCTCGGCGGCGCCACGACCGCCGAGGGCACTGCGGGTGCGTCGATGCACCGCCATTGGATGGACGCCATGAGTCTGCTGAGCGGTCACGATGATCGCTCGATCCTGACGGAGGCTCGTCGCGGCGACAGTGCCACGGTCCTGGCGTTCAAGAACGCCGTGGCGGGCGAGCTGCCGGCGACGGTTCGCGACCTCATCGAGCAGGAGTATTCGGAACTGTGCCAGTCGCACGAGCGACTTGAGGAGCTCGACCGGGCCATTCAACAGGGCGCATAGCGCTCAACGCTGTTGCGCGACGAAGGCAGTGCGGTTCCGGGCGCCGTGGTGTTTTTCGCCGCGCTCACTTACGCAGGGTCTCTGGCAGCTTGCCGCGCCGCGAGAACAACATCGAAGCGACCACCCCGCCAGCCAGGATCAGCAGGACGACGGCGAGCAGGTAGAGGTTGAAGTTTGGGCCCACCACTGTCTTGAGCCAGACGTGGGTCATCATCTTCACGCCCACCACCATCAGCACAAGGGCGAGAGACACTTTCAAGTAGCGGAACTTGTCGATCATTCCAGCCAACGCGAAGTAAAGGCTCCGCAGCCCCAGGATCGCGAACACGTTGCTCGTAAACACCAGGAACGGATCACCGGTCACGGCGAAAATGGCCGGGATCGAGTCGACCGCGAAGATCAGGTCAGTGAACTCGACCATCACGAGCGCCAGGAAGAGCGGGGTCGCGAGCAGGGTTCCTGGGCGTGCCGCGTCGACCACCCGGTCGATCTCAACCGGCGCACCGGGGGTTGGCGCTTCGTGGGATGCGTTCGAGCCCGCACGCACGAAGAAGTGCTGCCCGTGGAAGCGTTCGGTGACGGGGAAGAGCCGCCGGGTCAGCCGGACGACGAGGTTGCGGTTGGGGTCCGTCGCGTCCACCTTCAGCAGCAGCATCTTGATCCCGGTCGCGATCAGGAAGGCACCGAACACGTAGATGATCCACGAGAAGCGCTGGATCAACTGAGCGCCCACCGCGATCATGGCGCCGCGCATGACGAGCGCGCCGATGATCCCCCAGAACAGCACCCGGTGCTGGTAGACGGCGGGCACGGCGAAGAAGCCGAACAACATCGCGATGACAAAGATGTTGTCGACGGCCAATGACTTCTCGACC
>JANMUX010000198.1:0-2356 GCA_031392125.1 Acidobacteriota bacterium | reverse complement strand
GTCAAGACCACGGTGCGTCGCGTACTCTCGGCAGAGATTCTCGAGGTCAACCTCGATACCGAGCAACCAGTATCGGTGTCGCCGCTCGATCCCCAGTCGCTGCACCGCGACGGCCGGTTGTTGCGATTCGAGATTTCGGGGACGGGATTCCTGCGCCACATGGTCCGCACGATCGCCGGAACGCTGGTCGACATCGGTCGCGGCCAGATGGAACCAGGAGACATGCGAAGGATTATCGATTCGCGCGATCGCGCACAGGCAGGACAGACCGCGCCCGCACAGGGCCTAATGCTCTGGAAGGTCGACTATTAGGCGGAGCTAACGCTCCGCCCTGCTGGCATCGGACTCATTCGCCAGGCGCTTCGGTTTGCCGATCCACAGCGACAGCAGCCACATCACGAACGAGGCGCCGACGATCACCATCGCCAGCCGAATGAACGCGCTCAGGTCGGCGAGACCGAACTGCGGCCAGCCGTAACCCCACAGCACGGTGCCTCGCTCGGTCGCCCAATGCCACGCCGTGTGCGCGACCAGTGCCGACATCAGGATGGTGCCGATGCGTTCGGCGACCACGAATCGGAAAATCAACGAGAGCAGCGGCACGGCTATCACCAGCACGAACAACTGCCCGAGCTCGACGCCGACATTGAACGCGAGCAGCGACGAGACCAGGTGATCCCCGGCGAACTGCAACCGCTCGCGCAGCAGGAACGAGAACCCGAAGCCGTGGATCAGGCCAAACGCGAACGTCATGATCCACCGGCGCTGAAGCTGGGCGCCGACGATGTTCTCGAAGGCCATGTAAACGATCGAGATCGCAATCAGCGTTTCGATCAGCGGCGGGAACCACAGGCCATCGGGCGCCATGCCGTAGGCCGATGCAATCAGCGTCACCGAGTGGGCGATGGTGAACGCGGTGACGACGATCGCCAGTCCGCGGAACTTGCGGAACGGGATGACCAGGCACAGCAGGAACAGCAGGTGATCGGTGCCGTCGAGAATGTGGAAGAACCCCTCGCGCGCGAACAGGTAGAACACCTGGTGCCAGCGCGGATCGAGATGAACGATTCCTGTGTCGGCGTGCACGTCGAACACGCGCTCAGGCTTTCCGGGCTGCATGAACTGCAGGACGATGTTCACCCGCAGGCCGAGGCGGGTGAGGCCGGGCCGAATGGCAAAGTCGGACTGATCGGACCCGATGTCGTACTCGAACACCACGTCCATCAGGCCCTGTTCCCAGTAGATCTGGGTGTCTTGTCCGAGGCGTGGCCCGGTGGTGATGTAGGCCATCGCCTGCTCGTAGGTCTCGAACGAGCGGTCACCCGGCAACGAGGCGCGGGTCGCCGTGATGCGCGGCGTAGTCAGCCGTTGGCCGTTTTCGTAGACTTCAACGAAATCGCGAATCCATAAGACGGCCGCGTCGTTTAGCGCCTTATCGATGCGGGAGAAGTCGAGAAAGCCGTTGGCAGCGACCGGTATGTCGATATCCCGCATGGACTTAAGCGGGGCGCGCATGACCAGCGTCAGCGTCTGGCCGTTCGGGCGAACGAAAGCCTGGACGGTGACTTCGTTGGGAACTTCGTGGGCAATCAGCCGCGATCCTGCCGTCGCCAGCAGGAAAGTCAGCACGGCCAATCGCATCAATAACTTGCTGGAATCTACTCTGCTCGACACGGTGATCGGTCCCAAGTATACTGGCGCCGCAAAAAGGCACTTCTTGAGGGGGAGCCAAGATGGACCGTGTTAAGAGAAACAGTAAGCTTTACGTAGGCGCGGCATTTGTCGCGATTCTGCTCGCACTTGGTGCGGGTCAGGCCCTGCTCGACAACGTGTCGGCGCAGGCAAATCAGGCTCCAAGGTTCGAAGTCGATCCGTACTGGCCCAAGCCGATGCCCAACAACTGGGTGCTCGGTCAGACCATCGGTTTGACGGTTGATGATCGGGATCACGTGTGGCTCATCCACCGCGGCAACGATCCGGGCACGGCCGGTCTCGACCGCACCGAGCTCGCGGTTGTCACGCCGGGCGGCCCGCGCGTCGGTGAGTGCTGCATCGCAGCCCCGCCGGTGCTCGAGTTCGACGCGGCCGGCAACCTGGTCGGCAGCTGGGGCGGCCCGAACAAGGCCGGCGGCTACGAGTGGCCCGAATCCAATCACGGCGTCGTGATCGATCACAAGGGCTTCGTGTGGATCGGCGGCAACGGCCCCGGCGACTCGCACATCCTGAAGTTCACCCGCGACGGCAAGTTCGTGGCGCAGTACGGCAAGGCCAACGCGCGTGCCACCAAGAGTGCTGACGCAACCGCCAAGCCCGGCTTCGCGGCGAACAGCATGGACATGGACAACTTCGGCCGCGT
>JANMUX010000179.1:0-13702 GCA_031392125.1 Acidobacteriota bacterium | reverse complement strand
CCCTGATCCCTGATCCCTGATCCCTGATCCCTGATCCCTGATCCCTGATCCCTGATCCCTGATCCCTGATCTAAGATGCCCGCGAGGGATCGTCATGCGATTGCTGTGTGTCGGCGCCGTCGTGTTTGCCTTCGCGTCCGTCGTGTCGGGGCAGGGACCGCAGGCCGCTGTCTCGCAGCCGGTTTTTCGAGCAGGCGTTGAGCTCGTCAGCGTCGATGTCACGGCGCTCGATAGCAACGGCCGGCAGGTGATCGACCTGGCTGCCACCGACTTCCTGGTCGAGGTGGACGGAGACCAGCGGCAGGTCGTGTCGGCAGAATACGTGCGTTCGGTCGACCCCATGCGCGTGATCGGCGCCCCGCGCAAGGTGGCGGCGGCGCCCGACGAAACCTTCTTTTCTTCCAACGCCAAGGGTGCACCGAGCGGGCGCCTGGTGATGTTGCTGATCGACCAGGGCAACATCCGCACCGGCGCCGCCCGCGCGGTGATGAACAGCGCCAAGAAGTTCGTCGACACGTTGACGCCCGAAGACAGGGTGGCAGTGGTCGCCGTGCCGGGGCCAGGCGAGCTGGTCGACTTCACTACCGACCACGACAAGGTGCGCGAAGCCTTGCTGCGAATTGTCGGGAGCGCCGACCCGCTGCGCGGCCGGTTTAACTTGAGTGTGACCGAGGCGCTGGCCCTTTATTCGCGCAATAACATCCAGCTGGCAATCGAGGTGATCACGCGCGAGTGCGGGGCGGTCTCGCCGTCAGAAGCGGAGCGCTGCGAGCGCGAAGTTGAACAGGACGCGGCGCAGATTTCCGCCGAGATTCGCCAGCGCACCGATGCCTCGATCAGCGGCATGCGCGGCGTCCTCAAGGGGCTGGGCGGCATTGAGGGCCCGAAGTCGGTCATCCTGATGTCGGAAGGGCTGGTGTTCGAAGGTCTCGGCGGCGAGACCGATGAACTTGCCGCGGCGGCGGCCGATGCGCGCGCCACCATCGACGTCCTCATGCTCGACGTTCCTCGCTTCGACGCGTCGCAGAACCAGAGACCCAACACGCCCCGCGAAGATCGAGACCTGCAGACGTCCGGGCTCGAGATGCTGGCCGGCGCCGCCCGGGGCTCGCTCTATCGCATCAACACCTCGGCCGATTACGCCTTCGATCGTATTTCGCGGGCCATCGACGGGTTCTATCTGCTGGGCATCGAGTCGCGGCCCGACGATCGCAATGGCCGTCGGCACCGCATCTCGGTCAAGACCGCCCGGCGCGGTGTCTCCATCCGGTCGCGGCGCAGCTTCCTGACGTCGATGTCGGCGAAAGCGACGACGCCGGCCGATGCGGTGACACGGGCGCTCAAGTCGCTGCTGCTGATCAACGACCTGCCCATGCGACTGGCAACGTGGACTTACAAGGAGCCGGGCAGCCCGAAGGTGCGTGTGCTGGTGGCCGCCGAAGTGGAGCGACTCGCGGGGCAGCCCCTGGATTACACCGCTGGTGTGTTGCTGGTGAACAAGTCAGGCCGCGGCTTCGCTCCACCGGTGGGGCCGAAGACGCTAACCGAGAAGGCCGGCGACCCGGGAACCGCGCTCTATGCCAGTTCGATCGCGGTTGACCCGGGCGAGTACCGCTTGATTTTGTCGATGGCCGACAGCGAGGGGCGCGTCGGCAGCGTCTCGCGTCTGGTCACCGCGTGGCAAATGGATGGCCCGGCGCTGGCCATGGGCGACCTGATCGTCGGCGGAGCCACCGAGGGCAAGACGATGCTGGCGCCGGCAATCGAACCGGCCGTGAGCGGTGGCCAGATGGCAGCACTCGTCGAGATTTACGGCGGGCCCGCGCAACTGGCGGGCCTGGAAGCGATGCTCGAAATTCTGCCCAGCGAAGATGCCGCGCCCCTCGCGACCGTACCGATGCGGATGATTGCCGGGCCGTCGTCCGAGATCGTCGCGGGCAACGCGCAGTTCAGCACCACCGCGCTGCCGCCGGGACGCTACCTGGCGCGGAGCACTATTCGCCAGGGCGGAAAAGCCCAGGGTCACATGATTCGGCCGTTCCGCATCCTCGCCGATGCTCCCTCGCTGAGCGGTGGCGCGCCGACTGCAGCGGTGGGCGCCGTTCCCGGTGAGATGGCCATGGTGTTGATCGGCGGCCTGGGTAACTTCGATCGCAAGGAACTGCTGACGCCTGCGTCCCTCACGCCGATGTTCGCCGCCGCCGAAGGACGCGCGGCCGCTTCGAAGCCGGCGCTCAAGGAAGCGCGCAGCGGGGACCTTGGTTCCGCGGCGATGACCGCGCTCGGCGACGGCGACCAGGCGCTCGCGGCGTTTCTCAAGGGCCTCGAACTCCTGCAGTTGTCGCAACTTGAAAAGGCAGCCGTGCAGTTCCAGAGTGCCATGCAGATCGCGCCTGCCTTCGCGCCGGCGCGCCTGTATCTCGGGGCCGCGCTGGCCGAAGCCAACCGGCACAAGGAAGCGGCCCCGCTGATTCAAAGTGCCGCGGCGTCACCGCTCGGTCCGGCTGCGGGACGTCTGGCGGGAGAAGAGTGGATCAAGGCCGGTCAACCGGAGATGGCCGTCACTCCTCTCGAGCTCGCGGTACAACAGCCAGGCGCAGACCCAAAGTCGAGAAAGCTATTGGGGATCGCGTACGTACTAGCAGGACGGCCGGCAGATGCAGTGGCGGTGTTGACGCCGTACCTGGCAACCAACCCCGGCGACCAGGCGGCACAGCTTGCCGCCATCTACGGCATCTACATTCGCCACTTGAAGACACCGCAGCTGAACATGCTCGCGGCGGATCAAGCCAACCTTGCGAAGTGGTCGAAGGCCTACACCGCTGCAAAGGGCGCCATGCAGCCGCTCGTCGGCGCCTGGGTCAAGCACGTCCAGGGCCTGAAGTAGGGCGGCCCCTGAGATTAGCCGTAGGGCTCGGCGCTGCGCGCCATCGTAGGGTCGCGACCTCTGGCTCGCTCCTGGGTCGCTGCCTTCAGCAAATCCAGTGCTCCTTCCTCATCGGAAGGCGATCGAGGGCATCACGGCGAATTCGCCATTGCGGCTGGTGCTCGTTCAGGATTGCAACAAAGCGCTCGTTGTGGGTCGATTCCAGTAAGTGCGCCATCTGATGCACGACCAGGTACTCAAGGCACGCATGCGGCTTCTTGGCTAGTTCCGTGTTCAACCGGATGCTCATCGAACGCGGACTGCAACACCCCCACTTCGTCTTCATGCGCTGGACAAAGAATCGCCGTACTCTACTCCCAGCCGCGGTTTCCATTTGACGACTAGAGACTCGATGGCGTGAGCGTCAGTTGTGGCGGTCAGTCTCCCTCAACGACCTTCAACAGGTATCGCTTGCCCCACACGTAGTGGCTCTTTCGACTTTGGTACTCGCGAGGGGTTTCCCGCTCCTGCGCGCGCAGTTTGCGCTGCTGAGCCCGGATCCAGGGCAACTTGGCGATCGCAAACACCCGAATGGTGTCCGTACTCATTGGCGCCGGCGCTGAGATTCGAACGGCGCCCGATGGCGGGTGAACCGTCAAATGGACATTCTCAATCTTCTTCTCGACGACATCGATCACGATGCCGCCAAGCGCAAGCTGCGTGCCCATCTGCTCGCGCAGGCGCCCTTGGAATGGTGATGGGCGCGTACGGCACGCCTGCTTACTTGTCGCTAACGTACTTCACGAACAGCATGACGAGGACATCGTCTTTGTACTGCGACGCGTCCATACCGCCGCGCAGGTCGTCTCAGCCGGACCAGAGGGAGGAATAGAGCTCAGACTTCTTCAGCGCCATCGTTGACTGTCAATCCAGCAAATACCCACGCGCCGAAGGCGCGCCCCACGAGGCGCACAGCGCCGAGCCCGACGGCCGGCGCAGTCGGCCGCCCCACCATCCGCGCTAGCGGACGGCCTCATCCGTGACGTAAAGCCCTTTGTCGATAATGGCAAACGCTTCCGCCAGCTCCGCCTCGGTGATGCAGAGCGGCGGGTTGGTGAAGAACGTGTTCCAGCGGACGAAGGTGTAGAGCCCTTCTTCGCGAAAGAACTTACCGAGCGCCTGCATCTCGGGCGAGGTGCCGTTGAAGGGCGCCAGCGGCTCCATCGTCTCGCGATCTTTGACGAGCTCGACCAGCCCAAACAGGCCAATCGACCGCACGTCACCCACGCACGGATGCTTGGACTTGAGCTCGGCCAGCATCTTCCCCATCACGACGCCCATCGTCTTGGCGCGATCGATCAGCTTGTCCTCTTCGTAGACCGCGATGGTGGCCAGCGCCGCAGCGCAACCGAGCGGGTGGCTGTTGTAGGTGAGGCCGCCGTAGAACACCTTCTGCTGGAAGTGATCGGCGAGCGAGCGGCGAATGCCCACTGCGCCGAGCGCCACGTAGGCGCTCGTCAGTCCCTTGGCCATGGTCAGAATGTCGGGCACGACGTTCCAGTGATCGACCGCGAACCAGGCGCCGGTACGGCCGAATCCCGACATCACCTCGTCAGCAATCATCAGGATGCCGTGCTTGTCGCACAGGGCACGCACGCCCTCGAGATAGCCATCGGGCGGGACGTGAATGCCGTTGGTGCCCGTGACCGTCTCGATGATGAAGCCGGCAATCGTGTGCGGCCCCTCGAGCATGATGATCTCTTCGAGTTGCGCGAGCGCGTCGGCACCCGAGTCAGTGCCCCGCCGCAATCCGTGATGCGGATGCGGCACGTGGACGATGCCGGGCATGCCGGGTTCCATGGCCCAGCGGCGCGGGTCGCCGGTCATGGTGAGGCTGGCGCCGGTGCCGCCGTGATACGAGCGATAGCGCGCGAGAATCTTGTGGCGCCCGGTCGCCAGGCGCGCGATGCGAATGGCGTTTTCGTTGGCCTCGGCGCCGCCGTTAGTGAAGAAGAACACGTCGATGTCGCCGGGCGAAATGGCGGCGAGTTTCTGGCCTAACTTGGCGCGCGCCTCGGTCGCCATGAACGGGTTGGCATAGGCCAGCGTCGCCGCCTGGTCCTGGATCGCCTTGATCACCCGCGGATCGCCGTGACCGATGTTGACGCACATCAACTGGCTGTTGAAGTCGATGAAGCGCTTGCCCTCGGGCGTCCAGAAGTGAATCCCCTTCGCCGTTGCCACGGGAATGGGATCAACGTTCGCCTGCGCCGACCACTCGTAGAGCGAGTGCTTCTTTGACAGCGCCACCATTTCTTGTCCGGTCATCGGTTCCTCAATCATTC
The DNA here is from genome assembly GCA_031392125.1 of Acidobacteriota bacterium. GTDB lineage: Bacteria > Acidobacteriota > Vicinamibacteria > Vicinamibacterales > UBA2999 > 12-FULL-67-14b. Next base: position 8,491 of record JANMUX010000179.1, on the reverse strand, counting down.
CGCCAGCGTCAGGACCGCCAGCGCCAACACTTTTGTTGCCATCACAATATCTGCAATCGAGCAGTACTCGTCCGGCTGATGAGCCATGGCCAGCTCGCCGGGGCCATACGCCACGCACTGCGGCACGCCGGCAATGCGGGCGACGTGCTTCTGATCGTAGGTCCCCGGGCTGGCGACCAATGCTGCCGGTCTGCCAACCACGAGCCTGATCGCGCTCGTCAACGCCGCGATTACCGGCGCATCCTCAGGCGCGCGGGTGGGCTCCACAATCATGCGGTCGGCGATCGAAAACCGCACCGCGGGCATCCGCGACTGGGCCTTCGCCACCACGCTCACAATCTCCGCGCGAGTGCGCTCGAAGCCCTCTTCAAGCAGGAACCGGCGATCGAAGACGGCCCGGCAGCGATCCGCCACGCACGGACTGGGGGCCTCGTCCACCGGCTGGCCGCCATCAATGCCGTTGATGTTGATGGTGGCGTGCCGCGAACCTTCGGGCACCACCGGCATCGTGGTGACACGCCGGGCGAGTTCCGGACCCAGTTCGTCGCGGACCAAGTCGAGCAGATGCGACATGCCCTCGATGGCACTGACGCCGAGATACGGCATGCTGCCGTGGGCAATGCGGCCCTCGGCCAGCACCTCGAACCAGTAAACACCACGGTGGCCGACGCACACACGATCGACCCCGAACGGCTCGGGAATGATCACGGCCTTGGTGCGCTCGCGCGCAATCCACCCGTGCTCCGCCAGCCAGGCGACGCCTGCGAAGCCGCCGCTTTCTTCATCGACGGTGCCGCTGATCTCGATCGGCGCCGCGTGAGCAACGCCGGCGCGGCGAATCGCTTCCGCGGCAAAGACCGCGGCGGCAAGACCCGACTTCATGTCGCACGAGCCGCGGCCGTAGAGCCGGTCACCGACCACTTCGCCGCCGAACGGATCGCGCGTCCAGCCAAGGCCCGGCGGGACGACATCGAAGTGGCCGTTCAAATGAATGGCCGGGCCCGCGGCCCGTCCGGGGTGCCGGCCGACGACGTTGATGCGGGGGTGATGGGGGGTGTGCTCGGCCATGCCGACGGCGGGCAGTAGCTGGACGTCGGCGCCGTGGGCGCGGAGCTGATCGCCAATCACGTTCGCGCACGCTTCGTATTCCTCGCCTGGCGGGTTCACCGTGGGAATGAGAACCAGCCGCGACGCAAAATCAACAATCTCGCTGGCCGCGCGATCGACTTCGGCGAGGACGCGATCGATGTCCGGAGCAGGCACGCGCGAATGTTATCTCGTATCATGTCGCGATATGTTCAGGCTCGACGGCAAGACCATCGCGGTGATTGGCGCCGGCTCCGGCATCGGACAGGCGGTGGCGCTTGGCGTGGCCCAGCAAGGCGGCCACACCATTTGCCTCGACATCAACGAAGCCAACGCCGCAACCACCGCCGGTATGATCGGCCAGGCCGGCGGGTCGGCGGCCTCAGGGGGCGTCGACATTGCCGATGAGGCCTCGGTGCGCGAGGCACTGGCCAACGCACTACGCCACCGGGCCGGACTGGACGGCCTCGTGTGCACGCCGGCCATTAATGTCAGGAAGCCGATCCTGTCCTACACCGGCGAGGAGTTCGACCGTGTCGTCCGCGTCAACCTGCGCGGCAACTTCAACGTGCTGCAGGCCGCCGGCCAGCTGATGGTGCGCCAGCAGTCAGGCAGCATCGTCTTGTTCTCGTCGATTCGCTCGCTCGTCACAGAGCCCGGGCAATCGGTCTATTCGATGACCAAGGCCGGCATCGTGCAGTTGGTGAAGACGGCGGCGACCGAGTGGGGAGCAGTGGGCGTGCGCGTCAACGCCGTCGGTCCGGGCGTGATCGAAACGCCGTTGACCGCGCCGATCAAGGCGCAGCCCGAGTGGTATCAGGCGTACGCCGACAAGACGCCGATGAAGCGCTGGGCGAAGGCTGAAGAGATGGCGGGGCCCACCGTGTTCTTGTTGTCGGACGCGGCGAGTTACGTCACCGGCACCATCCTGTTCGCCGATGGTGGCTGGCTCGCCAACGACGGCCGCTTCACGCCGCCGGGGATGTAAAAGGGTGCTGGGGTGCTCGGGTGCTGAGGTGCTCAGGTGCTGGAGTGCTCAGGTGTTGAAGTGAACATGGCGACACGACCACAGCTTATCGGCCTGCCCTACGATGCCAGTTCGTCGTTCCGTCGCGGCTCCGCGGCGGCGCCGCCGCTCATTCGCGAGGCGCTCTGGTCGCCGGCCGGCAACCGCTTCACCGAGAACGGCGCCGATCTCCAGGGGCTGACCGACGCCGGCGACCTGGCGCTCTCGGACTCGCCAGAAAAGGCCCGTGAGCAGATCGAGATGGGACTCGGGGCGCTGCTCGCCAGTGGTTTCCAGCCGATTGCGCTTGGCGGCGATCACTCGGTGACCTACCCGATCCTGCGAGCGGTCGTGACGCAACATCCCACCTTGACCATCCTGCACATCGACGCGCACGGCGATGTCTACGACGACTTCGAGGGTGACCGCTACTCGCACGCATGCCCGTTCGCGCGAATCATGGAGGAATGCCCGGGCGTCAAGCTGGTGCAGGTCGGCATTCGCACCCTGACCCCGCATCAACGCGATCAGATCGAGCGCTTCGCCATCCGCTGCATCGAGATGCGCCATTTTGCGGCCGGCGCGCGGCCGGCGATTGACGGGCCGGTCTATGTGTCGGTCGACATCGACGGCATCGATCCGGCGTTCGCGCCGGGTGTCTCGCACCGCGAACCCGGCGGCCTCAGCGTCCGCGACGTCATCGCCATGATTCATCGTCTGTCCGGCGCCATCGTCGGCGCCGACGTCGTGGAGTTCAATCCCAGCCAGGACCCGACTGGCGTGACGGCGGCGGTGGCAGCGAAGGTCGTGCGAGAGATCGCGGGCCAGATGATTTGGCGATCTGGTGATTTGGTGATCTCGTGATTCGGATTGCGGAGACGTAATGCGCTTTACCCGCGAATTGGCCAACGTCTCCGAGTCGCCCATGGTGGTCATTGCCACCGCGGCCGAGGCGATGCCCGGGTCGATCAAGCTGTGCTACGGCGAATCGGACATGCCGACGCCCGTTTTCATTTGCGAGGCGGCGGACGCCGCGCTGAAGGCCGGGCACACCTTCTACACGCACACCGCCGGCTACCCTGAACTGCGCGAAGCGATCGCGCAGAAGGTCCACGATCTGCACGGCGTCACCTATCGGCCCTCGGAGATCATGAGCACGGTTGGCGCGTCGATGGCGATCTACGCGGCCATCCGCGCCTTCGTGAGCCGCGGCGACAACGCCGTGATCGTCTCTCCCGCTTACGCAATCTTTGCCAACAGCGTGACCATGGCGGGCGGCGAAGCGCGACCGGTGCCGCTGGCACGTGACGGCGCGAGCTTTCGACTCGACCTCGATCGCCTGCGGGCCTCGATTGACGGCAACACGCGAATGGTGATCATTAACAGCCCGTCCAACCCGACAGGTTGGATCGTCAGCACCGACGAACAACGCGCGCTCATGACACTCGCCGACCAGCACGATCTGGTGATCCTGGCTGATGAAGTCTACGAGCGGCTGGTCTATGCCAAGGGCGTCACCGTTGCGCCGTCTTTCGCGCGGGTCGCCGGCGACTGGAACCGGCTGATCGTGGTCAACAGCTTCTCGAAGACCTACAACATGACCGGATGGCGCCTCGGTTGGGCGCAGGCCAGCGAGGCCACCATCAAGACGATGTACAAGGCGGTGGAGTTCATGACCTCGAACCCCGCGGCCATGGTGCAGCAAGCGGGGATCGTGGCACTCCGGGATGGCGAGCCGTACATCCAGCAACTGCGCGAGCATTATGCGGCGCGGCGGTCTGAAGTGATGGGCGCGCTCGCGTCGCTTCCGGGCGTGTCGTTGCCGGAGCCGCAAGGCGCCTTCTACGCCTTCCCCCGCATGGAGGGGTTGACCGACTCCGCAGCGTTCGCGACCCGGCTGCTTGGTGCCACCGGCGTGGCGTTGGCGCCGGGGATTGGCTTCGGCCGTGATGGCGAAGGATACATTCGCGTATGCTTTGCGGCCACCGAGTCCACGGTGACGGCTGCGCTCGGGCGCTTTCGCGAGTTTGTGTTGAGTCCGGCGTCGTAACCCGCCTGGGCTGTGGCACAATCCAGCCCAGCCGGACCGGCTCCCCTGCTGCCGGCGCCACGGGGTTAAACCGAGATGAAGTGGCTGATCTTCGCGATCGTTGCGGAAGTCGGTGTGCTGCTGTGCCTGATCTTTGCGTTCGACGGGGCGCTGCACTCGCTGCAGACCATGCGACCGACGTGGGACCACGCGGCGGTGTTTGTGATCTACGCGATAGTCCGGGTTGGATTTTCCAGGATGCGAGCCGCCCCAGTCGCGCCGGTCGCCCTGTCCCGACAAGAGTAACCCCCCCGGCAGGAGGTGCCCTCCCGGCCAGGAGAGCCCTCCCGTCAGGTTCGATAATCTACTTCGCCATCTTGCGGGCGTACTGCAGTTCCGGACGCTCGGTGCCGGCATCGGCACAGATCGCGACGAGCTGCTGGAAGTACTTCTTCGCCTTGCTGCGCTGCTTGGTGGCTTCGGCCGCCTTGCCGGCGCCATAAAGCGCGAGGAACCGGTTCGGTTCCTTCCTGGTCACCGCTTCGAACGCGGCCAGGGCGTCCTGGCCACGGCCGGCCTCGAGCATCATGAATCCAAGCATTTCACGGGCCGGAGCGAGCGGGCCGGGTGTCACCGCGGACTTGTCGGTCTTGTCCTCGGCGTCGGCCACTGCCGACATGGCGGCGATGCCTTCGGCCTTCTTGCCTTCGGCGAACATGACCCACGCTTCGGCACCGCGGCGCTGGATGTCGACCTGTTCGGTCCAGTAGGCGTCCTTCATCTCGATCTCGCGGTCGCGTAGTGCGGTGAGGCGCGCGATGTCAGCCGCCGCTTCAGCGGGTCGCCCCGATCGGGCAAAACCAATCGCGCGAGCAAAGTGGGTCATCGCCTCCGTGTACGGTGTGTTCGCAGCCGGATACGGCTTGAGCGTGGTGGCCTCGGCCCATTGGCTGCGCTCCAGGGCGTAGCGAGCGGGAATCGCGGCGAGCGCGAACGTGTTCGCACCACCGGCATCGGCGGCAGCGGGCGCCGCAGCAGCTTTCTCGGCCAGCGTTCTCGCGTTCTCCATGACACCTTTAGCCTGGGCGTCCATGCCCATCTGCAGGTACGCGTAGGTCATGTAGTCGCGCGCGTGCAGGCCTTCACCAAGGCCGGTCCCCGACTTCTCGGCTTCACCGGCCGAGCGGATGTTGGTGGCGACCGATTCCTTCCACTCGCCGACGCGCGTGAACGTGTGCGACGGCATGTGGAGCGCGTGCGGTACTGACGGCGCGATGTCCGCGTAAGCGCGGGCAGCGGGCAGCGCCTTGGCAGCCAGCGCCGGCACGTCGTAGGCGTGAATGATGTAGTGGGCGAGGCCGGGATGATTCGGGTTGCGCTTGTAGAGCGGCTCGAGGATCTCGGCTGCCTTCAGGTTCTGGGCAAAGGTCTTGTCGGTCGGCAGCGCAGTCTGCGCAATTGCCAGCGCCCAGAAAATGCGCGCTTCCATGTCGGCGCGGTTCTGGCTGGCCACCATCTCGGTGGCGCCTTCATACGCGACCACGCGCGCGCGCTGGGTCGTGACGTCGGCACTCGAGAACAGGCCGGCGACCGCGTCGATGAACCCTTTTTCGCGTGCGGTCGGGGTGCCGGTGGTCTGCGCCTTGTCGATTGCCGCCTTGCCGTTCGCAATGGTCTGCGCCGCGCGCTGTCCGGCGAATGGGTTGCCCCAGTAGGTAAGCGCCACACCCCAGTGCGCCATGGCGCAAGAGGGATCCTTCTTGGCGATGTCTTGGAACAACGCGCGGGCTTCCGGGAACCAGAACGAGTGCAGTTCGGCGACGGCGAGATTGAAGTCGTCCTTCACGGCGGGACTGCAGGAGGTCTCGAAGTTGACGGTGCCGGCCTTAATGACGTCCCCCTTGGCGGCATGACTGTGCGATTCGGTTTGCGCCCACGTCGGCGTTGCCAACGCGAGCCCGAGACAGATGCAAGAACCCGTGATCAATCGATTCATCGCCACTCCTCCTGAAATTATCGAATGGCGCAGAATAGCACTCGAATTGGAGACCTGATTGGTCGGCAATTGACCGTTCGCCGGTGGCTGCGGCCCGTTCACCCGTGCTTTGAGCCAGCTCTCTGGTCTCTGTGCACATCGGACCGAATCTCCGTAATATCGTCAGGTCAATCACTTACGAGCCGTGAGTTGACGGTCAACATTACGGCAGAGCTCGAGTTCAGTGTGAGGTATAGCGCTATGCACGCGCCGATCAAATACGCGGAAAAGGGATTGTCGATTGTCGCCAACGGCGTCTGGCAGGTCTTTTCGCAACTCAACAAGATCAGCCAGAACCCGTCGATGACGCCCCGTTGGTCCGACAAGCCATTGCTCAAGTCGTACCAGAAGACCAAGCCGCCTCTCGGCTGGCCGCGTCAGACCGACTCGCTCTGTCCCACCTGCGTACGCGAAGCGCGCCAGGCCATTCTTGACGGTACGCGCCCGCTCGACACCCTGCTCAACGAAAAGGTCGGCGAGATCAAGGCGACCATCGACGAGAAGGACGGCAAGATCGTGATGATGAAGGACTGCCCCATTCATGGGCACTTCGAAGACACGATGGCCATCGACACCGCCTTCTTCAAGCACCTCGAGGAGGTGTTTCCCGGCCGCGACATTCGCGCGCATAACGACGAGAAGCTGCACAACCATGGCAGCTCCACCATCAAACACGGCCGCGGCTCGGTGCTCACGGTCGACCTGACCAACCGCTGCAACATGATGTGCGACCCGTGCTTCATGGACGCCAACCAGGTCGGCTTCGTCCACGAGCTGACGTGGGAAGACATCAAGACGGTGCTCGACAACGCCATCACCATCAAGCCCAAGCGGCAGATGTCGGTGCAGTTCTCGGGCGGCGAGCCAACGCTGTCGCCGTACTTCCTGGATGCCGTGCGATACGCGCGCAAGGTGGGCTACTCCTCCGTGCAGGCGGCCACCAACGGCATTGAGTTCGCCAAGAGCCCCGACTTCTCGAAAGCGGCTGCTGAGGCGGGCCTTCGCTACGCCTACCTGCAGTTCGACGGTATCGGCAACGCCGCCAACTCGCACCGCCGCGTCGGCAACCTGTTCGACGTCAAGCTGCGCGCGATTGAAAACCTGCACAGCGCCGGCGTCGACATTGTCCCGGTGGTCACCATCGTCAACGGCGTCAACAACGAGCAGGTCGGCCGCATCATCGAGTTCGCGCTCGACAACCCCAAGCGGATCAACTTCCTGTCCTTCCAGCCGGTGAGCTTCACCGGCCGCGACGAAGAGGTGACGCCCGAACGCCGCGCCGCGCAGCGCTACACGCTGTCGCACCTGGCGCACGACGTGAAGAACCAGACCGGCCTGGGCGAACCAGTGCGCGACTGGTTCCCGATCTCGTTCATGGGCACCTTCACCGATTGGGGCGACGTGGTGAAGGGTCCCGACAATGAATGGGGCAACCTGACCTGTGGCTGCCACCCGAACTGCGGCATCGGCATGGCCGTGATGATCGACAAGGAAACCAAGGAGGCCGTGCCGGTCACGGCATTCCTGCGCGCCGAACAGCTGGCCGCCGACGTCGCGATGGTCAACGATGCCGCGCGCGGCAAGTTCCTGACCATTGCCGGCATGGCGCTGGCGCTGGCTCGCAATTACGATCCGTTCAAGGCGCCCACGCACTTCAAGCTGAGCGACCTGCTGGCCAAGTTCGACAAGACCTTTGGCGCGACCAAGCGTGACTACGGCAAGGTCGATGGCAACCGCACCAAGGCCGATATCGACAAGCGGCGGGCCGACCGCTGGAACTTCCTGTTCATCGCGGGCATGTGGTTCCAGGACCTGTTCAACTACGACTTCCGCCGCACCGAGATGTGCATCATCCCGTATGCCACGCAGATGGGCGAAATCTCGTTCTGCGCCTACAACACCGGCATCGGCTGGCGGAACATCATCGAGAAGATGCACATGACGGCCACGCTCACCAAGTGGTACGACGAGCACGGCCGCCACGAGATCTTCGCCGGCAACAAGTCGGTGCCGCTGACGAGCAGCGAGCACACCTTGAAGCTGAACGCCGAAGCGGTCGCCGCGGGCGTTCAGACCGATCTCGACGACCTCGGCATCGCCAAGACTTCGCGCGACGAGAAGATCGCAGCGCAGAAGAAAAAGAAGAACATGACCCCCGAAGAACTGCGCCATCACGCGGAGATGGAACAGCTCTATCGCAAGGAAGTGCTCAAGGAACAGCCCGGCGTGCCGGTGCTGCAGATCCAGGGCTTGAAGAAGGCCCAGCAGCCGACGACGCACTAATGCTGTGGAGGCAACCCTTCAGGGTTGCCTGCGCTCGGAAGGCGTCAAAGGG
>JANMUX010000163.1:0-22335 GCA_031392125.1 Acidobacteriota bacterium | reverse complement strand
GCCCATGGCCATGGCCCCGCTCATGTTGAGGTAGCTGGCGAACGGCATGAACGAAACAAAGTCTTTCACGCGCAGCGTGCGCCAGCGGTCGCACATCTCATCCGGGGTGAGCCCGGACAACATCATCGCCAGGGTCATGCCGCCGCCCGAGGTGCCATCGCCGTGAAAGAACTCCAGTCCTTCCTCGGCCAGCGCCTTGAGGACGCCAGACTGGTAGCTGACGCGCATGCCGCCGCCGGACAAGACGATCGAGCGCTTCGGGGCCGCCATGCTGGTTAGCGGCGCGGCGGCGCCAGCCACTCCTCTGAACGACCAAGGTTGATGACGCTCTCCAGCCCCTGCGGTGTCACAGGCGGCACGGTCTCGTAATCGAGAAACCAGGCCTCGATGTGATCGTCGAGCGTGCCGGTTGCTTCGGCGACGAACGCGGTCATCAGCGGGTCCGGACTGATGTCGAGGTTCTTCAGGATCTGCACGCGCGGGTGCGTGCCAATGGTCAACCGCGCCGACCCCTTGTCCATCAGGCTGAACCGGGCGCTGCCCTTCATATAGATCGTCGACTTCATCAACATGCCTCGAAAGGCGCAGTAGTTGGCGGCCGCCGAGCGCACGGGAATGGCGGGCGAGGTCGGCATGTCGATGTCCAGCCTGACGGCCGACATGCCCTCAAGCTCGTAGGCGCTGCTGGCCGTGCGATGGTCCACCTTGAAATCGAGATTGGCCTGGTGCTTCGGCATTCCCCAGATACCCTTACCGCCCTTGACCGACACCTCGCTGCTCACCGGCAGATCGATCACGTACTGACCGGTACCGAAGAGGCTCGTCAGCGCGGCCGGCAACAGCGGCGGCGCCGGTTCGGCGCCGTGGGTGCAGGCAATGCCGATGCTGAACTCGATGTATTTGCCGATTGTCGTTTGCTGGTAGTCGATGACCGCCACCATCAGCACGCCGCGGTTGTTCGGCAATTGCAGCGGGAACAGTTCCCGGCCGGGCAGCACCGCTGCGGCTTTCCGTAAGTCGATGGTGAAGGCTGCCATCATGACCGGCGACGGTGCACAGACCACCGGTAACTCGAAGGGAATGCCGTCGACCAGCGCCGAGCGCCCCTCTTGCCGTGTGATTCGTTCGGGAATCTGCATTGAAGCTCCGTTCTACCGCGGCCTGTCGAGTTCTTGGAGAATGGTGGGAAACGTGTCCCGCACCGCGTTTTGTCCCATGAAGACGTCCAGGTGGCCGTAATCCTTGAAAGTCCGCAATGAGTGGTAGCCGGGCCGCATCGCATCGAAGTGCCTGAAGCTGCGCTCCTGGCTCTCGGGCAGGAAGCAGTCGTTCTTCTCGCCGGTAATGAACGCGAACCGGGCGTCGGTCTTCGGCGGCGCCGTCGCGAAGTCCCGCGGCAGTTCGGGGTGTCCTTCGACTGCTACCAGGTGGCCCTGCTCGACGCACTCCGCGATCTGCTCGAAAAACGTCAGGGGAACGGCGGCAAACTCGTCCGACAGCCAGGCATGGGTGGCGTCGTTGAGGTTCTCGTGCCGCCATAGCGTGGGGTGGCCCGCACCGTAAACGAAGCTGGCGTGTTTGCAGACCGCGTTGTCGCACTCGTGGTGGGTCATGTTGACGATTGACCGCACCAGCCGGGCCGCGGGTGTCGGGGCGTGCCGGCCCCACTGCGGATCGAGGAAGTCGGTGATGCGCTTCATCATCGGCATCGCGTACTTCAGCTTCTTGGCGCCGTCTTTCGGCACCACCGTGTGCAGCGACACTGCATTGCTGACGATGGTCTTCACCTGCGGCACCAGCCCCGCCAGCGCCGACATCGTGAAACTGGTCGACCCCTGGCAGTGGATCACCGCCTTGACCTCTGGCGAGCCGGTCTCGCGGACGATGGTCTTGATCGCTTCGGGATGGTCGTAGAGCGCCGCCTGATCCAGCGTCCACTTGTTCGGCGGCAGGTCGATGCTGGCCCGCCAGTTCTCGAGCCACACGTCATAGCCATGCGCGATCAGGTAGTCGACGATGGTCGTCTCGACCGGCGCGCGAAAAATGTTGGCGCGCACGCCGGCGCCGTGCACGAGCATGACCGGTCCCTTGGTGGGCGGCGTCTGGCCCGAGACATGGATCAAGTTGCAGCGAAGGCCGTCACCAGCCGTGAACTCCACGATGCGCTCGGTGTGTGTGCCACTCATGATGTTTATCCCAACTGGCTTTGCTTGCCCCGCTCGGTAAGCAGCGAGACGATGGCCGCGAGGGGGATGCCCTCGTTATATTCCGGCTTGTGATCGGGATCGAAGTTCGGGTCGCCGCTGTGATGCAACGCCACCAGCTCCCAGTCGGTGTTGAAGCAGGGTGCGCCCGAGGAGCCGCCTTCAGTGTTCACGGTGTAGGTGACTCGCGTGCCGTTGGCGTTGGGGCCGATGACGCCGCTCATGTCGATGGCCAGCTTCAGCGGTGCCGAATCGGGATGCTGCATGATCAGCAGCGGCGCGCCGGATTGAAGCGCGGCAGGCGCTCCCACCTTGATCCAGCCGCGGAGCGGCGCACCCGGATCGGGTTTCTCGCCGGCGGCCTTCGTCCCCGGTGCTCCGTCCAGCCGCACGATCGCGTAGTCGAGCTCGTTGGGGGCGGGCATCCCGGTCCGGGGGCCGGGCTTCAGGTCGAGCGCGCTGGGCGGGCTGAAGTCGACGAGCCAATCGGCCGCCAGCTTGAACACCGTGCCCTGGCTGATCACATTCGACGCGCGGCGCCGGTAGTCGAAGCGGCACGCCACCGCGCTCGGGGGGACCTGGCCGTTGATGACCCGGTCCATGACGTGGTGATTGGTCATCACCACGTCTGGACCCAGCAGAAAGCCAGTGCCGAACACGGTGCCGCGCGGCGTGTCGATCTCGATGCGGCACACCTGGGCCTCGATCTCGCCAAGGCGGGTCCGGAAGATCTCGACGTCGAGATACGGACTCTTTTCCTTGATGGTGCGTTCGAGTTCCGGTGTGCTCGATGCCAGCGACACCGCTTGCGCGAAGCCCTGCAGCGCCGCGTTGGCGGGATTGGACTGGCGCGCCGCCACGAGCAGTTCGGCGGTCCAGCCTTCGGCTTCCGACGCCGTCATCACCTCGAAAATGATCTCCTTGTAGTCGCTGCCGAGCGAGTAATCGTCCAGCCGCTTGCCGAGCTTGAACTTCATCATCTCGCGCAGGCGCTGTGGAGGAAAGGCGTCGCGCAACGCCTCGCTCAAGAGCTCGAGCTGGTGTCCCTTCAGGTCCAGTGACGGCATCGGTCCCTCACACGATCTGCCGCTCGCGCAGCACCGAGCCATCCGGATCGTGGATGCTCTCGTTCAAATGGCCGCCATCGAACTCGAGCGTGAGGTAGCCGTTGGCGCCGTACTTCTCCTCCTCGCCGGTCACGTAGCGATTGGGCGCGTCGAGAATCAGGGCGCCGGGCACCAGGTTCTTGGTGTCGAGCCGGCGCCACACCTTGCCTTCGACGAGCGGCGCCTGGCCGATGCCCTCGCGGAAATAGGGATAGCCGCCGTGGCCGATACAGCGGCCAAGCACGCCCCATGCAGGGTGCGCGTCGTACAGCACGCAGCGGTGTTCGTGACCCCAGTACCACGCGGCGATCTTCTTGCGGCCGAGCAGGTGACCGAGTTTCGAGACCAGCTTCGGGCCCTGGCTGTCGAGCAGCGAATACGGCTGGTGATGGCTGAAGAGCACCACCTTGCGATCGCCGGCGCGGCTGATCAGCCGGTCGAGCCAGGCGACCTGGTCGCCGGCAAGGTCATGATCCTCATAAGCGGTGTCGAGCCCGACCAGCAGCCAGTCGTCATTCTGCAAGGCGAAGTAACTCGCCTTCTGGCCAAAGGCCGGCAGCATCTCGCGGAAGTACCCCTCGCCACCGACATACATCTCGTGGTTCGCGTTGCAGGCGCGACTGAGGGCGCCGGCGCGCTTGGGCCACACGTTGAGGAACCGGGTCCGCACCTCGTTCACGGTGCCGGAGTAGTAGACGTCACCGAGATGCAGCATCAGGTCGATCGGTTTGGGATCGCTCTCGATGCTGCGCGCACAGGCCGGCGCGCCGTACAGGCCGGTGCCCCAATCGGCCATCATCGCCAGGCGCAGATTGCGGCCGCGGCCAATCGGCTCAGGGGTATCGGATGCAGTCAGCCACGGCTCGGGCTTGATCTTCTTCCACCACGTGAAAACGCTGCCGACCCATCCGAGGATGTCGCGCTCGTCGTATTTCACCTCGAATGCGCTCTGTTCGCTGCGCGCGGGCGGCAACGCGGTCATGTCGCCGGGCGGTGGCTCCTCGAGCATCCGCGACTGCAGCAGCGACGCGAACTGGTTCTGCACCGAGGCCATCACGCCGGGACCCTGGCGAGCGGTTTCCTCCTCGAGCGCCGCCAGCGCCGCACTCAGTTGGGCGCGCAGCGCCGTGTCTTCGGCAGGGTCAAACGACTCGAAAGCCGAGGGTTCGGTCAGCGGCTGTGGCGCCGGTTGATCGAACGCCTTCCCAAAGCTGCGATAGGTGACAATCTTGTTGTTGCTTGAGTTTTCGGCCACAGGCTCTCCTTACCGCCCCTCGGCGGCAATCATGGCGGCGATGCGCTCGGCCAGCGCGCCGATCGTCTTCGATGGGTTGAGGCCGATCGACTCGGGAATAATCGCGCCGTCGGCGACGTAGAGATTCTTGTATCCGAACACTTCGCCCTTGTGATCCACGACACCGTTCTGCGCCGAGGTTCCCATGTTGGCGCCGCCAAGCGGGTGCGGAGTGATGAGGTCTTTGCCGAGCGACCAGGTGACCGGCACGAGCGGCACGCCACCGGTGCTGCGGGCAAGCTTCTCGTGCGCGTGGACCACGGCCTCGATTGCCTTCGCTGACTTGGCGATGTCCCAGTCGAGGTGAAGGGCGCCGTCCTTCAATGACAGCCGGCCATCGGCCGCGTCGCGTGCTTGTGCGAACCACGGCATGATCTGGTCGAAGGCGTTCAACCGCAGCAGCATGCGCAGGCTCTCGACGAGCATGCGAGCACGGGGATCGACCGACCCATCGGCAGCCAGGTCGCGAATAAACGCCAGGCCAAGGTCGGGCAGCCCTCCGTCTTCGATGAAGACATCCTGGCCATCCACCGTGCCATCGAGCAGATCGATGGCCGACGTGATGGTGGGCCCCCGGGTCGGCTTCACCGACCGGAACGGATGCAGGGCGGGCGTCAGGAAGTCGCCGTTGCTGCTCCAGTTGCGGCCGAGAAACGCGCTCAGGTTGGGCAGGCTGCGGTGCAGCTCGCGGCACTGCAGCAGCAGTTCGGTTGACCCCATGGAGCCGGCCGCGACAATGACAATGCGCCCAGCCACGGAGCCGCGTTTCAAGGCGCCGCCGGTGATCTCGTCGAAGTCAACCCGGTAGCCGTTGGTGTCTGGGGTGATGCATCTGACGAGGTGAAGCGGGCGCACCTGGGCCTGGTGCTTCTCGGCAAGCGGGAGGTAGTTGAAGTCGAGCGTGTTGCGCGCCTTGGCCTTGCAGCCGATGTCGCAATCACCCAGGTGCACGCACGTGCCTTGCTCAATCCCCTGCGCATTGGTGAAGGGCTTCGAATGCGATTCGTTGTGCGGGTCGGGCAGGCCGTAGTGCCACGCCGGATCGAAGCTCACCGCCAGATCGAGCTGCCGGAAGCGCTCGCCGTAGTGGAGTTTTTCGGCCGCCTCCTTGACGAGCTTGGTACGCTCGGGCCATTGGTTGGCCGGCACCTTCTGCACATTCAACATGGCGCCCACTGCCTGGTAGTACGGCGTCAGTTCCTTGAAGGTGATCTCGGGCGGCCACCCGGCGTCGAACGTGTCGGGCTTGGCATCAATGGAGACGTTGGCGTAGACCAGCGAGCCGCCACCCACCCCGGCGCCCTGCACCACCGACATGTGCGGATAGACCCGGAAGTCGAACCAGCCATGACAATGCTCGGGCTTGCGGTGGTCCCAGATCCAGGCGTCAGTGGGCTTGCGGGGGAAGGTGTCGGGCGTCCATCGACGGCCGCGCTCCAGCACAAGCACGCGATAGCCTTTTTCGGCCAGACGGGCAGCCGTGACGGCGCCGCCAAAGCCGCTGCCGATTACAACAACATCGTACGAGTCTGCCATCGCGCACTCCTGATGCGGATTGTGATCCGATGGGGCCGTGAGTGAGCATCCTCGGTCCTGGGGGAGGGGTGCGGATGCGCGGCGATCATGTCCGGCCGTTCGTGCGATGTCAATGCGAGATCGGCATCGTCGCAAAGATTTTCCGTCACACGCCGGTCATGAACCTTCGAGAAACGCCGCCTCTTCCACGCACCGCATGTACTCGGTGGTCGCTTGCGCCGGGTCCAGTTGTCCCGAGGCGAGGCCCACTTCGAGCACTTCGAGCTTGGCCCGGCAGCGCTGGGCGCGGCCCACGTTCTCTTCGAGATTGTTCGACTTGAGCAGCTGCGTGGAGATCGTGGCGAGGATCGACGACACCGACGCGGCCAAGCACAGCAGTTGCCAGGACGGCGACGCGAGGCCGAAGGTCTTGGTCAGCCAGACCGTGAACGACTGACCGCCAATGGCCGGGGCGGCGGTGAGCGCGGCCGCCAACGCACCACCCACAATGGTGATGTTCAGCAGGCGTCGCTTTCGCGGCAGAGCTGCCGACAAGAATGCCTCGACCCGCATCTGTTTTCGTCTGATGGCGTCGATCAGATCGTTCGAAACCGGCTCAGCCATATTGCCTCATCTTCTGTTTGAGATGACCAGTCACCCGGGCGGCATCTTACTCGGGCGAACGCGGTTCGCGCTCAGTTCTGAAAAGTTAGCTACGGCGGAGTCTCTGCTCCCAAGGGATGGATCGTCAAAGCCATCTGATCAATGATAGGCGCCGAATGGCCGGCATCACCGTATTCGTCAGCGTTGGCCGCACTTCGACGCCCCAGCAGGAAGAGTTCGTCAGCGGAATAGAAGCCCACATGGTCGAGCACGGTTTGATGCCGCAAGCCCTCGGCCGAAATTATTGGTCGAGCAAGCAGCCGCTGAGGGCGATCGACGAGCTCATGAACCAATGTTCGGGCGTCGCCATTGTCGGGTTCGAGCGTCTCAGCGTCGTTCAAGCAATCGACCGAAGAGGCAGCGACGCTCAAAAGGAGCTCGCGGATTTCGCGCTGCCGACCGTGTGGAATCAGATCGAAGCTGCGATGGCATATTCCCGCGGCCTGCCGATTCTGGTATTGATGCAGGAGGATGTGCGCGCGGAAGGCCTGCTGGAGCTCGGCAACGATTGGTACGTGAAACGCATGCGGCTGGGTGCAGAGGCCACGAGCGATCGCGAGTTCCGCGGCATCTTCGAAGATTGGCGATCGCGGGTGGCCGCGCATCACGCTGCCAGCTTGGCGAAGGCTCCGGCGGCGCTGTCTGCCGATCGACAGATCGGCAGTTCACCATCCCGTGAAGCCCAGGGCGCACCGCCTCTTGCTAACCGGCGCCGGTTGCGGATGGTGCTCGAGACGCGCTTTACCGACGAAGAACTTCAGGCGCTGTGCTTCGACCTGGGCGTGGACTATGAAAACCTGAAGGGCGAGACCAAGGTGGCCAGGGTCATCGCCGTGATTGGCTACTTCGAGCGCATGCACCGGGAGGAGGACTTGCTACGCAACGTCAAGGAACTCCGCCCGGACGAATCGTGGTGACGCGGGTGGAGCGGCCATCCGCTCCAAGAGCCTCCCTATGAACCAGGACGGCCCCGAACTCGAAGCACTGCATCGCGCGCTGCTCTCCGCTTTTCCGAACGGCAGTGCGCTGGAGCAGATGCTGATGTTCGGCATGGGACTGAATCTTGCCGAGATCGCGTCAGGCAATCTGTCCAATCAGGTATTTCAAGTGATCAAGTTTGTCGAGGCCAAGGGTCAGCTCGACCAGTTGATTCAATCGGCGGTGGCCGCCAACCCGGGCAATCCCGGCCTTCGCGCCGTCGCGGATTTGCGCGCGCAGCGTCCTGCCAAACCGGAGGCAGCCGCGCCCAACTCGTTCTCGGCGGTCGTGAGAATCGACAAAGTAGCCCTTCGCAAAGCGATCCAGGCGTCCTTCACGGCCGAGGAGTTGGAAGTGCTCTGCGCCGATATCCAGCAGACGCTCAACCTCAGGGGACATGACGTCCAGGTGTCGTTGGAAGAAGTGGGTGGCGCGAGCAAGACGGCCAAGCTCCTGAACCTGATCGAGTTTCTCGACCGTCGTCGGCTTCTGGATGTCCTGGTCCAGGCCGTGCGCGAACAGCGCCCCGGCAGCGTTTGACCCGCCCGATTGGCATCGGTTCCGGCGGCCAGGTGCAGCCAGAAACCGAAGCGCACTGAAGCTCGGCGTTAACGAGTCACGTTGACACGCCCCATCGCCGCGTCCATCATCTACGCGTCCGACGGCACCCTGAGCCAGTCGCAATCAAGGAGGCCTCTAATGAGTGTTCGAGCCTGCATCGATCGTGTCATCCCGAAAGAACTTCGCCAGGAAGCGATGCGCGCCGCAGCGCAGGAGAACCCCGAGAATGTCGAGGCCTCGCCGCTCGAGCTGGTGGTCGAACACCGGAAGCTGTGGCAGCCTGGGCGCACCCTGAAGGTCCGCTTCCTCGAAGGGTCGCCGAAGATTCAGCGCAACGTGCAGCGCTTTGCCGAGCAGTGGACGCAGCACGCGAACATCAAGTTGCAATTCGTCGATCGTGGCGACGCCGAGATCCGCGTCGCCTTCAAGGATGACGGGTCGTGGTCCGCGGTCGGCACCGATGCGCTCGTCACGCAAGCCTTCAAGAAGGACGAGGCCACCATGAACTACGGCTGGCTGACCGAAAGCTCAACCGACTCAGATTATTCGTCGGTCGTCCTGCACGAATTTGGACACGCACTCGGCTGCGGCCATGAGCACGAGAGTCCGGCCGTCGACATCAAGTGGAACAAGCCCGCCGTTTACCGTGACCTCGGCGGCTCGCCTAACTTCTGGGACCAGGCCACGGTCGATCACAACGTCTTTGGCAAGTACTCGAAGAAAGAGACGAAGTACACCAAGTTCGATCGCGAATCGATCATGCTTTACGCGTTTCCTGCGGCCTGGACGCTCGACGGCCAGAGCTACCAGGCGAACGCAACGCTGTCGGCAATGGACAAGAAATTCATTGGCGAGTGTTACCCGAAGGCGCGCCCGAAGCCAGGTTGCTGACGCCACATTTGCCTCGGCCATGATGAAGGTCCGGCTCGAAGGCAATTGCGTGCACGTCGGCGACCGGTTCGCCGTGTCGTTCCAACGCACGCTGCGGATTCCCGACGATGGCAACACCTACCCGCTGCCGCCGGGCCTTGGGCTGCTGCCGGTGCATGCCGTAGCCGACTACCGGCGTCGGGCGCCTGCGTGGTGGCGGGATGACGACTTCTTTATCCCGATGTACCAGCGCGAAGCGTTGTGGCTCGGGTTCGAGGGTGCCGGGTGGAAACCGAATGCGGTGCAGGTTGGCGTTGGCGGAATCAATGCGATCTCCGGAGGGAGTTGGCCGCGCGAACTCGAAGCGAGCCCCCAGAACTACATCGTGTGCCCGGATCAGCCATGGCTGGACGGCATCAATACTGGAACCGGGTTGATCAGGCAGTTCGTGGCCATGCCGCTCGGGTCCGGCTACACCATTGAAGGACAGCTCTCCGGCGACGAACGTGTGGGAGGTCTTCAGCTTCAGGTGTTTGAGCCGAAACCCGGCCGGTTCCCCGACCGGGCACCGCCGGCGAATCACACGGCGGCCTCGCAGAGGATGCGGCTCGAGTCGATTGCGTCCGGGCCGGGGCTGGGACTGGCGGCGGGCGGGCGCATGAAGCAGAAGGTCTATCGGGACGTCCACGGGATCGAATCATGGGACTGCGGCAACGCCGCGGCCATCTTCGTTCACATCGTGAACAGCGAGCAGTATCTCGCGATGACCGGTCGCGCTGCGCCCGAGACCCCGGTGAGTGCGAGCGTCTACACGGCGCACGGTCTGCCCTGGTTCGTGCTCTATGACGAAGCACGTGAGGAGATCGAGGGGGCGGTACGACTGGCGGCGGTCGAGTCCACCGCAGACATCGACAAGGCGAGGACCGGTCGCACCGCGGCGAATGACCGGCCGATCGAAGTGAGCGCTGATCAGATGCGGAAGCTGAAAGGCAAGACGCCGTTCACGTCATGATCACCTGCCACCGTCCCACAGTCTTCTCCCAACCCGTCCAACAGTAGCGATCGTTACCGACCGGTGTTACTATCCCGCACCGATCGCCGACCGGCGGTCACGTTGCGGTCCAAAGCTGCTGCGCCGGTTTCTTTGGGTTGCTTCAGGTCACGCGTTGACGCTTCCGCACCTGGAGGAGTTCATGAAGAGAAGAGAATTCGTTGGCAAGTTCGGCGTCGGCTCGGCGGCTCTCTTGTCGGTTTCGGGCAGCGCGGCCTCGGCCGCCGACACCAAGGATCATCAAGGCCATCACCCGCTCGACGGGCCACTCGCCAGCGCGACCGTCAGTTTCGGCGCCTGGCCGTCAACGCCGTACGATCGGCTTGCGCCACCAGCGCCTGGGCCGCCACCAAACGTGCACCTGCTGATGCCCAACACCGTAACCATCAAGGTGGGCGGCTCGGTGAACTTCATCGTGGCCGGCTTCCACAACATTGCCGTCTACGCGCCGCCCAAGAAGGTGGAGGACATCAACGTCGGCATGACCATGCCGACGCCGGGCGCGCCTCCGGGGTTCCCGCCGCTCATCAACGATCCTGACCAGCGCGTGTTTCGCGGCGTGTTCGCGTTCGGCATGTCGCAGGACCGCGTTGAGGTCGTCCAGTTCACCCGCCCGGGCCGGCACCTGGTGATTTGCGCGTTCCTGCCGCATTTCAACGACAACATGTACGGCTGGGTGAGGGTCGTCCGCTAGCACTGCTGGCGCGCGCAGGGCATGCCGTCCAGGGTGCCCTGCGCGAGTCATGGCACTGCACGCTCATCCCTCGACCACGGCAATTCGCCCCCGGAACGCTTTGACAAGGCCCTGCGCCGATGGTAGGTTCTGCCTCGCTAGTCTGCGCATTAAATCAACGAGGAAAAACCGATGGACACTTCTTCCCCTGGCAAGTTTCGGGTGTTTGCAGCACTGCTGGTGTGCGCGATCGCGACAGCAGTCACACTGGTCGGCACGGATCAAGGCCCGGCAAACCGCCGGGCGCTCGAGACAAATCGAAAGATGGCGGCGGGCCTGTCGAAGCACCTCGACAAGCTGCGTCAGTCGATACCCGGACTTGGCGGTGAACTAGGCGCGGGCGGCGGCGCTGAAGCCGAAGAGTTCATGGCCCAGGCCTATCCCGATACCGACATTCCGCTCGAACGGCTGCAGGCTGCCCGGGACGCAGCGGGGCGGATTAACGGCAAGAAGTTTCCGACCGGGAAAGGCCGGCCAGGGACGTGGGTCACAATTGGCCCGAGCAACGCGCTCTATCCGGCCACCGAGTTCCGCAACTCCTTCGGCTACGTTCCAAACGATTACGTGGCAGGAGGACGAGCCACTGCGGTGGCCATCGATCCGAATTGCCGGGCCGGCAACTGCCGCCTCTGGATGTTCGCGGCCGGCGGCGGAGTGTGGCGAACGAAGAATGCGCTGGCCGGGCAACCGAACTGGCAATTCCTGTCGGGCGCGTTCGGGATGAACTCGGGCAGTGCGATCACACTCGATCCCAACGACCCGACCGGCAACACCCTGTACGTCGGCACGGGCGAGGCGAACGCCTCGGGCGACTCGGCGGCGGGCGTCGGCATGTATAAATCGACCGATGGCGGCGATACCTGGACCGGACCCATTGGTGCCTCGGTGTTCGCGGGGCGGGCCATCGGCAGCATCGCGGTGGCGCCGGGTAACCCCTCGACGATTTACGCCGGCACCACCCGCGGCGTCGCCGGAATTGGCGCCGTCAGCGGTGGCGCCGTCTCCCTGATTCCTGGCGCCGCCCCCTGGGGCTTGTATAAGTCGATCGATGGCGGCACCACGTGGACGCTGATGCACAACGGCTCGACGAACGTCGCGTCGTGCGACACGGTGACGGAAGCGCTTGCCGGCGGTTCCCCGTGTTCGCTGCGGGGCGTCCGGCGCGTGGCGCTCGACCCCGGCAATCCTGGCATTGTCTACGCCGGTTCGTATGGCCGCGGCATCTGGCGCTCGAACGACTCCGGCACGACCTGGTCGCAGATCAAGGTCTCGCTGAATTCGGCTGACGCCAACATGCGGCCCGAGTTCGCGGTCACCACTCTGCCAGGCTCGCAGACCCGCATGTACATCCACGAAGGCTCCACTGGCGGCGCGGTGTTCTACTCACGGCTCTACCGCAGCGACAACGTCGCCACCGGCGCGCCCGTGTTTCAGGATCTCTCGAGCCCGAATCCTGCCAACCCCGGCTATGCCACCTACAACGTCTGCACCGGGCAGTGCTGGTACGACAACTTCGTCTACACGCCGGCCGGGCATCCCGACATCGTCTATGTCGGCGGCTCGTACTCGTACGGCGAACAGTTTTCGAATAAGCGCGGCGTCGTGCTCTCGACCGATGCCGGGGTCACCGCCACTGACATGACCATGGATGGCACTGATTTCCTCCATCCCAATGGCCTGCATCCCGATCAACATGCCCTGGTCACCCACCCGGACAATCCGTTCCAGTTCTTCGAGGCCAACGACGGCGGCCTCATGCGTTCAAGCGGCGAGTTCAGCAATGTCTCGTCGTGGTGCGGCGATCGCAACCTCGTCGAGCCGCAACTGGGCCGCTGCCAGCAACTGCTCTCGCGCGTGCCAAGCAAGCTGGAAAGCATGAACAAAGGCCTGACGACTCTGCAGTTCCAGAGCATCTCGGTCAGTCCGTTCAACGTCAACGTGCTGCAGGGCGGGACGCAGGACAACGGCACCTGGCAAACGCCCGGCAATCCCGTGAAGTGGGAAAACACGATGATCGGCGACGGCGGCCAGTCGGGCTTCGACGTGGCGTTGCCGAGCTTCCGTTTCCACACGTTCTTCAACGCCACTCCCGACGTGAACTTCAGCAGCGGCGACATCGCGGACTGGAACTGGATCAGCGATCCGATTTACGGAACCGAGCCGCAGTCGTTCTACGTGCCGATCATCTCGGATCCGGTGGTCAGCCGCAGCATGTATGTCGGGACCGGCCACGTCTGGCGCACGAAGACGTGGGGCATGGGTACGATGACGCTGGCGGAGTTGAGGCAGCACTGCAACGAGTGGACCGGCGACTTCGCGGTGACCTGTGGCGACTGGTTGCCACTGGGGAACCCGACGACGGCAGGGCGATTGGGCGCCACGGCCTACGGTCCCGATCGGGCCGGTGGTTTCGTAGCCGCCGTCGAACGCGCGAGCCAAGATGCGTCAACGCTGTGGGCGGCGACCCAGACCGGCCGCGTGTTCATTTCGAAGAACGCGAACGCCGAGCCGGCCGCCAACGTGACGTTTACTCGGCTTGACAGCACCGCCGTCAACGATCCCAACCGCTTCGTCAGCGGGATCCACATCGACCCGGCGAATGCGAACCACGCGTGGATCTCGTACCAGGGCTTCAGCGCGACGACGCCGTTGACGCCGGGGCACGTGTTCAGCGTCACCTACAATCCAGTCACAGGCAATGCGACCTGGATCGACGTCAGCCACGATCTCGGCGACATTCCGATCAACGACATCGTCAGCGACGACGCCAACGGCGACCTGTACGCGGCGACCGACTTCGGCGTGTTCCGACTGGTTTCCGGCACCACGGATTGGGTTGCTGCGGCACCGGGCATGCCGAACGTGGAAGTGGCCAGCCTGACCATGCGGGCGGACGCGCGCAAGCTGTTCGCCGCCACGCACGGTTTGGGCGCCTGGCTGTTGAACTTGCCGTAACTGATCGGGGATCGGGGATCGGGGAAGACAATCCCCGATCCCCGACTCTGTGTAAGCCGGATCCAGCTACTTCGAACCAGGCAACGGGCGCAGGACCTTGTGGAATGTCCAATGGGCGACGCGCTCGCCGAGCCGCCGCCCTTCTTCATCAGCGAATCGGAAGTGAATGCCCAACAGGACTCGGGCATCCACGACTTCCTGGGCGGCCTGCGAGAATCGCGTGTATGCGCGCTCGGGATCGGTGACGAGGGGGCTCGTGGTCTTCACCGTGAAGTTCAGCTCGTCGGTGCCGAAGAACAGGCGGAGCAATCCAGTGAAGGCGCCGGTGAGCCCGTTGGCTCCCGACACGTAATCGGGGTAAGGGGGATTTGCCAGTAACGGCGTCCAGCCAGGATCCCCCGGTGTCTTGGCGTTGCCGTCGTAGGCACCCTCCACAATCGCGGTCGACGGCCGCCAGTAGTTGTAGAAGTATTTCGATTCCCACGTCGCCATCGCGGCATCGGCGGCCGCAAGGTTCGCGAGCGCGAACAGTCGCGCCTGGTCGCCCAGGCCGGGCAAGTAGTTATCGGCGATCTGCCGCAGCGACTCGTTCCACTGCGTGACGAAATTCACCGACCAGAACCGCGCCACATCGGTAGTCGGGTTGGGGTGCGCCGACGCCACGCCGAGTGCCTTCACTTCCGCATAGTCGCGCGCGTAGGCGCCGCTCGTGAGCGGCGGTGGCGGCTGGGGCCGGAACTGGTTGACGCGATTCAGCGTGAACGGCGCGCTGAACCCGAGAAAGTTGAACGCAAGCGGCACCGGCGACCGCCATTGGCCGGGAGCGGTGACGCCGAAGAACGGCGTAATCGGCAACGTTGGCCGGTAGTGATTGGCGTGCAGCGATGCGCCCGCGGCCTCGCCGACCGCCAGGCCTGCATCGCCGACCAATGCGTTGTTGACCAGGTACGCCGCGTAGGTCGCGTCGAGCGCGGCTTGTTGCGACGGATACAGCAGCACCAGCACACGGTGCGCAGCCGCTGCGACCGCGGCCTCGGCTGAGCCGACCCCAAGTTGGGCGGAGTCGTGGTAGTGATACGGCTCAAACTTTCCTTCGATCGCCTGCACGGCGTCGTGGACAGCTGACTGGACGAGGGCGATGTCCAACAGCCCCGGAGGACCGGGCCGCGCGGCAGTCACCGCCGACACGGTGACGCCATTCCAGTAGGTCACCGGATCGGCTTGCGCCGAAGCCGTCCAACCCAGGCAGAGACCGACGGCAAGTGCGACGACGCTTCGTAGTTGAGGCATGACGGGTCCTTTCCTTTTGCCTTGACGCGACGAGAACACGAGCTGACCAGGATGGCCGGGAGTCTACAGCGAGACGTTCTGGACTTGCGATGAGCTTGCGGTGGCCTGGTGCTGGTTTTAGGCGCGTTTTCCACCCGGCGGCCGGTTGCACGTAAAATTGCCGGGCAGAAGCGATGATCGGCAGCGCGCTCAAACCCGCCTGGCATCATCAGGAAGCCGCTCCAAGGGCTCTGTCAGTTGGATGGCTCTGATTTCCGGGGCCCGGGTCTTGCATCGAGGTATGCGATGTGGATGCCCATCGCACTTGCCCTGGCCGCGCTACTGTCTACTACGTCGTGCGCAGAGCTCGGCCAACTCGCACGGGTAATCCAGCCTTTGCGATTCTCGGAGGTGCCAGGACAGCAGAGCACCATTCGCCTCGCCGGTCCCAGCGCGCGTCAACCATCAGGCGGCGCCACCCTGCGCTTGTGGACGCGCATCAGCAATCCCAATCCGGTTGGCCTTACGCTCAGCACGCTGCGCGCGGACGTGTCGCTTGACGGCACGCACGCGGCGACTGGCGACTTTCCGCTAGGCCTCCCGCTGGCGGCTGGCGGCGAATCGGACGTGCCGCTCGACCTCTCGATCGACTTCGCCGATCTGCCGGGATTATCGGATGTGCTGCGTCGCGCAATCGCGACTCGGCAAGTGCCATACGAAGTGGACGGCACGTTCAGCATCGAAGCGGGCGGCTTCGGCCGGCCGAGTTTCGGTCCGCTACGACTTTTCCAAGGCCGGCTCGGCCGCTGACGATCCACAAATAGCTGGCGGCCCGCCTCGAGGCGCCTACGGCAGCGCGATCAGTGTCGAGCGAACTTTGATCGCGATGCTCTTGCAATTGCAATTAGCCGACGAGTTCGGGCCCGGTGCCACGCGCCGTTGCTATCCGGGCGGCTGGCTCTCGGCCGCGTGGCGGTACACGTGCCACGTGTGCTGATCCGGGTGAAGCGCCTCCGGTGCTGCGAACAGTCGGGACGCCGCAACCGCGTCACTGCAAACGGGATTGCGGTACACGAGAACTAGCCGCCGTGGCGCGCGAGCCAGCGACTCGGCCAGGTTCGAAAGCACGCGAGAGACCACCGCACAGGGGAACGGGTTGTACATGTAGACATGAGTGACGGCGTCATACTCGCAGTACAGTGCAGCGTCTGACTGCACCAGTCGAACATTCCGGCAGGCGGCTTTCGCGACGTTGGAGCGGGCCGTAGCATTCAGTTCCGCTGACAGTTCGACGCCGATGACCTGGTCGAAGCCGAGTGGGCTGAGTGTGATCACGGCGCCGCCTTTGCCGCTGCCGAGATCAACAACCCGACTGCCTCGCGGCACACCCACCGTCCGAAACACGCGAGCGAGTGTGGGGCCGCCCGAGCTACTGTGGAAATGGGCGCGCTCGGGCGGCAGGCCAAGCGCTTCGAGCGATACGAACTCAAGATCGAGTCCGTGGAACTTGTTGGTCAACTCGTAGAGCAACTGGTCAGCGTGTCCGGTCGCGACCAGGCGCAGTGCTTTCACAGCCGCCCTTGGCAGCCCGAGGAACATCTTGCCGCTAATTGAGCTGAATCGAGATGAGCTTCGACACGCCGGGCTCCTCCATGGTGACGCCGTAGAGCCGGTCGGCAATCTCCATGGTCTTGCGGCTGTGCGTGATGATGATGAACTGGGTCCTGTCCATCATTGACCGCAGCATGTCGATGAACCGCCCGATGTTGGCATCGTCGAGCGGCGCGTCGATTTCGTCGAGCAGGCAGAACGGGCTCGGCTTGTATTTGAAGATCGCGAACATCAATGCGATCGCCGTGAGCGCTTTCTCACCGCCCGACAACAGCATCACGCTCTGCAGGCGCTTGCCCGGCGGCGAGGCGATGATGTCGATGCCGCTTTCGAGCGGATCGTTCTCGTCGAGCAGCGTGATGCCGGCCTTGCCGCCGCCGAACAGCGTGGCGAAGGTGCCCTGGAAGTTCTCGTTGATGGCGCTGAACGCCTCGCGGAAGCGCGCGTGGGTGGTCTCGTCGATCTTGCTGATCGCCTCGTTGGTCTGGGCGATCGAGTCGATCAGATCCTGGCGCTGGGTCGAGAGGAACAAGTGGCGTTCTTCGAGTTCCTTCGACTGCTCGATCGCCATCATGTTGACGGGCCCCATGCGGTCGATCTTCTCGCGCAACTCACCGATGGCTTCCTCGGCAGTCATGCGGGCGGGCATCGGCTCTTCGACTTCGACCGTCTCGCGTACACCATCCGGCGTCGCGGCTGCGAGCACGGCGACCACTTCGTCTTCTTCGTCCGGTTCGGCGGCTTCAGCGGCGCGAATCGCGCGCACGTCCGGCTCGATCTGGCCGGCAGCTTCCATCTCGGCCACCTGCTCGCGGATCTCGTCGAGGGTGGCGTTGACGGTGTCGAGCGACTGCTGCGCCAGGTGCGTCAGGTCCGACTCGGCGGTCGCCCGCTGCACGTCAACCTCGGCGGCGAGCGCACGCAGCGCATCGACCGCCCGGCGGGCGTCACGAATGACGTCCTCCTGGCGTTCGGACGACTGCTTGATCTCGAGCGCGAGTTCGTCGGCCTGGATCATCGCTGCGCGCAAGCCTTCGAGCTTGCCCACGTCCTGGTCCATCAGGAGCTGGCCGTCAGCAATCGCGCTGATCAGGCGCTCGCGCTGATCGCGCATCAGCGCGACGTCGCGCGTGCACGCCTGCACCCGGCGCTCGAGTTCGGCCGCGGCCTCTTCCATGCGGGCCACTTCAGCAAGCGCACCGGCACTGCGCTCGACCAGGCCGGCGTGAGCGGCCCTCGCTTCGGCAGCCTTGAGGCTCAGCCCCTCGGCCGTCTCGCGGGCAGCGGACAGCTTGCGCTGCGAGTCAGACAACAACTGGTCGGCGTCGGCACGCTGCTCGGTGAGGCGTTCGATCGACTCGCGGGCTTCGGCCTGCCGCGCGTCAAGGCCCGCCACTTCTTCGCGGACGCGGCTCAGTTCGGTCTGCACCAGCTCGGTGCGCTGCTGCACGCGGAACTCGTCTTCAGCCGCGCGCTGGCTCTGCCCTTCCACCCCGACGATCGCCTTTTCCTGGCGGTGAAATTCCGCCGACAGGCCGGCGATGGCGGCGGTCGCATGCGCGATGGTCTGCTCGAAGCCGGCGGTGTCGGCCACCAGTTGCTCGAGAGCCATTTTCGCAGCGGACAGCTTCTCGCGCAGTTCCTTGATCTCGCGCTTGGTCGCCAGAATGCCGCGCGATTCGGTCTTCTCGCCACCGGTCACCACGTGACGGCCGCGGAACACGTCGCCCTCGAGCGTCGCTACCGGGAACGGGACGGTCGGCGCAATGCGCGCGGCCGCTTCGAACGACTCGGCGATCATGGCGCCACCCATGACGGCCTGCACCGCGAGGGGGAACGGACCGCCAATGCGAACCACCGACGACAGGGCGACCGCGCCGGCCGGGATCATCGACAAGCCTGAGGGATTGTCGCCACCCGTTGCCGACCGGGCGTCGGCAGCGAACGCGGCGCCAAACGACCCGACCGGAGTCTCGACCAGCGAGCCCTCGGCGGTGCCGGAATACGTTGCCACCGACAAGCCATTGTCCGGACGGCCGACGATGAAGCCGCACCGCCCGGCGTTCTCCTGGCGAATCAGCTTCAAGCCCGCCGACACGTGATCGAGGCGCTCGACCACGACGTGCTGCAGCAGGTCACCGAGGCAGGCCTCCACGGCCCGCTCGTACTTCGGCTCGACTTCGAGGAAGTCGGCGAGCGCGCCCATCTGCCCCACCTTGCCGTTCGCGTTCACCAGCACCATGCGCGCCGCGTCGGCGAAGCCCGATCGGTGCGTGTCGATCTCTTCCAGCGAGTGCAGACGCGCGGTCATCGCGGCGACGTCGTGCTCGCGCGAACGCACGTCGCGGGCGCGCCATTCGTGCTCGATGCGGGCGCTCGCCAGCTCCGATTCGCGGGCCGCGCGCGCGATTTTCGCCGCGTCAAGGCCATCTTGCGCACGCCGCAGCGCATCGGCGGCCATCTGGCGCTGCGCTCGGGCCTTCTCGAGTTCGGCGGCCAGCTCGCTGGCCTCCTGTTCGAGCCGCCCCAAGGTCGCCATCGCCCGCTCGCGCTGGGCACCGGCGTTGTCGTGCGCCGCATTGAGCGCGGTAATGGTGTTGAGCACCGCGTAGACGTCGGCGCGCGCGCGCTCCACGTCCTGCTCCAGCGCGTCGATCGCTTGCTGGGCTCGGGCGTATTCATCGGCGGCTTCGCCGGCAAGGGCCGACGCCTCGTCGCGCGCAGCGGCCGCTTCGGCGGCCGCCAGGCGGCGGCCCTCGAGGGCCAGCTGCTCGGGTTCGCGCCGGGCTTCCAACTGCTGGCGTTCCGTCTCGAGCTCTTCCGCCCGGGCCCTCAGCATTTCGGCCTGCTGCGTATCGAGCGCAATCTGCTGCTGGCGGCGGTTGATTTCGAGTTCGTGACCGTGCACGGTCTCGCGCGCGCTGGTGGCAGCGTGGTCGGCCGAGGCCAACTCGATACGGATGCGCGCCAGGTCGTTTTCAACTTCGGCCAGCCGCGCGGCCGCGGCGGTCTCGTTGGTGCGCGCTTCGTGCAGGCGCGTGCGCGCCGTCTCGATCGCATCCGACAGGGTGCGGTAGCGCCGCGCGAACAGCACCTTTTCCCACCGGCGCATCTCGTCGCGCAGGCGCGTGTAACGGCGGGCCTTCGCAGCCTGTCGCTTCAGCGATCCACGCTGCTTGTCGATCTCATAGACGATGTCGTCAAGGCGCGTGAGGTTTTGCTGGGCGGCCTCGAGCTTCAACTCGGCCGAGCGGCGGCGCGCCTTGTACTTGGTGATGCCTGCAGCCTCTTCGATCAGCTGGCGCCGGTCGGTCGGGCGCGAACTCAGGATCATCCCGATCTTGCCCTGCTCGATGATGGCGTAGGCCTTCTGGCCCAGGCCGGTATCCATCAGCAGCTCGTGGATGTCCTTCAGCCGGCACGACTGGCCGTCGATCAGGTACTCGCTCTCGCCCGAGCGATACAGCCGGCGGGTCACCTCGACCTCGCGGGTCGCCGTTTCGATCAGCGCGGCGATGTCGCCGTGATGACCGTTGCCATTGCCGTTGCCGTTGGCTTCGTGGGGGACCTCGCCCATCTCCTTCAGCAGGGACGGCGGGACAACGACGTTGCCAAAACGAAGCCGGACTTCGGCGGCACCGGTGGGCTTTCGCGCATCGGAACCGTTGAAGATCACGTCTTCCATCTTGTCGCCACGCAGGCTCTTGGCGCTTTGCTCGCCAAGCACCCAAGTCAGCGCGTCGGCCACGTTGGACTTGCCGCAGCCATTGGGTCCGACAATGGCGGTGACGCCACGGTCGAATGCCAGCTCGGAGCGATCCGAGAAGGACTTAAAACCTGAGATTTCTAGTCGTTCGAGGTGCATTGCAGGATGTCTTGGAGGAAACGAGCGCAAGTCTAACAAGCCCTGCCGGTAGTAGCAAGACAGAACGTAACCCCAATATTTAGGGGGGTTGCCCATTTGGATGGGCCAGCGGGCCGGGGCGGGACCAAGGTCCCGCCTTTCTTGATGGGGTTACGGCTTCGCCGTGCGATTTCGCGAGAGCTCCTGGAGCTTTTCGGCTTCAGGGAACTTGGAAATGGCGAATCGCGCCTGCGGATCCACCGTCACCAGGCGCTGGCGCGCGGTGGCGATGTCGAACACGGCCTCGTCGATGTTGTAGCGAATCATGGCGCGGATGAAGTCGAGGTCCTTCGTCCAATCCGCCTCTTCAATCTTGACCTTGCGATCGATGACGAACGCCCTGAAGTCGGCGACCATCGCATCGTCCGCCGCGAAGCCCTTCTTCACGATCTTGCGAGAGGGACCAGATTGGCCAACGCGCGTGTCGCCATCGGCGCTGTACTGCTCGGCGTAGCCGGCAAACAGACCGCGTCCTTGCAGGGCGCGGCCAAAGCGGGTGGGCGAAAAGCCTTCCACCGGGCCGTCGAAACGCAGGTCGGGCTCGATGCCGCCGCCTGAAAACACTTTTCGGCCGCCGGTCGTGTACTTCAACTGGTCGGGCGTCTTCGCTCGCTCGCTCTGGTCCTTCATCGTGTAGGTGAGGTACTCGTCGAAGGTACCGTCCCAAGGCCGCTGAATCAGCCGGCCACTCGGCGTGTAGTAACGCGCGGTGGTGAGCGCCAGACCCGCGCCGCCGCTAATCTTGTAGACCGACTGCACCAGCGCCTTGCCAAAGGTGGTTTCACCGACCACCAGCGAACGGTCGTAGTCCTGCAGCGCGCCCGAGACAATCTCCGAGGCACTCGCGCTGTTGCGGTTGACGAGGGTAATCATCGGGATGTTGGTGTACTCGGGTGTGTCGGTGGCGCGGTAGTCCGAGTCGGAGTTGGCGACGCGACCTCGCGTGTAGACCACCATCGAGCCCTTCGGCACGAAGCGGTTGGTGATACGAATGGCCTGGTCGAGCTGTCCGCCGGGATTGCTGCGCAGGTCGAGCACCAGTCGCTTCATGCCGCGCTTGGTGAGCGCTTCGAGCGCCAGGCCAAGATCTTCATCGGTGTGCTCGGCGAAATCGGTGATGCCGACGTAGCCGGTGGTCGCATCGATCATGAACGAGGCCGAGAGGCTCGGGATGCTGACCTGGTCGCGCATCACGCGCATCTCCAGCTCGCGCTCGAAGCCCTTGCGGCGCACGCCGATATTCACGAACGTGCCCTTCGGTCCCTTGAGCTTGGCCACCGTCTGCTCGGTCGTCCAGCCCTTGGTGCTGACGCCTTCGACAATGGCGATGACGTCGCCGCGGCGGATGCCGTTTTGAAACGCCGGCGAGCCTTCAAACACGCGGATCGCGGTGATGTCGCCGTCGATGGCGCTGATGGTGAGGCCGAGGCCGAAATAGCGGCCTTCCTGGCGTTCGCGCATCTGCGCGTAGGTGCGCGGGTCCATGAAGCTCGAATGCGGATCGAGCGTTTGCAGCATGCCGTTGATGGCGCCGTACACCAGGCGGTCGGATTCGACCGGCTGCGCGTACTGGGTCTGGATGGCGCTCAGGGCGGAGGTAAAGGTCTTGTAGTGATCCGGC
>JANMUX010000155.1:0-5774 GCA_031392125.1 Acidobacteriota bacterium | reverse complement strand
CGCTGCGGCGCCTGCGGCCGAGGACACTTCTGCGCCGCCGGTTCCGCAAGGCGAGACGCTGATTCACCTGCCGCTGCGCGAGCTGCTGCTGTGCGGCCTGCTCGAGAACAAGGGCATGGTGCTGATCGGCGCGGCCTACGGCCTGTCGTGGGAAACCGGGGTCCTCAACGGCCTGTGGGATGGGTTGTTCGAAAGCGAAGTGATCGGCCGTGGCTTCTTCCGCTCGATCATCGGCATGATCTTCGAAGGCCAGCCGTTGGCGCTCGGCAGTATCGGCCTTGGGCTGATGTTGCTCCTCGGGCTGCTCTTGCTGGTGCGCCTGATCTCCATGGCATGGGCCTTCGTTCGGCTCTACGACTTCCGGCTGACGCTCATCGGCGAAGACTTGAGAACGCAGTACGGACTGTTCACGCGCGTTACAACAACGGTGCCGATCCGTCGTGTGCAGACCATCACCGTGTCAAGTGGACCGCTGCATCGCCTGCTGAAGCGCGCGACGGTGCGCATGGAAACAGCGGGCGGCACCGGTTCGGATAAATCGGCGGCGAGTGTTCGCGAGTGGCTTGCGCCTCTGATCCACCGTCAGGCGGTGCCGGGGCTGCTGCGACAGGTGGTTCCTGGCGTGGACCTTGACGCACTGCAATGGCAGCCCGTCCACCCTCGTGCGTTCGCGCGCGCGGTCAAGCCCAACCTGGTGCTCGTCGCGCTGCTCACTGCCACGGCCGCCGTCCTCATCGGTTGGGGAGCGATCGGCGTTCTCGTGCTCACATTACCCTGGGCCATCGTCAACACGCGGCAGCACGTGGCGCACCTGGGATGGGCCGAGAGTGACGAAGTGGTGGTGCTGCGCAGCGGTTGGATCTGGCAGCAACTGACGCTCGCCCGCGCCAATAAGATTCAGTCGGTAGCGATGCACCAGTCACCGTTCGATCGACGGGCCGCCATGGCGCGCGTGCGCGTTGACACGGCCGGCGCTGCGGAGTTCTCACACCGCATTGATATTCCGTACCTGGACCGCGAGATCGCCTCTCAGCTCCACGAACGCCTTTCGGCTCAAGCTGCCAGCACTGCGTTCCGCTGGTGACGGGGTCAGACCCCCAGAATCACCAAATGGTGTATCAGGGTCAGACCACGATTACTCCCGACGGGCGCGACCCGCCATTCCAGCGCGCAATCCGATGCTGGGTCTGACCCCGAGTCACCATTTGGTGATTCTGGGGGTCTGACCCCGTCACACCGTTTCAGCAGATCGGTGGCGGACGAACAGGTCGGACGAAGTTGAGTGGGTCATCAGTTACCTCCTGGTATGCGGTCTGGGGCCGATGATCACACCCGGCCGGCGGCGGCGCCATTACCTGGCAGGTAAAAGTTCCGTTTTTGGCGCAGAACGCGCGCCTTTCGCGTTGAGAGCCGTGGCACACCCCATGCATCAGGTGGCAGCATGATTCGTCACGCGGTTGCCGTTGCGCTGGTTGGTTTCTCGCTGATGGGGTGCGCGAGCGGCCGGTCCGGCCCCCCCGCCGATACCAAGGCGCCAAAGGGGCCGCACAAACTGAAGAGCCTGAGTGTCGTCGAGCGGCGGCAGATCATGGAGCGCGCGCGCGTCTGGCAAGCGGTGGACACTTCGTCGCTGAACCTGCTTGCCGGCCCCGCCCTGTCGCCGGCACAGCGCATCAAGCCCGAAACGACCTGCACGTTCGTGTTTCCCGAGAAGCCGCTAACCGGCAGGACGCCGAAGTTCCAGTGCGCGGTCCAAAAAGACGATGAGGTCAAGGTCAAGTACGGCGAGAAGAACGGCGAGGTCTACGCCGAGGTGGCGGCCAGCCGGCTGTTCTGGGCGCTCGGGTTCAAGGCCGATGCGATGGTGCCGACGCGCGTGACCTGCCGTGGCTGCCCGGACGACCCGTTCGCCGCCAGCAGCACCGAGTGGCAACGCGGCGCCCCCACTACCGTGGCGACGCGCGTCTTCGAGCCGGCGATCATCGAGCGCGAGGTCACCGGCAAGAAGGTCGAGGTGAACGACTACGAAGGCTGGGCGTGGCCCGAGCTCGACCAGATCCGCGAGCGTGGCGGCGGCGCGACCCGCGCCCATATCGATGCGCTGAAGCTGCTCGCGGTGTTCGTCCAACATTCAGACTCGAAGCCCGAACAGCAGGAACTGGTGTGCGCGGACGATCGCGTGCGCAAGGACGCGCGCGGTAACGAAACCTGCGCATCGGCGTGGCTCGTGGTCAAGGACCTGGGCGCCACGTTCGGTAAGGCGACCATGTTGAACGGCAGCAAGATGAAGTTGTCCGACTGGGATGGCGAAGCGATCTGGAAAGATTCCAAGCGATGCGTCGGCAACCTGTCGCGGTCATTCACCGGCAGCCTCGAGGATCCGTCAATCGGCGAAGCGGGCCGCCGCTTCCTCGCCCGTCGCCTGCAGATGTTGAGCGACCGCCAGCTGCGCGACCTGTTCACCGCGTCGCGCGTCGAGGCGCGCGGTGAGGAGATCACCGGCGCGGACGGCAACAGGCGCAAGGTGACGGTTGACGACTGGGTGCGCGTATTCAAGCGGAAGCGAACGGAGGTCACCGCGGCCCGTTGCCAGGCGTGAGCCATGTCGAAATTCCGCCTCGCGTTGGTCGCCGCCCTCCTCGCGGGACTGTCGCTCGGCATTGGCGCCTACACGTTCGTCTACGCTAAGGGCTATTCCTACCTGACCAACGATCCCGAGGCGTGCGCCAACTGCCACGTCATGCGCGACCATTTCGCCGCCTGGCAGCGCTCCAGTCATCGCTCGGTCGCCGTCTGCAACGACTGTCACACTCCCGCGGGCCTGGTGCCGAAGTACATGACCAAGGCCCAGAACGGTTTCTGGCACTCGTTCTATTTCACGACCGGCGGCTATCCCGATCCGCTCCGCATCACGCCGCGCAACCACGCCATCACCGAGCTGGCGTGCCGGAAGTGTCACACCGAGATGACCTCGTCGATTGACCGCGCCCACAGCGAAACCGGCAAGGGCGGCTTGTCGTGCACCAAGTGCCACAACGAAGTAGGACACATCGAATGAAGAACCGAATCTCGTTCCCGCTCGCCGTCGCACTACTGTCGGCGGCGGCAGCCGTTCTCGTGACGGCGTTGCTCGTGAACATCTTCACGCGGCAGCAGGAGTCGCAGACCCCGTTCTTTACCGTGGTGCAGCTCAACGACGAGATCGACGACCCGGCCGTCTGGGGCAAGAACTTTCCGCTGCAGTACGACGGTTATCTCCGGACCGTGGACCAGGTGCGGACCCGCTACGGCGGCAGCGAGGCCGTGCCGCGCACGCCGACGCAGGCCGACCCGCGGGGCATCGTCGCGCAATCACGACTGGAAGAGGATCCGCGGCTCAAGACGCTATGGGCCGGTTATGCCTTCTCCGTAGACTTTCGCGAAGAGCGCGGCCACGCGTTCATGCTCGAGGACCAGACGCTGACCGAGCGGCAGAACGTGGTGCAGCAGCCGGGCACCTGCATGCATTGCCACGCCTCGGTTTACGTGCCGTACAAGAAGTTAGGCGGTGGCGACCTGATGAAGGGCTTCGAGGTGATGAACCAGATGAAGTACCAGGAGGCGCGCACGAAAGTGACGCATCCGGTCGCGTGCATCGACTGTCACGATCCCGCGACCATGCAGCTGCGGGTCACCCGTCCCGGTTTCCTGGAGGGCATCGTCAAGGTCAAGGCGGCGCAAGGCGTGAAGAACTACGACGTCAACCGCGACGCCACGCGACAGGAGATGCGCGCGTTCGTGTGCGGGCAATGCCATGTCGAGTACTACTTCAAGGGTCCCGAGAAGAGGCTCACTTATCCCTGGGACAAGGGCCTCAAGGCTGACGAGATCCTGGCCTACTACGAAGAAAACGGCTTCAAGGACTGGACGCATGCCGAGTCGGGCGCGCCGGTGCTGAAGGCGCAGCATCCTGAATTCGAGATGTGGAACCAGGGCATTCACGCGAAGTCGGGCGTGACCTGCGCCGATTGCCACATGCCGTACCAGCGCGTGGGCGCCATGAAGATCAGCGATCACCACATCCGCAGTCCGCTGCTGAACATCAACCGGGCGTGCCAGACCTGTCACCGCTGGTCGGAGGACGAGTTGCGTGACCGGGTGCAGACCATCCAGGACCGCACCTTCAGCGTTCGCAACGTGGCCATGGATGCGCTGATGGCGCTGATCGCCGACATCAAGGCGGCCAAGGCGGCCGGCGCCACCGATGCCGCGCTCGAAGGGTCACGGCGTCACCAGCGCCGCGGACAGTTCCTGCTCGACTTCATCGAAGCCGAGAACTCCATGGGCTTTCATGCCGACCAGGAAGCGGTCCGGGTGTTGGCGCTTTCGCTCGACGAGACCCGCCGCGGCCAGGCGTCATTGCCCGGCACCAAGGCCACTGCCGGCGCGGTTACGCCGCGCTGACCTCCTTGGGAGGAGGCAGGCGCGGGATTTCGATCAGCCCGCTCAAGTATTCCCGCGTCTCGACAATTGTCGATGCCACCAGCGTCGCTCCGGCTTCACGCAGTACCTGCGTGGTCTCGTCGGCCAATCCCGGCGGGCTCCAGCGTCCCACC
The DNA here is from genome assembly GCA_031392125.1 of Acidobacteriota bacterium. Taxonomy (GTDB): domain Bacteria; phylum Acidobacteriota; class Vicinamibacteria; order Vicinamibacterales; family UBA2999; genus 12-FULL-67-14b. Next base: position 1,179 of record JANMUX010000155.1, on the reverse strand, counting down.
AGAATCCGCAAGTCGGGCAGCGCCGAGTGCAGCCGCTTTACCAGGTAACGCGTCTTGGTCGGCGGGCTGGGCGGCAGGTCGGCGAGGCAGATCACCGAGACGCCTTGCGTCCGTACCAGCGCCACCAGTTCTGAGGCGAGCAGCCGCGTGTTGGTCATCTCGATCACGATCGGCAGGTCGTCGATGGCCTGGGAGAGCATGGCGAGCGCCAGTTCGTCGGCGGCGCCGTTGGCGGCGTAGCCCATCACTCGCAGCGGCTGGCGCGGTTCACTCACGGCGATCTCTGGCTCGACCGGCTGCACGGCCGGGTCAACCGGCGGTCGCTGCAGACGCATCGACTCGGCCGCATCGGTCAACAACTCTCGGGTCGTCTCGATCACGGCTGCTTCTTCTTCCAGCGATAAGCGTTGCTCCAGGCGGTCGCGCTCGGCGTAGTTGAGGGCCGGCATCAGCACCGCGTCGTAGACCGATCCCCATGGTTCGTTCTTGATGTGGCGCTCGATCAGTTCGGCCGCCTCGCCCGGATCGCGAGCCAGCAGACGCTGGTAGTAGCCGTACTCGGGCGCGAGCGGCGGCGTGTCGGCCATCAGCGTGCCGACGAACGACAAGCCGGGCACGTGCTTGCCCATCACGACCAGGCACACCGTCAGCGGCGTTGCCATCAGCAGGCCAAGCGGTCCCCACAACCAGGTCCAAAAGGCGAGCGAGACCAGCAGCGCGACCTGCGAGACACCTGCGGCACCCGCATACAGGGCGGTTTCGAGCACCATGTTGGTGAACAGCTCGAGCACCAGGAACAGGCCTATCACCAACAGGGGATCGGTCCAGCCAGGAAGCGCTGCCAGGCTGACGACGATCGGCGCACCGGCGCCGAGAATGGGACCCAGGTAGGGCACGAAACGCAAGGCCCCGCCGAGTGCGCCCCATACCAATGGGTAGGGCACGCCCAGGAAGTACAACCCGGTGGCGGCGGCAACGCCGTAGACGCCATTGACCAGCGACTGCATCAGCAACTGCTTGCTGACGCGGGTGCTGGCTTCATCAAAGGCCTTGGTGGTCACGGTCAGCCGGCCGTGGCCGATTAGCCCAATCAACCGGTCGCGCAAGTCGCGGCGTTCGAGCAGCATGAAGATGACGAATGCGACCACCAGCGCGAAGGTGCCGAGCGGTCCCACGATT
>JANMUX010000090.1:0-1663 GCA_031392125.1 Acidobacteriota bacterium | reverse complement strand
GGAGCCACTCCGAACCTCAGCAAACTCAGTGGCCACGTCTCGACGATGCCTCCGGGCGCGGGATACGAGCCGCACGCGGACGCGTACGACGTGGCGATTGTGACGCTCGAGGGAGAGATCGAAACGCTCGGCGAGACCGTGCGCCCGAACAGCGTGATCTTCTATCCTGCCGGGCAGCCCCACGGCATGCGGAACGCCGGCTCGACGCCCGCGAAGTACGTCGTCTTCGAGTTCCACAGCGCTCGCATCGCCGCCGACAACGCGACGCACACGGAGGCCACGCTGCTGGCAAAGATCACCGATCCGGTGCGGTGGAAGCGCCGGATCAAGCAGCTGCTGGCGCGGTGAGGACGGCGCTTACGAGGCGTTCTCGCTATCACCAGATCACCGCAGCGCCTTCCTCGAAGGCCGGGCCTCTTTCCGGCGCTTCCTGACGGAAGGAAGCGGATCGCTGACGAACTCGTCAGGGCAGAAAGCACGACAAGATAACGGATCGGTGAAGGCTTCATCCCGGTGGTCGCGACTTGTGCAGCGCCGCAGCGGAGCCGGGCGCTTGACAACGTTTCGATTATTAGCTAAATATAGATCATGAACAAGGTGTTCAAAGCGCTGTCGGATCCGACGCGCCGTCGCGTGCTGCAATTGCTCAGGGAGCGGCCGATGTCAGCGGGAGAACTGTCCGATCACTTCGCTGTGTCGAAGCCGACCATGTCGGCCCATTTCGCCGTGCTGCAGGAGGCGGGGCTCATCGACGCAGAGAAATCCGGACGGACGATCACCTACCGCCTGGTGATGTCGGTCTTGGAGGAGGCGCTGCTCGGCTTTGCCCAGACCTTCGGGTGGGGTTTGGCATCGAAGCGGGCGACTCGCGTCGCTCACCACACGGTGGCGAAGCGGCCCGTCAAAGGAGAAGTCTGACATGGCACTCAACTGGATCTCGTCCCGGACCGGATCGGCTCTGCCCCTCATTGGTATCGGCCTGGCGCTCGCGAACTGGAACGCCAGACCCGCCGCGGCGTGGGCGTGGGCGGCAGCCATCGTGGTTTTCGTGGTCATGGTCGCCGTGCAGCGCCGCTCGCAGCTCGCCTTGAGGCGATCGCCGGGAGATGCGGCGTCGGTTCGGGGCGTCGCCTCGGTTGCCGGCGCCGTGGTGTTCGGCGCGTTGATGATGATCATTCCGCTGGCGCTGACACTCGCCCACGCGTATGGCCTCGTGGACGATCCCGACAGCGGGATGCGACGTATGACCATGATCATGCTCGGTGCGTACCTGGCCGTGACCGGCAACGCCATGCCCAGGATGCTCCCGCCGACTTCGTCAATGCCGGGCGGCGTCGCCCGAGTACAGGCGTTTCAGCGGCAGGCTGGTTGGACGTGGGTGCTCTGCGGTCTTGGATACGCCATGGCGTGGCTGGCGCTGCCCATCGACGCCGCGGGGCCCATATCGATGGCACTGGTGGCTACCGCCATGATCGTGACGATTGTGCAACTCCTGCGCCTTCGCAAGCCGCGGCCACACGCTCCTGAGCGTGATCCGATTCGGTGGACCGGTTGACTACGCCGTTTGAGTCGGTCTTCCTTCTTCGTTTTCAGAGAACACTGACGGGTCCTGGACGCGGTGGGAAATGGCGTCCAGGCCCCCCTGGCACTCGCCGCGTTCGTA
>JANMUX010000348.1:0-8392 GCA_031392125.1 Acidobacteriota bacterium | reverse complement strand
GAAACGATGTACGCCAACATCCAGGCCGTGGGCCTGCCGACCTGGAGCGAGCAGGACCAAGCGCTGGCCAAGGGGCTGCAGAAGGAACTCGGCAACGCGACGCAGAACGGCCTGGCGGTCAAGCTCGGCGAGCTGGGCAAGCCCGTGGCGCTTGAAGACAACAATGGCGGCGGCTCGGACGACATCGGCGACATCTCTTGGAACATGCCGACGATCACGCTTAGCTATCCGTCGAACATCCCTGGACTGCCGGGCCACAACTGGTCAAGCGGCATTGCCAGCGCGACGCCGATTGCCCACAAGGGTGTGGTCGCCGGCGCCAAGGCACAGGCGATGACGGTGCTCGACCTGCTGACGAAGCCCGAACTAGTGAAGGGTGCGTGGGCCTACTTCAACGATGTCCAGACCAAGGACGTGAAGTACATCCCGTTCATCACCAAGGACACGCCGGCGCCGACGCATCTGAACAAGGCGATTCTCGACAAGTATCGCGAGCAGATGCGGAAGTTCTATTACGACCCAACGAAGTTCAAGACCTACCTCGAGCAGCTCGGGATCACCTATCCCACGCTGCGCAAGTAGGCCGCTAGACCCCCGTCTTCAAATACTTGGCAACAGCCCCGACGAGACGATCGATCTCTTCGGGGCTGTTGTAGAAGTGCGGTGAGGCGCGCAGCCCGCCGCGATCGTTCGGGCCGCGTCCTGCGGTGCCGATCTTGTCCTTCTCATACAGCACCTGCCCCAGCTTGGCGGCGTTCAGCGAGCCCGGCTGGAACGACACGACCGCGGCGTTCAGGGCCGGATTCGGCGAGGTCCACACCTTGACGTCCGGCAGCTTCGACAGGCCGGCAATCAACTGGTTCGCGAGCGCGCGCGAGCGCTGCTCGATGGCGGCGCGGCCAACCTTGGTCTGGAACTCGAGCGCTTCGCGCAAGGCAATCATGGTGGCCTCGTCGCGCTGGCCGAAGCTTTCGAACGTCTTCGAGATGCCGACTGCTCCCGGATAGGCGCTGTAGATTGACGGCCAGATCTTGGTGTGCGTCCGCGCGTTGATGTAGAGGACGCCGCACTCGCGCGCACCGCACGGCCATTTGTGCGAGCTGCCGGTGTAGAAGTCTGGCGAGATCTCGGCCAGGTTGAGGTCGAGCAGGCCGAAGGTCTGGGCACCATCGACGAGCGACAGCACACCGCGCTCGCGCGCCAGCGCGCAGAGTTCTTTGGCGGGAAACAGGTCGCCGACCGAACTGGAGAGGTGCGTGAACGTCAGCACCTTGGTCTTCGGCGTGATTGCCTTGGTGTAGGCGGCGAGGTAGTGCTCCATGCCCGGATGAGGATTCACCTGCGGAATGGTGATCACCGTGAAGCCGAAGCGCTTGGCCTTCTCGCTCCACGCCACCAGGTTGCTCGGGTGGTTGTCAGCAAAGACAATGACCTCGTCGCCGGCCTTCAGGTCGAGACCGCTGGAGACCATGTTGTTGGCCTCGCTGGTGTTGCGGGTGATCACGATCTCTTCAGGCGTGACCCGCAGGAACGCGGCGAGTGCCTTGCGCGTGTTCTCTTTCTCGCCGGAGAGGCGCGCACGGTTCTGGCCCGACGGGTCGCGATCGACACTATCGGTTTCGCGCCGCAAGGCCTCGAGCACGGGCCGCGAAGCCGGGCAGAGGTTGGCGGCGTTCAGCACGCCGAGGTCGGCCGGCATCACGAACTGCGCGCGAACCGACTTCCAGAACGCTTCGCCCGAGCCGGCGGTGCCTGGATTGAATGCCGGCACCTGCGGTGCGCCCTTCGCCCACACCGGGTCGGCGAACAGCGCCGCCGAGCCACCGACAGCAAAGAGACGGGCAAAGTCGCGACGGGTCACTGATGCAGCCATGCGCCGCAGATTACACCCAAATACAGCCACAGATTAAGCACCGATTAGCCACAGACTCAAAAAACGCCTTTTAACAAGCCTTTCTAAAATCTGTGTCCAATCTGTGGCTGCCTTGAATCGGTGGCCTACATTTGTTCGTCGCCGGACGGCCCGTAGATTGAGGGGATCTTCACGCTGAGCATCCGCAGGTAAACGGCCATCTGGCCCCGGTGGTGCACCATGTGGTTCAGCACGAAGAACCGCATCACCGAGGCCTTCGGCATGGTGAACACTTCCTTGCCGCCCGCCTTCAGCTTCCAGGGCGCGTCGAGCTCGCCGTCGGTCTTGTTGACGAGGTTGGCGCGGGCGGCCTTGAGGTTGGTGTCGAACATGGCCAGGACGGCGGCGCGCGTGGCCGGCGCAGCATAACCTGCCGGCCTCGGCGTCAGCATGTCGAGCTCGCTCTGCGCCATGGTGGTCGTGGCCCACAGTGGCATTTCGGTAAGGTGCTCGGCCAGGCGGCCGAGCGTCATGCTGGTCGGATGGGGACGCCATTCGAACTGGCCGTCTGGCACCCGGTCCAGCACCTTGCGGGTCTGGCCCATCTCGCGGTCGAACTCGGGAAGCAGTGAATCGATCAGCGGCATCCCGACATTTTAGCTAGCCCTTCGGGCCTTTCGGGAAAAGCTTCTCGAACGACTTGCCGAAGCTCTTCTCGAACTCCTGCTCGAAGCTTTTCTGAAAGTCCTTGCCGAAGTGCTGTTCGAAGTCTTTCTCGAAGTGCTGCTCGAACTCGTGCTCGAATTTCTCGAAGCTGTGGTGCCCGGGATCGAAGCCCTTGCCGAACGTCTCGGCGAAGCCAGTCCCGAAGTCGAGACCGAAGCCGGCCGCCCATTCCACCGCGTCAGCAAATGGCGGCTTCGGCGGCTTGGGCGCCGGTGCCACCCCTGGCACGGGCGGGACCGGTGGGGCCGGCGGCGCCATCGGCGTGCCCATGCGACGGCGCTGGCGTTCTTCGTCCTTGCTGACAATGGCCTTGCGCGCGAGCACGATGTCGCCGTTGAACGACTGCGCCTCGATCCGGGCGCTGCCGGTGCCCACCGTGAAGTTAAAGCGCTTACTGCCGCTGCGGGCGGCCTGGCCATCGGGCAGCTGGATGGGGAAGTCGGCGGTGAAGTCGCCCTGGAACGTGCGGACGAAAACCGTGGCGTTGGCCGCACCTCCCAACCCGACGCGAATGTCGCCGCCGTGGGTCGTCAGGCGATAGACGCCGTTGTCGCGGATGGTGCCGTTGAACGTCAAGTCGCCGTTCACCGTCGACGCTTCGAGATTCGACGTCTGCGCGTTGTCGATGACGATGTCGCCGTTAGTGGTTTCCGCGGTGATCTCACCCGTCACGTTGGTTACGCGAATGCCTTCGTTGACCGTGGTCGCCTGCACGCGGCCGCTGGCCTTGTCGATGGTGATGATGCCTTCGACCGACCGGACGGTGACCGATCCCGTGCCCCCGGTGACGCGCGCGTTGCCGTGCACGGTCTCAACCGTGACCTCGGCGGCCGTGCCTTCGATGGTGGCGTCGAGGTAGGTGCCCGACAGGTTGACGGGCATCCACTTCGGCACCGTGATCTGGTAGTCCACCAGTCCCGCTGGCCCGCGCGTCGAGCGCGTCCGAATGCGCAGCGTCATGTCGGCGGTCTCGGCGGTCACGGTATCGCGGGCGCCGTGGGTGGCCTGGATGCGCACCTTGTCCTGATCCCACGAGCGCACGACCACCTCGCCGGCGTTGTTGCTGAGCACCAGTCTCGTGCCCTTGACAGCATCCACTGTCTGGTCGGACTTGGGGTTGGTGTCGGGGCCGCCCGGGCGGGCCTGGATCGGTTGTTGGGGATCAGCCGCCGCGTCGCGCGGTTGCGCCAGCGACGCAACGCCGGACGACAACACGAGGGCAGCGGTCAGGATCGACAAACCTAAAGGTCGGTCGCCACAGAAAGGGAATCGCATCATCGGTCAGTTTCCTCCAGCGGACGCAAGGGTCGTGGCATGACGCAGCAGGTCGAGCTTTCGCCGCCGCGCGTCGGCCAAATGAGAATTGAGATAGGCATTGGCAGGGTCGTCGTTCAAGGCCATCCGCGCTTCCTGAATGGCAAGGTCAATGGTTTTCAAGTTGCGTTCAATCACCAGCACCGTCCGCGGATCGAGGCGGTCGCGTTCATCGTGAAGAATCTGTTCGAGGTCGGTGACGGCGGCGTTGAACTGCGCGTCGGCAAAGTTGGCGTTGACGATGCCGCCTTCGACTTCGCCTGTGGATTCGCTTTGGGCGACCACCGTCGGTTGGGCCTCAACCGCCGATGACGGCTGGCGAGCGGCCAGCCACGTCAGCCCCGACGCGACGGCAATCAGCAGCGACGCCGCCATGGCCAGCTGCGGCAGCGTGAACGAGACCTGCGTCCGGCGCGGCGCCGTGCGAGGCTCGAGCCGTGTCGCCACACCCGCCCACAGGTCAGCCGCCGGCATTTCCTCACGCCACTGCCCGATGGCCTCCGACAGAATGTCGTCGGCGGCGAGCGGCTCGTGATCGCTTTCTCCGAATTGCCTCTGTTCCGTCATGGTCTTTGTCCGGCGGGCCTTCGACCCGTCACTACGCTTCTTTCCTCAGTAACCCGCGCAACGTTTGCCGGGCCCGATGCAATTGCGACTTCGAGGTTCCCGCCGAGACGCCGAGAATGTCGCCAATCTCTTCGTGCTTGTAACCCTCGACGTCGTGCAGCACGAACACCGTGCGCGCACCGTGGGGCAACTGTTCGATTGCCACCTGCAGGTCCATGCTCAGGTCCAGGTGCTTGGTGCGCCTCGCGTGCGCAACCTCCAGTACCGCCTCGCTATCGGCGAGGAACCGCTCGCGGGCCGTGCCAAGGGTCCGAAACCGCTCGATGATCACGTTCACCGCCAGGCGGTGGAGCCACGTGGCAAATGACGACTCGCCGCGGAACAGGGCGAGCTTCTGCCACGCGCGGACAAAGACGTCCTGCGTCAGCTCGTCGGCTGCGTCGGGACCGGCCATGCGCCGCGCCAGGTTGAAAATGCGCGGCATATGGGCCCGGTAGACCCGCTCGAAAGCCGCCGCATCCCCTTGAGTCGCAAGGACAACGTCGTCCACCAGCATGTAGTTGGATGATAGGAGGGCGGGAAGGGTTGGAACCGGCAGGGAGGGGTCTGACCCCTCGTCTGCCGATTCCGCGATCGCCGAGGGGTCAAACCCCTATGGTTTCTTCGTGAACTCGACTTCCGGCGCCACTTTCGCCTCGGGAGGCGCTTCAAACAGCTTGTAATCGTCCTTGAAGCCAAAAATTCCCGCCGTAATGTTGCCCGGGAACTGTCGGCGGCCCGTGTTGTAGGCCTGGATGGTCTCGTTGTAGCGCATGCGCTCGACCGCAATGCGGTTCTCGGTGCCGGCCAACTCGTCCATCAGCCGGGCGAAGGTCGCGTCGGACTTGAGCACGGGATAGTTCTCGACCACTACCAGCAGGCGGGCGAGCGCCGAGCCCTGTTCGTTGGCGGCCGCCATCTTCTGGTCGGGCGTCGTCGCTCCCGCCAGCTTCGCCCGCGAGTCGGCAATCGCCTGGAAGACGTCCTTTTCCTGCTGCGCAAACCCCTTGGTGGTTTCGACCAGGTTCGGAATCAGGTCGTTGCGCCGCTGGAGCTGGTTCTCGACCTGCGCCCACTGCGCCTTGATGGCCTCTTCCTGGCTCACAAACTTGTTGTACGAACAACCCGATGTCGCCACAGCCGCGCCGACGAGGGCCACAACCACGAGCATTCGTTTCAGAGTCTTCATAGCTACCTTTCTATCAGATCCCGAGAAACAGGAGCTACCAGCCCGCTCCACCACCACCACCACCCGAGCGGCCACCGCCGAATCCGCCGCCGAAACCACCACCGCCACCACCCCAACTGCCGCCGCCACCGAAGCCGCCGCCGAAGGGACCGACTCCGCTGACCCAGCGGTTGCCACGCCTCATGCCGCGTCCGCGGCCTCCGCCCATTATGTTGAGGAAGATGATGATCAGGATGATCACCATTCCGGCGGGGAAGCGCGTGCCGCTGCGCGACCCGGAGTTCTGCGCCCGTGGGGCCTGAATCGGCGTCACGTCGAGATTGACATTGCGTCCTTGCGCCACGCGCTGCGCGACCAGCGTGGCGCCGGCCAGCAGGCCGCGGCCGTAGTCGCCTTCGCGGAAGAACGGCACCATTGCGCGGCTGGTCTCGCCGGCAAAGCCGTCGGTGACGAACCCTTCGAGGCCATAACCGGTTTCAATCCACACCTGCCGGTCATCGAGGGCGAGGACGAGCAAGATGCCGTTGTCCTGGCCCTTCGTGCCGACGCCCTTGCCGCCATTCTCGAACATCTTGACGGCGTAGGACTGGAGGTCGGGCCAGGGTTGGAACGTCTTGACCGTCGCCACCACCATGACGTCACCCGAGGCCGACTGCAATTGGCGGATCAGGCCTTCCAACTGCTGCTCGGCACCCGCGTCGATCGCGTTGGCGAAATCGTTGACGGGTGCGGTGAGCTCTGGCGTTGCGGTTTGCGCGCTCGCGGACCACGCCCAGGCGCACAGGCAGAGCACGAGGCCCAGCGTTCGCGGACGGCGTCGGCGCGGAAGACCTGCGCGGGCGATTGCGATCACGCCAGCTTCCACGAGTCGATGAAGTGCGAGAGCTGCTCGACGGCGGCGAGATAGCCGGGAAACAGGCGAGAGGGGTCAACGCCCGATGACGAGGTGCCGCCCGCGAGCGCGAGCACATCGCCGACCACGCGCGGGTCGAGCCGCGGCCGTCGTTCGGCGTAGGTGCCAAGGTCAACATTGGTGGCAGCCGCGTGGCCGTCGAGTCGCGCCAGGCGGCGAAGCAACAGCGCGAAGGCCGGTGCCGAATCGGTGACCAGCGAGGCGACGGCCGATGGACGGCCTCCGCACTCTACGTAGTCTTCGCGCATGTGCAACAGGTGGCCCTTGACCTGCACCTCGCAGGCCCGTCGCAAGTCTTCTGGACGAATCGACAGGCCCGCGAACGGATCGATGCCAAACAACAGTTGATGGGTATCGATGATCTCGCCGTACTCGACCGGAAACGCGTCGAGCGAACCGGCGAACTCGTCCTTGGTCAGCAGCAGCGGCGTCGCGCTGCCGGCGCGGTGCCACGCAGCCGCGCGCGCGGCGCACGCGGCGAGATCGTCGGCCGTCAGCGAGCTGACGAGCGCCACGCTCGGCGACGGTGCCGCATTGGCATGGCCATAGGCGACGAAGGCCTGGAGCCGGTCGCCGAAGATGCGTTGTAGGTCGTTAAGGGTTGAGGCGAGAGGCCCGCCGTGCAGACTGTCCATCTCTTGTAGAATACGACTCTTCCGGGTCAGCTGTTCGAATATGCGCCTTCGCGAAATTAATTTGGGATGCTTCGGTGGCGGCACCGGCCTGCCGAGCTTGCTCGGCGGCCTGAAGCGCAATCCCTGGCTCCGCCTGAACGCCGTCGTCACCATGTTCGACTCGGGCGGCAGTTCCGGACAGCTGCGCGACGAGCTGGGTGTGTTGCCGCCTGGCGACGTGCTGCGATGCGCCCTGGCGCTGTCGCGAAACGAAGGAGAGGCGCGCCGGGTGTTGCTCGCGCGCCTGCCCACGCTCGAGCATGCCCGGCTCGGCGGTCACACCGGCGGCAACCTGCTGTTGTCGATGATGGAACGCTACAGCGGAGATTTCCTCGCCGCTGTTGACGGCCTGCGGGCACTGCTGGGGTGCCGTGGCTTCGTCTGGCCGGTGAGCGTCGAACAAGCCACGCTGTGCGCCGAGTACGCCGACGGGCAGGTGACACGCGGGGAAGTGGAAGTTGATGCCGGGCATGCTCGCGGGCACCTGGTCACCCGGCTGTGGCTCGATCCTCCGGCGCAAATTCATTCCGGCGTCAAAGCCGCCATCGGCACCTTCGATGCGGTGGTCATCGGCCCCGGCAGCTTCTTCACCAGCCTGTTGCCGACCCTGCTGGTCGACGGCGTTGCCGAGGTCCTGGCCGACGTCAAGGGGCCGATCGTGCTCGTCACCAACTTGTTGACCGAAGGGCAGGGCATGAACGGCTTCACCGCGGCCGACGAAGTGTCGTGGGTCAGCCGCACCATTGGCCGACCAGTCGATGTCGTCATTGCCAACGAAGGGCAGCCCTCGGCTGAAGCCGTGGCGAAGTATGCCGCCGAACACAAACACCCGCTCGCCATTGGCCAGCCGCCCGCCGGCACTGAAGTGGTGACCGGGGAATTCTGGCGGTCGGAAATCGCGCGCCACGATCGCCAGCGGTTGTCGTACGCGGTCTGGTCGGTTCTCTCCCAGAGGTTGCTCGGATAAAAATCGGCCGGCCGACGGCCTAACGCTTTCTGGGCAGCGCTTTCGGCTTGGCTTTGGGAGCCTTCGCTTTTGCAGGCTTGGCCTTCGTGACCTTCGCGTCCTTCGTGCCGGCCTTGCTCGGCGCCGACATGCCGAGCGCCCGTTCAATAAT
>JANMUX010000232.1:0-13716 GCA_031392125.1 Acidobacteriota bacterium | reverse complement strand
CTCGGTCACCTTGTAGATGACCGTGTGGAGGCGGATGTCGACCTTTTCGCGTTCGGCGATGTCGGTGGCGTTGCGGTCGGGCCGCACGGTGAAACCGATGACGATGGCGTTGCTCGCCGTGGCCAGCAGCACATCCGACTCGTTGATGGCGCCCACCGCCGAGTGGATGATCTTGACCTTGACCTTGTCGTCCGACAGCTTGTCGAGCGACGAGGCCAGCACTTCGGCCGAGCCCTGCACGTCGGACTTGATGATGATCGGCAGTTCCTTCATGCCGCCTTCGGCCATCTGGAGCTGCAGGGATTCGAGGGTGAGCCGGCCGCCCTTGGCGACGAGCAGCTTTTCCTTCGCACGGGTCTGGCGGAACAGGGCGATCTGCCGGGCCTTGGCCGGATCGGACACGGCCTGGAACGAGTCGCCCGGCGAGGGCAGCGTCTCGAGACCGAGCACTTCCACGGGCGTCGACGGACCGGCCGACTTGATCGGCCGGCCACGGTCGTCGATGAGGGCGCGGACGCGGCCGACGACGGGTCCGGCGATGATGTTGTCGCCCACGCTGAGCGTGCCGTCCTGCACGAGCACGGTGGCCACCGGGCCGCGGCCGCGGTCGAGCTTGGTTTCGAGCACGGTGCCGGCCGCCGAGCGCTTCGGGTTGGCCTTGAGCTCGCCGATTTCCGTCACGAGCAGGATCATCTCGAGGAGCGCCTCGAGGTTGGTCTTCTGCTTGGCCGAGACCTCGACGAACACCGTCGTGCCACCCCAGGCTTCGGGCATCAGTCCGAGCTCGGTGAGCTGGCGCTTGACCGTCTCCGGGTTCGCGCCCGGCTTGTCGATCTTGTTCACGGCCACGATGATCTTCACGTTCGCGGCTTTGGCGTGGTCGATCGCTTCCTTCGTCTGTGGCATGACGCCGTCGTCGGCGGCCACCACGAGTACCACGACGTCGGTCACCTTGGCCCCGCGGGCGCGCATCATGGTGAAGGCCGAGTGGCCGGGCGTGTCAAGGAACACGATCGACTTGCCGCTCTTCTCGCCGGCGCTGACCAGGTAGGCGCCGATGTGCTGGGTAATGCCGCCGGCTTCGCGCTCGGCCACCCGGGTGGTGCGAATGGCGTCAAGCAGCGTGGTCTTGCCATGGTCGACGTGACCCATGATGGTGACGACCGGCCAGCGGGTGACCAGGTCCTCGGCGTTTGCGGTCTTGTCGCTCTCTTCGATGATTTCCTGCTCGAAGCTGCGGGTCTGGATCTCGGCGCCGAAGCTGGCGGCGAGCATCTTGGCGATGTCGAGATCGATGGCCGAGTTGATGGTCATCATCATGCGGCGGTCCAGAAGCGCCTTCAGCGCATCCTTCACGCGGATCTCGAGACGGTCGGCCAGGTCTTTCACCGTCATGCCTTCAGAGAAGGTGATGGTGCGGGTAATGGGCGGTGGCGGCGCCACGGGCGCCGGCGCCTGCGGGCGCGCCGATTCGCGGCGCTGCGACGAGCTGCGGCCCGTCGGGCGCTGCTGATACTGGGGACGGAACCCTCCGGGCCGCATGCCCGGCATGCCGGGACGCGGCGGCAGTCCCGTACTGGGGCGCACCGGCTGCGACGGTAGCGGGCGCGGACCGCCCAGCATGGCCGCCGTGTTACTTACCGGACGCTGCGGACCGTAGCCGGGACGTTGGCCGGCCGGCCGCGCGAGATTACCAGTGGCCGCGGGGAGTGGACCCTTGGCCGCCGCCGGCGCCACGCGCGGTGGTTGCGGCACGAGTTGACGCTTGGGCTGCAACGGCGGCGCGCTGGGCGGTGCCTTGCCCGGCTCTTCGACGCGCAGGCGGATGCTGGGCGGCACGAAGCGGCCCGCTTCCTTCTTCACAGGTTGCACGGGCGTCGCGGCCGACGCGGCGATCGCCGGCTCCGGGTCGGCGGCCACCGCCGGCTCGGGCTCAGCAACCGCCTCGGGCGCGATGTGCTCGACCACCGGCTCGGGCGCGGCAGCCATCACCGGTTCAACGTGCTCGACGTGCTCGACGGTCGGCGGCGCGACGTGCGCCGGCGCTTCGACGGCCTCGTCAGTCGGGTGCTGCTCGTCGGGCAGCGGTTCGGCTGGCTTCGCCTTCTTGATCAAGCGCGGCGGGCCCAGCGTGGGCACGGCCGGCTTGGCCGGCTCGGGCGCAGCGGTGCCCTTCTTCGACTTGGCGGCGGTCTTCACCGCCTGCGCGGCCTGTTCCGAGAAGATGTCCCCCTTGGGCAGCGTGATGTTGCGCTGCTTGGCGAGGCGATCCACGAATTGCCGGGCCACGATCTCTTCAAGCGTGCTCGACGCGCTCTTGAGCTCGATGCCATGGGCCTTCTTGAGCAGCGCCAGCACCTCTTGCGAGGTGGTGTTCAACAACTCGGCGACCTTGTAAATCCGGACTGTGGACAAAACGCGTTCCCTCAGGCTCTCGTGCTACTTCGTTTCTTCAGCGGCCGGCTCGACAGCGACCGCATCCGCGGGCGCCGTCTCAGCTTCGTCCGCCGCGGCGTCGCCCTCAACCGGGACGTCGCCTTCAGCGCTCGCGGCTTCGAGTGCACCGAACTGCAACTCGACTTCCTTGCGCTTCTCTTCTTCGCTCTTGATGTCGATGCGCCAGCCGGTGAGCTTCGCCGCAAGCCGCACGTTCTGGCCTTTCTTGCCGATCGCGAGCGACAGCTGGCTGTCTTCGACGACCACTTCCATCACCTTGTCGAGGTCGCTGACCACGGTGACGCGCTGCACTTTTGCCGGGCTGAGCGCGTTCATCACGAACTGGACCGGGTCGTCCGAGAAATCAACGATGTCGATCTTCTCGCCGCGCAACTCGCGGATGATGGCCTGCACGCGAGTGCCCTTCATGCCGACGCAGGCGCCCACCGGATCGACGTCGCGCTCGCGCGAGTAGACCGCGACCTTGGCGCGATCGCCGGCCTCGCGGACGGCGCCGCGAATCATCACGGTGCCGTCATAAATCTCGGGTACTTCCTGCTCGAACAGCTTGATCAAGAGCGCCGGATCAGTGCGCGACAGCACGATCTGCGGGCCCTTGGCACTCTTGCTGACACCGCGGATGACGGCGCGAACGCGGTCGCCCTGCGCGTAGCTTTCGGCCCGCGACTGCTCCTTGCGCGGCAGCACGGCTTCGACGCGGCCGACTTCGACGATGATGTCGCCCTGCTCGAAGCGCTTGACCAAGCCGTTCATGACCTCGCCGACGCGCTGGTTGTACTCGGCGTAGACGTTTTCGCGCTCGGCCTCGCGGACCTTCTGGAAAATCACCTGCTTGGCGGTCTGCGCGGCGATCCGGCCCAGCACGTCGGTGCGCTTGGGGAACTCGATTTCGTAGCCGACCTCGACTTCGGCGTCCTCGCCGTAAATCTCCTTGGCTTCCGCCATCGAGATTTCTTTCGCCGGATTGGTCACTTCGTCGACGATAGTCTTCACCGCGAACAGTTCAATCTGCCCGTTATCGGGGTTGAACTTCGCCTTCAGGTCTTCATCGCCCTTGTAGAACTTGCGCGAGGCGGTGAGCACCGCCTCTTCCATGGCCTGGATCACGACTTCCGGCTCAATGCCCTTTTCCTTGGCAAGTGCCTCAATCGTCTGCATCAACGGATTGGTAGTCATAGTGGTTCGGTGATCAGCCTTGCAAGCCGGGTCGCGAAAACGGGGCGGCCCGCAGGAACATTAAAACTCCAAGTCCAGGTGGGCCCGCTTGATGAGCCTTAGCGGCAGCTTCATCGGCTTTTTGCCCTCCGACTCGAACAACACATCGTCTCCCTCGACGCCCTTCAACCGGCCCACGAATGCCGTCTGGCGCTCGACCGGGTGCGAGGTGACGATCTTGGCCCAGCGCCCGGCAAACCGCCGGTAATCGTCCGCGTGACGCAGGGGCCGATCCAGTCCTGGTGACGACACCTCGAAGGTGTAGCCGCTCGGAATCACGTCTTCAACGTCGAGCATCGTGCTCAACTCTTCGGCCACGCGTGCGCAGTCCCCGATGCTGACGCTTTCTTCCGGCGTGGACGCAGGCCCCGGCCGGTCGACGATGACCCGCAGCACCTGCTGGCCACCTTCTCGCTTCAACTCGACATCGAAAATGTCGAGGCCATAAGCGACGGCTACCCGGGCCGCCATCTCTCGGACGCGTTCGAGCGGGCTCAAAAAAGCCCCCTATAAAACACAAAGAGTGGGCTAAAAGGCCCACTCTGGTTACCCAGACTAAGAACCGACCTCACAGTGTAACACCCGCCTTCGCCTTTTGGCTACGGCGGGCAGGCGGCTCTTGGCTAAAGAGGGCGGGCGACGAGGTCGTAGCCTTCGGCACCGACAATTTCCACGTTCACGAACGAACCCATGGGGAAGGTCGAGGGGTCGCATTCGGTGAGGTAGACGACCGGGTCGATTTCGGGCGCCTGGCCAGGCAGGCGGCCCTGCAAAACCAGCTCATGCTCAGGCGAACGGCCGTCAATCACCAACCGGGTCTTCTCGCCAAGCCGGGCCTTCTGGCGGACGGCCACAATGTCGCGCTGCCGGGCCATCAGGCGGTCCTGCCGCTTTCGCTTGGTCGCCGCCGGCACGTCGTCCTTCAGCTCGTGGGCCGACGTGCCTTCTTCGTGCGAGTACGTGAAGACGCCGACGTGGTCGAAGCCGATTTCTGCGATGAAGCCTTCCAGCTCGGCGAAGTCGGCGGCGGTTTCACCGGGGAAGCCGACGATGAAGGTGGTGCGCAGGGCCACGTTCGGAATGCGGGCGCGGATATTTTCGAGCAGCCGCACGTACGACTTGCGCGTGCCGGGCCGCTTCATGCGCTTCAGCACGGCATCAGACGCGTGCTGCAGCGGCAGGTCGATGTACTTGACCACCTTGTCGAGGCTGGCGATCGCGTCGATCACCTCGTCGTTGATGGTGGTGGGGTAGAGGTACAGGAGGCGAATCCACTCGATGCCGTCGACGTCGTTCAGCGCGCGCAGCAACTTCGGCAGCGCGCCGCGCTCGCCGCGGTCGATGCCGTAAAACGTCGAATCCTGCGAGATCAGCAGCAGTTCCTTGACGCCCTGCGCCGCGAGCTGGCGTGCCTCCTGGACGATCGACTCGATCGGCCGGCTGCGGTAATGGCCACGCATTTTCGGAATGATGCAGAAAGCGCACTTGTAGTCGCAACCTTCGGCAATCTTCACGTAGGCGTAGTGACCCGGCGTCACGCGCTTGCGCGGCGTATCGGCGTCGTAAATGTAGGTGGGCAGGTCAACGCCAAAGACCAGAGACTGACCGGGACCCGGGATTCGCGAGTCGGGAGTCGAACTCGGGTCGCGCCGATAGAACGTCAGCGGCGCGCCGACTCCCGGTTCCGGGTTCCCGACTCCCGATTTCCGACTCCCGACTCCCGATACGAATCCGGCGAGTCCCGTGACCTCTCCCGTGCCGAACACGGCGTCGATCTCGGGAATTTCCTTCCTCAGTTCGTCTCGGTACCGTTCGGCGAGGCAGCCGGTCACCACGAGCCGTCGACCAGGGGCCTGTTTCTTGAGCTCGGCCATCTCGAGAATGGTGTCGATCGACTCCTGCTTGGCGCGATCGATGAAGGCGCAGGTATTCACCACCAGCACGTCGGCCTGCGACGCGTCGGGGGTAATCTCGTGCCCATCTTTTTCGGCCATGCCGAGCATGACCTCGGAATCGACGAGATTCTTGGGGCACCCCAAGGAGACAAAACCTATCTTCATCGGAACTGCCCAGTGTAGCAGGTCGGCTAAGGGTAGATGCGGTAAAGCATGCGGGGATACGGAATGGTCTCGCGGACGTGTTCGAGGCCGCAAATCCAGCTGACACAGCGTTCAATGCCCATGCCGAAGCCGCCATGCGGCACCGATCCGAAGCGGCGCAGGTCGAGATACCACTCGAACGCCTCCTGTGGCAGCTCGTGGTCCTTGATGCGCTGCAGCAACAGGTCCAGGTCATCGAGGCGCTGACCGCCGCCGATAATCTCGCCGTAGCCCTCGGGCGCCAGTACGTCCACGCACAATGCCTTGTCCATCTCGTTCGGATCGGGC
Organism: Acidobacteriota bacterium; assembly: GCA_031392125.1. GTDB lineage: Bacteria > Acidobacteriota > Vicinamibacteria > Vicinamibacterales > UBA2999 > 12-FULL-67-14b. The sequence continues at coordinate 7,657 of JANMUX010000232.1, read as the reverse complement.
TTCATGTAGAACGCCTTGATTGCAGCGGGGTAGTGCGTCACGCACACCGGACCGTCGAACTGTTCGGACAGCACGGTTTCGTCCGTGCCGCCGAGGTCTCCGCCCACCTGGAAGGGCAGGCCATTCGCGAGCAGGATCTTTGCCGCCTCGTCGTAGTGAAGCCGATGGAACGGCGCCTTCACGGCCTCGAGCTTGCTGGTGTCACGCTCGAGCGTCTTCAGTTCCTTTTGGCGCCGGTCGAGCACCCGCGAGACCACCGAGGTCACCAACCCTTCGGCCAGCGTGATGACGTCGTTGAGATCCGCGTAGGCCATTTCGGGTTCCACCATCCAGAACTCGGTCAGGTGGCGGCGCGTCTTGCTCTTCTCGGCGCGGAAGGTCGGGCCAAACGCGTAGACCTTGCCGAGCGCCATCGCGTTGGCTTCGTTATAGAGCTGGCCGCTCTGCGTCAGGTACGCCTTCTCGTGTTCGAAGTACTCGACCGGGAAGAGGGTGGTGGTCCCCTCGCAGGCCGCCGGCGTGAAGATCGGGGTGTCGGCCAGGATGAAACCCTGGTCGTTGAAGAAGTCGCGCACCGCGTTGATAATTTCGTGGCGCACGCGCAGGATGGCCGTCTGGCGCTCAGCGCGAATCCACAGGTGCCGCCGATCCATCAGGAAATCGACACCGTGCTCCTTCGGGGTGATGGGGTAGTCGTGGGCCTCGTTGACTACTTCCAGGCCACTCGCGATCAACTCGTAGCCGCTCGCCGCGCGCTCGTCGGCGCGCACCGTGCCGGTGACGATGATGGCGCTTTCCTGGCCGAGGTGATCGGCCTTGGCGAAGGTCGTTTCATCAACGTCCTTCTTGCCCATCACCACCTGCAGGAACCCGGTGCCGTCGCGAATCACCAGGAAGTGAATCTTGCCGCTCGACCGCCGGTTGTGCAGCCACCCCTTGATGGTGACGGAGGCGCCCACGTGTTCGCCGATCGTGTTGATATAGGTCTGCATGTCCTACTCGTCCATCCCTAACATTTCGTTGCCCGCGTGGAGCAGCGACTCGAATCGTTCCCGCGCCTTGACCGCGCGCTCGAGCACCGGGCGGCGCTCTGCCGCGACCGCCAGCTCGAAGATCCACGCGCCGTCATAACCGACCTTCTGAAAGGCGAGCAGCGTCGCGTCCCAATCCACCACGCCCTGGCCGGGCACCAGGTGATCGTCGCTGCGCCCGCGATTGTCGTGCAGGTGCGTGGTAGTGAGGTAGCCCGAGCAGGTCTCGATAGCATCGACGACATCGCCCATCAGCCGGGCGTGACCGACGTCCATGCAAATGCCGATATCGTCCACCTCCATTTCGCTCTCGAGCATGTCCACCAGCGCCGACGGCGTCGACAGGGCATTGGGGATCAGCTCGACGGCCAGCCTGACGCCGGCTGCCGCGGCCACCGGCGACAGCTCTTCGAGACTGCGGATCATGCCCGCCACGTGATTGTCGGCCGGTTGCCCGTGAGGTGACGGCACGCCGCAGTGGAGCACCAGTACCTGGTAGGGCACCAGGCTGGCCAGGTTCAGTGCCGCGGTCGCTTCCGCAACCGCACGCTTGCGCCGCGGTTCATCGGCGGCCGCCAGGCTATAGGCCTCGCGCCAGGCGCCTTGGGCGTATTCGGCGGAGATTGGCGCATGGAGGGAATGCAGGGTGAGCCGCGTGTCGTCCAGCCATTCAGCCAGCGCGAGGGCGGCGCGACGGTCCTGGTAATCGAAGTGATCGCGCACCGCAAAGACCTCAACAGCCTCGAACCCGTGCGCGGCGATCTCGACCAGGTGATCCCGATCGAGACGATCACCGAGGTAAAGGTGTGTGGAGATCCCGAACACGATGCCTCTAGTTTATAGCCACTCGCCGAGCAGGTCCTGCAGGCGCGCGAAGCGCGCGGACTTCGCCAGGTTCGCCTTCACGTGGCTCAGCGTGCGCGGGATGTACTGGATGTAGACCGGATTGTCGCGGCCCGTCGTCATGTAGCCGAAGGTGCCCAGCGCCTTGAGGTTGCGCTGCAGGGCCATCAGGTCGAACCGGCGGCGGAACTCGATTTCGTCCTGCGCCCGCCGCTCGCCCTTCAAAGCCAGGAAAAACGCGATCAGCTCGTCAACCTGCGGCGCCGTGAGGTCGACGTACGAGTCCCGCAGGAGCGACACCATGTCGTAGGTGTCGGGTCCCATCCGCGCGTCCTGAAAGTCGATGATATAGAGAGAGCCATCGTGCAGCATCAGGTTGCGGCTGTGATAATCGCGGTGGCACAGCACTCGCTTTTCTCCCGCCAGCTCCTCGACGATGGCCGACCATTCGACGCGCAGTGCCTCCCGTTGTGCGTCGCCGAGCACGGCGCCCCGGTAGGCGAGCAGGTAGTGCTTGACGAAGAATTCCAGCTCCCACGTGAGTTTCTCGACGTCGAACGCAACCTGGTAAGGCGGGTAGGCTGGCGACCGCAACGCTTCGCCGCGCTGCTGCATGTGCGCGATGAACGACACCGCCTGCCGATACAGGGCCGCGTGCTCCGCTGGTGACGCTGCGCCCAGGTGCGCCTGCAGCGTCACGTCGCCCAGGTCTTCGAGCCCCAGCACGCCAAGCTCGTCGGAGTGGTGCAGGATGGCGGGCACCGGTAACGGGACTTGCTGCAGTAAGTGGGCGACCGAAACGAAGGGCATCTTCGCAAACTCGATCGGTCCCTGGTGCACCGCCAGCACGATCGGCTTCTCGCCTTTCATCAAGACGCGGAAGTAGCGGCGATCGGAGGCGTCGCCCGTTAGCGGCATGACGTTCGTTACGCGCGGCGTAAGGTCATGCAAGTCGAGGTACTGCTGAAGTCTTGGGTCCACGGGATTCAGAAGGGTTCGGCGACGACTTTATTGTCGCGCATTACGAGCGAGCATTCGACATGCTTCGCTCCCGGGTGAACGTGCACCCTATCGGTGACGATACAACGCGTCAGCGATGCCCCGGCAGCAATGCTCACGTCGTCCCACAGGATGGTGTCGCGCAGCTCGGCCTCGGGCGAAACGTCGCAGCGGCGGCCGCGATCAAGAGGCCGGCCTTCCCGCGACGCAAGCGTCAGTGCCGTGTCGAGGTAATCGCGCGGGGTGCCGATGTCGAAGAACTCGGCGGTGGTGCACATCACGCGCACGCTGCCAGGATGCCCTGCTATCAAGCCGGGATACATGCCGTGCACGGTCTCGGACTGCTGGTCGGGATTGACGCCGGCAAACGCCGACGCATTCACGGCCTGCACGCCGATGAAGTGAAAGGCGCCTGGCTCGCGTCCAAATCCGCTCACCCGGCCGGCCTCGTCGGCAACGATACCGTTGTATCTCGGGTCGCCATCGACCACGGCCATCGTCACCAGCGCGCTCGTATCGACGTGGCGTGATGCGAGACCGGCGAGGTCCACGTTGGCAAGGGTATCGCCGTTGACGATCAAGAAACGGTCCGCTTCCAGAAGAGGCAGGGCCCGCGCCGGGCCACCCGCCGAGCCCAGCACTTCGGTTTCCCACGAGTAACGCACGGACAGTCCCAGCGCAGCGCCGTCGCCGACCTCTCGGGTGATGGAATCGGCGCGATGGTGAAGGTTCAACACGACGCGGGTGACGCCGGCCCGCTGCAGCGACCGCAAGATCCGCAGCACGAGCGCTTCACCCGCAACCGGCAGGGCCGCCTTTGCCCGCACATGGGACAGCGGTTGCAGACGAGTGGCCAGTCCGGCGGTCAGTACCAGCGCCGGCCAGCGGGACAGGTCGTTCATTCGTTGGGGCGGTCTACCTTCGCGCCGGCCGCTACGGTGGGCAAACCGCCGAACACCATGTCGGGGCCGGTCAAACCGTTCGCGTCGCGATGCTGCAGGAACAGGAAGCGGTAGGAGTCGGTGATGTAATCCGCGGGTGTGCGGCCAAGGGACCGCGCCATGGCATGAATGGCGGTTTCGCCGCCTTCAAGTTCCACGAACACGCCGACCGGCGTCTCATCAACCGCGATCACGACGTCATCGGCCCGAAATTCCTCGCGGAACTTCTCGTATCGGAACCAGATACGGAGGCCGAGGTTGGCCAGAATCGTCAGCAGGACCGTGCCATCGGCAACGACGGTCTCATGTTCTTCTCGAATCTTGATGATGCCGGGCAGGACTGGACCCTTGAAGGTAAGCCGGCTCTCGCCGCGTTCGGAACGCACCCGCAACGTCGACCCTTGAACGGCGAGCGAGTCATCGGCGGTGTCGAGCAGGGCGTCCTGCTGGAGCCGCCGCTGCTGGAGTGGGGTTGCGCCGAGCGCGAGGACCTTCGCCCGTGCCTCGCTGGCACTGTTGAAGCGAAGCTTGATCTCGCGCTCGAGCCCCATCGTTATTCCTTGCGAACGGTCAGGAACGTTTCCTGGCCCTGGCGCACGACCAGCAGGAACGCGGTGCCACCGGTTGGCACCTGCGCGAGCGCTCGGCCCGCTTCCTGTGGCGAACGCACCGGACGCCGGTTCACCTGCGTGATGATGTCCCCTCGCGTCAGCCCCTGGCGGAACGCCGGGCTGCCCTGCTCGACGTCCGAGACCAGCACGCCCTGCGTGTCGGCCGGCGCGCGCTGGCGTCGCGCGACGTCGGCCGTCAGCGGGCCGAGCGTGATGCCGAAGCCCTGCGACGCCTGTTCGTCGGGTTCGGTCGCCGTCTCGCGCGTGGCCGCGGCACGGTTGCCCTCGTCCTCGAGGTCGAGCTCGCCGACCGTAAGGTTCAGCGTGCGCTCTTCGCGGTCGCGCAACACCTTGACCGGCACCGTCGTGCCCGGCTTGGTGATAACAACCGTGGCAACCAGTTCGTCGCGGTTCTTAATCGGCTTGCCGTTGAATTCCACGATCACGTCACCCGGCTCGACGCCGGCCTTGGCGGCGGGCTGGCCACGCGTCACGGAACTGACGAGCGCACCCTTGCGCTCCTTGAGGCCGAACTCGGCCAGCGCTTCGGTGGGAACAGCCGTCACCTGCACGCCGATCACGCCGCGTGTGACCTTGCCGCTGCGCAACTGTGGAATCAGCTCGCGCACGCTGTTAATCGGGATGGCGAAACCGATGCCGATGTTGCCCTGGTTCCGCGAGTCGGTGTAAATGGCAGTGTTGATGCCGATCACTTCACCGCGCGCGTTCAGCAGGGGACCGCCAGAGTTGCCGGGATTGATCGCCGCGTCGGTCTGCAGCACATCGGCGAAGCGCTGCTCCGCGATGGGGAACGAACGCGCCGTGGCGCTGATCACGCCCACGCTGACCGTGTGCGCGAGGCCGAACGGATTGCCAATGGCCATCACCCAGTCGCCGGGCTCCATCTTTGACGAGTCGCCAAACTTCACTTCCATCAGGTCTTTCTTCGGTTCGACCAGTTGAATGAGGGCGCTGTCTGTCAGGGGGTCGCGGCCTACCAGCTTGGCTTCGTGGAAGACGTCGTTTTCTTCACCAAGGAAATTCACCTCGATCTTGCTGGCGCCCTCGACCACGTGATTGTTGGTCAGGATGAAGCCTTCCTTGCTGATCACGAAACCGGTGCCAGCCGCCTGGGTCTCTTGCTCTCGCGGCTGGCGCGGACGCTGCTGCGGTTGACGGCCACCCTGACCCCCGCCGCCGAAAAAGCGCTCGAGCAGGTCGTCGCCGCCCCCGCCAGGGTTGCCGCCGCCGAAGAACTCACTCATCTCCTGCGCGCGCTGCGTCGAGGTGCTGCGAATGTTCACCACGGCCGGGCTCATCGCCTTGGCGATGTTGCGGAAGGTCGCCGCGTCAACCGGGCCGCTCAATGGCGCGCTGTTCATCGGCGGCGGCGCCATGGTCTGGGCCGACGACGCGGGCGTCAAATCGAGGCGAGAGGCAATGACCATTCCGACGGCCAGCGAGGCCACCATGATCAGGAGCGAATAGAACAGCGTCGTTTTCCGGCTCGACATTGACGTCCTCCAACAAACCCGCGAATTTCGTAGGGCTCCTCGTGGAGCCGACTGCACTCTCTACACTAGCGTGACGATGGCCGCCTGGCGAGGCCCGGTTACTTCGGGGCCGGCACCGGTCCAGACCATGTTGATCTCGGTCCGAACCCCAAAATCCTTGAAATACAGGCCGGGCTCAATCGTAAACCCACTGCCGGGCAGCAAACGCCGCTCATCGTGAGTTTCGTAATCATCCAGGTGAGCACCATTACCATGGACGTTCTCGCCCAGGCTATGGCCGGTACGGTGCAGGATGGCGTCGCCAAATCCCGCATCTTGCAGAACTTTGCGGGCCGCGCGGTCGGCTTCGAAGCCGCGGACGTCCCGTCCCGCCGCCGCGGCATCCTGCACGACCGTGACCGCGGCATCCCGCGCGCTGCAGATCGCCGCAAATGCCCTGGTCATGCGGTCGGGCACTTGAGACCCGGCAAACCCGATCCAGGTGATGTCGGCGTAGACCGCGCCTGGCGTGGCGAGCTTGCCCCACAGGTCGAGCAGCACCAGTTCGTTCTGCCGAATCACCCGGTGCTCGGCGGCCGACGCAAGGTAGTGAGGGTTGCCGGCATTCTCCTGAGCCGACACGCACGGCGCTGACTCGGCGATCAGGCCCTCGTCACCAAACCAGCCGACCATTTGCTGCTGGATATCGTATTCGGTGGTCGCCACGCCGTCGCGCAGCCGCCTGGTCACCGCTTCGAATGCGCGGTCCTTGATGCGGTAGAGCGCCTCGGACGCCGTGCGATGCGTCGCGATTGCGGCGTCGCTCCAGTACGCTTCGAACTGCTGGATCAGATCGCCGGACGACACCACGTCGATGCCAAGGCCGCGCACCATCTCGATAGTGCCGGCGTCGACACGCGAGACGTACGGAATGGCGTTATTCGGCGAGTACTCCATGGCGACGCGGGTCACACCGCTGACGACGGCCTTGAGCCCGGCCTCGAGCTGCTCGCGTCCGGCGTACACGGTCTTGGAGCCTGGCAGGTGGTCGAGGTTGTAGCGTTCGATGGCATGCACCAGGGCCCGTGGCTCGCCAGTGGCGGGAATCAGGTAGAACCACCGCCGTGTCGCCAGGTGACCGGCGCCCCCCATTCCCGCCATGCGATATGCGACAGGATTGGAGCCTTGAAAGTCATAGAGCAGCCACGCGTCGAGGCCATGAGCTTGGAGAGCCTTCTGGACGGCGGCCACGTTGATCGGCATATTCACTCGATTATAGCGGACGCCCAGAACCGGGCAGACCCGCCGGGCGTCCTATAATTGGTGATGCCAGCCTCCACCTTTGCGGGTTGTGCCTGCCAAGCTTCGGCGGGCAAGCCGAGAGTTGACCACTTTATGACGATACGAACAGTTCTTTCTGCCCTGACCCTGACCATGGTGGCCGCTGCCGGACCGCTGCACGGCCAGGCCCCGCAGCCGGCCGCGCCGCAACAGCCGCCCATTACCTTCCGCGCCGAGATTAACTACGTTGAAGTGGACGCGCGCGTGCTCGACGCGCAGGGCAAGTTCATCCCCGGCCTCACCGCCAGCGACTTCCAGGTGGTTGAAGACGGCAAACCGCAGCAGGTCACCGCGTTCTCGCTGGTGAACATCCCGATCGAACGGATCGAACGTCCGTTGTTTGCCTCGAAGCCGATCGAGCCGGACGTGCGGACCAATCTGCAGGCCGCCAATGGCCG
>JANMUX010000493.1:0-7341 GCA_031392125.1 Acidobacteriota bacterium | reverse complement strand
ATCGCGGCATGCGGTTGCCCGAGGCGGTGGAACTTGCACGGCGCGCTGTCAAGATCGAACCCGAGAACCCGTCGTATCTCGACACGCTGGGATGGGCGTTGTTCAAGCAGGGCAAGGCCGACGAAGCCGACGCGCCTCTGGCGAAAGCCGCCGCCACGTTGACCGCGAACTCGGTGATCCAGGACCACCACGGCGACGTGCTCGCGCGCCGCGGACGCGCGGCCGACGCGATTGCCGCCTGGGAGCGCGCGCTGGCCGGGGACGGCGAGCAGATCGATCGCGCCGCAATCGAGAAGAAGATCAAGGTGGCGCGCGCCCGCGCCAAGTAATGGCCCGACTCGCCCTCCTGTTTGTTGCGCTCATCGTGTCGGCGTGCGCCGCGCGCATACCGCCGCGGCCGGTGGGCGCGCCGGCCGCCGATCCCACGGCGATCGAGGCATTCACCAAGGCAACGGCAGCCTGTCGGGGCTTTCGCTCGCTGACCGGCGAGTTGGCGCTATCGGGCCGCGCCGCCGGCCAGCGCATTCGCGGCCGCGTGATCGCGGGACTCGAGTCTGGCGGCTCGGTGCGGCTCGAAGGGGTGGCGCCATTTGGACCGCCGGTATTCATTCTCGCCGGCCGCGCCGAGCAGGCCACGCTGTTGCTGCCGCGTGAACATCGCGTCTTGCGGGAGACGGCGGTCGCGGCCGTGCTCGAGCGGCTCACCGGCCTGGCGCTCGGCGCCGATGATCTACGGTTGATGCTGTCGGGCTGTCTCGCCGATAACGCCGCGCCGGTTGAGGGGAAGCAGTGGCCCGGTGGCTGGCAGGCCGTGACGCTGGCGCCCGATCGCATCGCCTACCTGCGGCTTCAGCAGGGGCAGCCGGTGGTGGTGGCGGCCGACTACGGCCCTTGGCACCTTGACTACTCGGAGCACGTCAGCGGCTACCCGCGCGTGGTGCGCGTGCGCCGGACGCCGGGCTCTCGCGCTGGCGAAGGCGACGCCGATGCCGTCATCGACGTCACGGCGCGGGTCGGCGAGCTCGAAGTGAACACCGCGATCAACCCGCTTGCGTTCACGCTCGACGTGCCCGCCGACGCCGATCCCATGACGCTCGACGAGCTACGATCGGTCGCGCCACTTGTCCCCAAGGAACCCTGATGGCTTCGGTGAGTCTTCCTGCATTCGCGAAGATCAACCTCGATCTGCGCATCCTCGGCACGCGTCCCGACGGCTATCACGACCTTCGCACGATCTTCCAAAGCCTCGCGCTGTTTGACACCGTCACGGTGACGCGCCGTCGCGGTCCCCTGGAGATCATCTGCGACCACGACGACATTCCGACCGATCGTCGAAACCTGGTTTGGAAGGCGGCGTCGCTGCTGAACCGGGTGGCGACCGGCAAGACCACCGCCCCACACGGGGTGTCGATTGACCTTCGCAAGCGCATTCCCGCCGAGGCCGGACTCGGTGGTGGCAGCGCCGATGCGGCCATGACCTTGCTGGCCCTCAACAAGCTCTGGAAGATGGAACTCGACCCCGCCACGCTCGCGCGCATTAGCGCGCGCCTGGGCGCCGACGTTCCCTATTTCCTGGTCGGCGGCACGTCGCTTGGCCTCGGCCGCGGCGACGATATCTACCCGCTGGCTGACCTGCCGACCGTGCATGTCGTGATTTTGCGGCCGGGATTCGGTGTTTCGACCGCCGACGCCTACACCTGGTTCGACGAAGAATCGCGCCGCCCGCTGCGCGAACCGGCGCCCCGGCCTTACCCTGCTGGCTGGCCCTCGTGGGCCGCGACCCTGCGCAACGACCTGGAAGTGCCGGTCGTGCGCCACCATCCCGCGATTGCACGAATCCGCCAGTCTCTGCTCGACTCTGGTGCCAACTTTGCCGCCATGTCGGGCTCCGGCTCGGCGGTGTTTGGCCTGTTCGAGCGCGCTGATGCCGCCCGGCGCACCGCCAACGATCTGGCGCGGCCGGGCTGGCTGTCGCTGCACACGCGCACTATGTCCCGCCGGGAATACGCGCGACGGGTTGCCGCCGGCCTCTAAACTCGGATACGATACGAGTTTGCCCCGGGGTGTTGGGGCGTGGCCAAGCGGTAAGGCGAGGGTCTTTGGAACCCTTATTCGAAGGTTCGAATCCTTCCGCCCCAACCAGTTTCGCGAGACTTCGCCGCGAGCCTGAGGCTTCGCCTCACGAAAGCAGTTTAGTTTTGGCCCAGCCTCCGGCGGGCGTGTGCATATGCGACCAACCGGATTCGGAGAACTGAAAGTCTTCTCAGGCAGCGCTCACCCGCAACTCGCGGCTGAGATCGCCGAGTTCCTCGGGGTGGAACTCGGACAGGCCCGTCTCCGCCGGTTTCCCGACACCGAAGTCTCGTTCCAGATCGACGAAAATATTCGCGGCACCGACGTTTTCATCATCCAGCCGACCTGCGCTCCGGTGGATCCCCACCTGATGGAGCTGATGATCATGACCGACGCGTTCCGCCGCTCGTCGGCGGCGCGGATTACCGCGGTCATCCCGTATTACGGTTACGCCCGGCAAGACCGCAAGGACAAGCCGCGCGTTCCGATTTCCGCCAAGCTGGTCGCCAACGTGCTGACCGCGTCGGGCGTCAACCGCGTGCTGTGCATGGACCTGCACAAGGCGCAAATCCAGGGTTTCTTCGACTTGCCGGTGGATCACCTGTTCGCCGCGCCGGTCATCATCGACTACCTCTCGCGCCAGTCGTACGAGAAGCTGACCATTGTCGCGCCCGACGCCGGCGGCGCCGAACGCGCCCGCGCCTATGCCAAGCGGCTTGATGCCGAACTGGCCGTGATCGACAAGCGCCGCAGCGAAGACGGCACCGCGGAAGTCATGAACGTGATCGGCGAAGTCGCGGGCCGCACCTGCGTAATCGCCGACGACATTATCGACACCGCCGGCACCATTCAGAAGGCCGCGCAGGCGCTGAAGGATAACGGCGCTGACCGGGTGCTGGCCTGCGCGATTCACGGCGTGCTGTCTGGTCCGGCCATCGACCGCATCGAGAAGTCACCGATCGACAAGTTGCTCATCACCAACACCATCCCCCTCACGGCGGATCGTGCGAAGTGCCAGAAAATCGTCGTGCTGTCGGTGGCGCGCCTGCTCGGCCAGGCCATTCGCAGCATTCATGAAGAAACGTCGGTTTCTTCGCTGTTCGTGTAGTTCGGTCCTGAGGTCCTAGGGTCCTGAGGTCTTGAATTTTCAAGACCCTAAGACCTCAAGTCCCCAAGACCATCGTTAATCCGGCAAAGGGTGTAGGCCGCGGCCGAAGCCCGAGGAAGGTAGTCAGTCATGGAATCAGTTCTCGACGCCGTCAAGCGCGGCACCAAGGGTAAAAACGAAGCGCGCCGCCTGCGAGTGGCCGGGCAGATCCCGGCAGTGGTCTACGGCGCACAGAAGGCCGGCGAAGCGCCCGCACCGGAATCGGTCGCGGTCGATCCCAAGCCCTTCATGAAGATTCTTCACTCCAGTTCGGGTCTGAACACCCTCATCACGCTCAAGATTGCCGGCGGCAACGAGGCCCGCGTTCTGGTGCGTAACGTGCAGCTCGACCCGGTCACGCATCACCTGCTTCACGCCGACTTCTTCCGCGTGAACATGGACAAGAAGATCACGGTCACCGTGCCGGTTACGCTCAAGGGCGATGCCCGCGGCGTGAAGGTGGACGGCGGCATTCTCGACTTCGTCCACCGCGAGATCGAAGTCGAAGTGCTCCCGGCCGACATTCCGAACTCGATCGAAATCGACGTCACCGATCTGGGGATTGGCGACGCGATCCACGTCCGCGACGTGGCGGCCAACGCCTCCTGGACCCCGGTCACCGATTCCGACCTGATGCTCGTGCACGTCATCACCATCAAGGTCGCCGAAGAAACGCCGGCGGCGGGTGCCGCAGCGGCGCCGGCCGGTGGTGCAGCCGAGCCCGAAGTTGCCAAGAAGGGCAAGACCGACAAGGACGGCGACGCCAAGGATGCCAAGGCCGGCGACAAGAAGGACGACGCCAAGAAGAAGGACGACAAGAAGAAGTAACGCCGGGAACCGGGAGTCGGGAGTCGGCAGTCGGGATACGCATGAAGCTTATTGTTGGCCTCGGCAATCCTGGTCCCGAGTACCGCGACACCCGTCACAACGTGGGCTTTCTCGTCGCCGACGAGATCGCCCGCCGCTGTCGGCTGTCGGACGCCTGGCGCGAGAAGTTCGAGGCGCTGCACGTCAGGACCACGGTGGGTGAGGAGGCGGTGATTGTCGCCAAGCCGCTCACGTTCATGAACCTCAGCGGGCAGGCAGTAGCCGGGCTCGCGGCGTTCTACAAGATCGACCCGGTCGACGTGCTGGTCGTGACCGACGATGTGGCGCTGCCACTCGGGCGGTTGCGGGCGCGCCCTGAAGGCGGCGCCGGCGGCCACAACGGGTTGAAGTCGATCATCCAGCACCTTGGCACGCAAGCATTTCCGCGTGTGCGGGTGGGGGTGGGACGCGGCGACGATCGCCGCGACCTGGCGGACCACGTGCTCGGCCGGTTCGAAGCCGGTGAGCGCGACACAGTTTCGGCGGCCGTGTTGCGGGCCGCCGATGCGTCGGAGAAATTTCTCGCCGACGGCATCGAACGCGTGATGAGCGCGTTCAACGCAGCAGAGAAGCAAGACCCGGACCCTGCATAAGGCAGACCGGTTCTCCTTGCCACTACGGTGGCCTCGGAGGCGGGCGGAATCATGCCGGCCAAGGAGTCCACAAGGAGCAGTATGAGTAACCGTACGTACGAGCTGATCTACGTCCTCAAGCCGGACGCGCCCGAGACGGAGGTCGCCGACCTGCACAAGCAGGTGGCCGACATCGTCGAACGCATGGGCGGAACCATCGACAAGACCGAGAACGTCGCCCCCTGGGGCCGCCGTCGCCTCGCCTACGAGATCGGCCATCACAAAGAAGGCTTCTACGTCCTCGAAGTGATCACCGGCTCGGCCGAGTTGATGAAGGAAATCGACCGCCGCCTCAAGGTGACCGAAGGGTTGCTGCGCCACCTGATCGTCCGCGTCGACGAATCGGCGATCAAGGCCGAGCGCATGCGCTCCAAGCGCACCGAAGAGTCGCGCCGCCGCCGCGTGGCGCGTGGCCTGCCGCCCGACCGTCAACCGGGTGAAGGTCCGCAGGGTGAAGATAACGACGATTCCGGCGACATGATGTTCGACGGTGGGGAGATGGAGGCTTAATCATGCCATTCGGAGGACCTAAGCGAGGCGGCCCGGGCGGAGCCCGTGGCAAGGATGCCAAGGACGCCAAGGGCGGCGACAAGCGTCGTGGCGGCGGATTTTTCCGGCGCCGGAAGGTCTGCAAGTTTTGCGCAGACAAGATCGACGACATCAACTACAAGGACGTCAAGCTGCTGAGCGGCTTCGTTCCCGAGCGCGGCAAAGTGTTGCCGCGGCGGATTTCCGGGACCTGTGCCAAGCACCAGCGTGGGCTCCGCGTGGCCATCGTGCGGGCGCGCCAGCTGGCGCTGCTCCCGTACGCCGCAGATTAGGAGAACGGTCATGATGGAAATTATTCTCCGGGACCACGTCGAGCACGTGGGCAAGCGCGGCGACGTCGTCAAGGTCGCCGATGGTTATGCCCGCAACTACCTGTTGCCGCGGAAGCTGGCCCTGCCGGCGACCGAGGCCAACAAGAACTGGATCGCGCGCGAGCGCAAGATCTCCGAGGCGCGCGAGGGTGAAGAGCGCGTCGGCGCCGAGGCGCTGGCCGAACGGCTGGTCGCGCTCGACCTGCAGATTGCCCGCAAGGTGGGCGACAACGACACCATGTATGGTTCGGTGACCAACGGTGACATCGCCGACCTGATCAAGGAAAAGGGCTTCGATGTCGATCGCCGCAAGATCTTGTTGCCCGATCCACTGCGCGCCCTCGGCGAAGCGCTGGTGCCGGTGAAGCTGCACCGTGACGTCACGGCCCAGCTCAAGATCACGATCGTCAAGGAAGCCTAGCTTCTTCAATCGGCTCACGAAGGCCGGGCGCGTCAAAAACGCGCTTGGCCTTTTTCTTTTTCCCCCTCATACTTTCACTCCCTCGGTCATGGCCACAGAAACCGCAACCGCTCACGCGCCACGCACGCTGCCGCATAACCTCGAGGCAGAGCGATCGGTGCTGGGCGCGATCCTGATCGACAACGACACCTACAACGTCGCGGCGGCAATGCTCGACGCCAAGGCCTTCTTCCGCGACGCCCACCGGCGCATCTTCGAGCGGATGGCCGACTTGTCGGAGCGCAGCCAGCCGATTGACCTGGTCACGCTGAAGGAAGAGCTCGAGCGCGCCAGCGAGCTGGACGAGGTGGGCGGTCCTGCCTACATCGCGTCGCTCGTGGACGGCGTGCCGCGCTCGACCAACGTCGAGTACTACGCGCAGATCGTCAAAGAGAAGGCGACGCTTCGCAGCCTGATCTTCTCGGCCAACAAGATCGTCTCGTCGGCCTACGAGGCCGACCAGGAAGCCGACTTGATCCTGGACGAGGCCGAAAGCGCGATCTTCGCGGTGGCCGAAGACCGCATCAAGACGGGCTTTGTGCCCATGCGCGACCTGGTGCGCGACAGCTTCCCGAAGATCGAGAAGCTCTTCGAGAACAAGAAGTTCGTCACCGGTGTCGAAACCGGCTTTGACGACATCGACAAGAAGACGCGCGGCCTGCAGCCGGGCGACCTGGTGATTGTCGCCGCCCGCCCGTCGATGGGAAAGACCAGCCTGGTCCTCAACATCTGCCAATACGTCGCCACCCACGGCGGCGTCGCCGGCTTCTTCAGCCTGGAAATGTCGAAAGAGTCGCTGTTCATGCGCATGCTCGCATCGGAAGCGAAAATCGACACCTACCGGTTGTTGAGTGGGCAGATTGGGCAGAAAGAATACGGGCAGATCACGCACGCGCTCGAGACACTGAGCGAAGGGCAGTTGTTCGTCGACGACACCGCCGGCATCGGCGTGATGGAGATGCGCGCGAAGGCGCGCCGGCTCAAGGCCGAACACGGCCTGAGCGTGCTCGCGATCGATTACGTGCAGTTGATGACGGGCCGCGGCCGCTTCGAGAACCGCAACCTCGAACTGGCGTCGATTTCGCGCTCGCTCAAGGGTCTGGCGAAGGAACTGAGCGTGCCGATTATCGTGCTGTCGCAGTTGTCGCGCGCGCCCGAAGCCCGTTCCGACAAGCGCCCCATGCTGTCGGACCTGCGCGAATCGGGCGCCCTCGAGCAGGATGCCGACGTGGTGGCCATGATCTTCCGCGAAGAGATGTACAAGACCGACGATACGCCGGCCGATTCCGACGGCGTGGCCGA
>JANMUX010000433.1:0-3694 GCA_031392125.1 Acidobacteriota bacterium | reverse complement strand
CATTGACTCGGCGCAGGTTCCCCCTCCCGAGGTGTCGTTGCCGCTGGAGAAAGACTCAACCCGCTTCGCGGTGATTGGCGACACTGGCACTGGCGGCGCGGAGCAGTATCGGCTGGCGCAGCAGATGATTGCCGTGCACTCGAAGTTTCCGTTCGAGTTCGTGTTGATGACGGGCGATAACATGTATGGCAGCCAGGGGCCGCAGGACTTCATCGACAAGTTCGAGGCGCCGTACAAGCCGCTGCTCGACACCGGCGTGAAGTTTTATGCCGCGCTTGGCAATCACGACGAGACCGACCAGATTTTCTATAAGCCGTTCAACATGGACGGCAAGCGCTTTTACACGATCAAGCCGAAGCCAGACGTGCGCATCTACGCGGTTGACAGCACCTACGTGAACCCGGAGCAGACGGCGTGGCTCGACAAGGAACTGGCTGACAGCACGTCGAAGTGGAAGGTAGCGTTCTTCCACCACCCGCCCTACTCCACCGGCGGCCGGCATGGATCGGACCTGACCATTCGCGCGGCGCTGGAGCCGCTGTTCGTGAAGCACGGTGTTGACGTGGTGTTCAACGGCCACGATCACTTCTACGAGCGCCTCAAGCCGCAGCAGGGCATCCAGTATTTCGTGTCGGGTGGCGGTGGCAAGCTGCGACGCGGTGTTGTGGCCGGCGGCGACATTTCGGCGAAGGCCTTCGACCAGGGGTATCACTTCATGCTGATCGAGATCGTCGGCGACGTGATGCACTTCCAGGTGATCAGCGAGCAGGGGAAGACCGTTGATAAGGGCAGCGTCAATCGTCCAGATGCCGTGAACGGGGCCGGGCCCGGCGGCAATTAGACACCCTCCAGCGCCTCCATCAAGCTTGGAATCTGCGACCGCCAATCCACCTGTTCTTGCAGATCGCGCCGCTCTTTCGCCAACCAGGCAAGAATCTGACTCACATCAAACAGGTTCTGCGCCTCGCCCGCTGAACCCGGAACGTTCCTGATAGGCGATGCATCGGCATTAGTCGGCCTGCGCCCCTTGAACGGTCCTCGGATGTTGGCGTCGTGTCCTGTGTGAGCGATGTGGAACGCGCGGGCGGCGGCCTTGAATCCCCATAGGCGCCGAAGGTCGCCATCGGCCCACTCGCCGATCGCCTTCAGCTTGACGCCGATATCGACCCACCGGCCCACGTTGTCCCGCTCAATCTGGTAATCGCGGAGCCCGTTGTTCAGCACTCTGCCGATAGTTGCGCCCTGGAGGTTGCCGACGTGGCGGCGGTCGGCCTCGCTCGTGGTGACGCGGAAGCCGAGGCCGTTGCTGCACACCAGGCGGAACCATCCCATCTCGGCGCGGAAGCGCGTGCTGCCGTCCACGGAGTTGAGGCATTCGAGTCGCACCTCCATGGGAAACCGGTCACCGGGATCGAAGGCATACATGTCGGGCAGGACGAAGTCGAGGGCCATCCGCTCGCCCAGGTCGCTGATGCGAAGTTCGGCGCGAACGTCGGCGGGATTGATACGCGCGGCCTCGAGCGCCCGGACGGACAGGTCGAACACCTGTGTGTGGGGGAGCAGGACGTAGTCTTTCGACACTACGCCCACGGGGACGCAAGCGGGATCGTCTTCGTGCGGGAGGCGCACCACCGTGTCGAGGCGAAGGTTCTCGCGAAAGTGCAGGATGTTGGCGTCAGACAGCGCGAAGGGGCGACGCTCGAAGGATGGGATGTGACGCCGGATGTCGTCGATGGTGCCTGAGTGAGAGGTGACGGGAGAGTTGCCCCACTTGATGGACGTCGCCAGCATGCCTGAGGATGGGCCGCGGGCGTGACAGATCAGGTCACGACATCTGTCGGGCGCTCGAGGCGTCGTGACACCAGCGGAAACACGCCCGTCGTCGCCGCTTTCTTGAAAACCCCAGGGTGTTTCCGCAGGTATCGTTTCTTGCCGTAATCTCGGCCGGGAGCGTACGCAGTATCTGCGGCGCAACAGAATACGGACCGCAAGATTATTCGGGATCTCGCCCTATTTCGGTTGGCCCGTGGCTGGCAGGTCTTCACCGCGGAGGACGATGCTAGTATGGCCAACGAAGACGTTATGGCAGTGGATGAACGCGTTGCGAAGCTTGAGACGACAATGGCCCAGGGGTTCTTCGACCAGGGTCGGCGCATGGATCGACTTGAGGATCGCATATCTGCACTCGACTCGAAGTTTGACGTGGTCGCGGAATCGATTCGCGGGGACGTGACGACCATCCGCGAGCTCGTGACCGGCTTCATGGACGAGATGCGGCGCACATCCGACTCAATGCGCAAGGAACATGAGGCCGATCGCCGGC
This sequence comes from Acidobacteriota bacterium, assembly GCA_031392125.1. Lineage (GTDB taxonomy): Bacteria > Acidobacteriota > Vicinamibacteria > Vicinamibacterales > UBA2999 > 12-FULL-67-14b. The sequence continues at coordinate 1,371 of JANMUX010000433.1, read as the reverse complement.
TGACGCGTTTGTCCCTGTTCGATCATGTCGCTCGCATTCGCGTACTCGAAGACGGCGGGCCGGAGGCTAAGGGCTAGTCGCTGTGGGCGCGGACGTCGGGCGCTCGAGACGTCGTGACACCAGCGGAAACGACCCATCGTCGCCGCTTTCTTGAAAACCTCAGTGTGTTCCCGCAAGTCAGCGCCAAGTCGTCTGACCTATTTCACCCCGCCGCGATCTTCGGTCGAACGCAGTCGGCGGCGACGATGGTAGCGTCGTCGTCATGGATCGCAAGCCGAGATATTCCAACGATGTCGAGAAGCACATACTCATTCTCGATTTGGTTCGGGTCACTGGCGAATCAGAAGAAGAGGCGGTAATCGTCTCGTTGCAAGAGCGACTGGCTCGTTTGACGAAGCCAATCTCAAAAGCGGAGCGAATACAGCAGGTGATGAACTTCCTGGAAACATCCTGCCGGTCGGTGCGCCAGTTACCCAATCAGCCACTGACGCGCAAAGAAGAGGATGCCATCCTGGGCTACGGACCGGAGGGCGTATGACCGTCGATGCGCGAGCACTGGTCGCGATCGCGCGCAAGGAGCCTGGTTTCGAGGGCCTGGTCGCCCAGGTGGTGGAAGACGAGAACCCTCGCGTCTGCGCGACGGCCGTGGCGGAAGCGGCGATCATCCTGTCGACTAAGGGCGACTGGATGTCGCAATTGACCCTGGACGTCATGATTGGCCAGCTGGGTATCACGGTGGTGCCGTTTACCCAAGACCACTGGAGAACCGCCGTCGAGGCATACCAGCGGGGCATCAAGGCGGGAGCATGGCCAGCACCCGCGTTTGGACGGTGCCTCAGCTTGGCAGTCGCCGCGAAGCTTGGAGCGCCGCTAATCGAGTAGCAGGTATCCTCGCCAGCCTCACTCGACCCCCAGGATCCAACCCTCAATTTCGGCGATGCGTCGATCCCGCGGATCCAATGGCGGCGTCTACGCCATCGCCAGGCGGCCGTCGAGATCGCTGGCCCGCATCCACTCGGCCACCACCCACGCGTCGTGCTGATCGGCGGTGCGTCCTTCCACTTGCGGGTAATGTCGATTCCATAGCCTGGGGTAGACCTCGGCAACGGCGGACGACCCGGCGGGAATTTCCCATCCAGCGAACGGCCAGAAGTGAACCGGTCTCGTGACCTGCTGCCGCAGCAACCGCAGCCAGGGCAGTCCGGAGTGCGTGGACTTCGCCACCGAGCCTTGCACGTCAAAGTGAAACAGCGACTTGGCAGAGCCGGCCCGCTTGTCGGTGAGGCGTTTCCATCGAGTGTTGCCGGCACGAGCGGCGCCGTTGCCCACTGCGCCGTCGCGAATGAAATCCACGTAGGTGTGGTCTTCGTC
>JANMUX010000397.1:0-1824 GCA_031392125.1 Acidobacteriota bacterium | reverse complement strand
CCCAGGGCCTCGCCCAAACCGAACCACGAGGTCTGGCCGGCGGGTGCCCACGCCAAGGTGGCTGGCGAACTGAGGGCGCAGGCTGGCGACCTCGACTGGCTGATTCAGGAACGCATTGCGGATGCCCAGGGCGGTTGCCTGCAAGGCGAAACGTTCGTAGCAGCGACCAGCTTCCACCCAGTGGGCCTTGTTATCCGCCTCGGAGACAAAGACCGCGATCCCGGCAGAGCTCCGGATGTGCTTCGCGTACTTGTCGTTCTCGCCCTTGGTCGTGAACAACGCGTTGAACAGCAGGCTGCCCAACCACCGTGGCACGGAGGGATTGCCGCTTGAGCGCGAAAACAAACCGTCGCCGGTCCGAACCGCCTCGGCGTCACCGAAGCGAATCCACGCCTTGAGCTCCGCGGTGAAAGCAGGGTCGTTCATCTGGGCCGTGTTGCCTTGAACGACGTACTCAAGGACCTTCTCCATGGCCATCTGGTCGGTGAGCAGCAGCAACTGGACGCCGGGTCCGGTGCCCGCTTGCTCAAGCAGCTTCAAGTCCTCGATTGACAGCGGCTGGCCATCGAACTCACGTCGCGTGGATTGTCGCTGAGGAATCGCCGCAAACAGACGAGAGGCGAGCGCCTTGGTGGGCGTCAGTGCAATGTGCACCGCCTCGGTCGGGGCGATTTCAAATGAGGCCTCGCCTATCAAAGCGTGCGCGCTCGCCGCCTGGATCAAATTCTCGGCGGCGCACCCGAGCGATACGAAGAGGTGGTGATCGTCGGGATCGACGGCCGGGCATCGACGCGAGAAGTCGGGAACAATCGAAATCCGATGCTCCTGAAGCGCGAATCTCCAGCATTGGGTGTTGTGACTTGATGGCGCGAGCGTCGCGTAGCGGACGAGCTCGCGCTGAAGCGACGACCGGTCCGACGCGGCGGGTTCAGCAGCTCGCCATGTCTTTTCGACCGCTTCGTCGTAACTGTCACTGTGGTTGAGGGCACCGGCGGAACAACCTTGCACCGCCAACGGTGCCGCAATCGTCGCGCCGGTGGCAAACACGAACTGACGTCTGGTGATCATTTCCCACCCGATACCAGGCGACGATATCGCGCGTCGCATCGCTTGCCTGTTCCAAACAACACACTCGACAAGGTCGGTCAGGGTTCCGAATGGTCTGCCGTGCTTCTACTTGCTGGACCTGAAGAAGGAGTACGCGGCGGTCGTCGTCGCCGGCATTGGACTGGCGCTGGCGACGGCCGTTAGCGCACGTTAGTGGCCACGTCCTTCATTGTGAACTCACCGTAGGTGAACTCCCCCTCGGGCAGCCGCCAGCGCGCCTCTCCGTATCCGGCGAGGTATAGCGGCCCGAAGTCGCGATAGTCGCGCAGCGGAGTAGAAAACCTCTGCTTCGTGACCGTGCCGTCGGGCGACAAGCGCCAGCGATCGTCAGATTCGAAGTTGACGAGTCGGCCGTCAGGGTCGAAGAACAGCGTGGCCGCGATGGTGTGGCCACGATGTGTGAACCGGGCGCGCGCGGTTGACGCATCCACTGCCTCCCAGGTGATGTTTGGCCCCACGAGCGTGCCTGGCGCCAGTATGCACATGTCGTTGAAGAGCGTCACCGTCTCGGCGCGATCCATCTCGTCGCCCCGTTCGTCCGCCATCGGCACTACACCAGCCACCTTCACCTGCATTGTCGCGTGCCCGCCGATCAGCCGGTGGAAGGCCTGCACCGGGATGCCGAACATGCGCGCCCGCATCAGGAACAGGCGCGTCGGCTCATCCGCGAAGCTCTGCTGCCCTGCCTCGAAGGGCATCCACCTCGCATCTGGCGCG
>JANMUX010000312.1:0-11479 GCA_031392125.1 Acidobacteriota bacterium | reverse complement strand
GAGGCCGCCCAGCCGGAAGCCGTTGACGTAGGCGCCGGCGGGCCCTCCGTGCGCCACGACCAGCGTCGGATACTTGCGTCCGGCCTGGAAGCCCACCGGCTTCAGCAGCACACCCTCGATTTCCATGCCGTCGGCCCCTTTCCAGGTGACCACTTCGGTCTCGCCCTGCGCCAGCTCGGCCAGCTGCGGATTGGTCGTGGTGAGCTTGCGAAAGGTCTGGAAGGCCGGGTCGGTGACGTAGACCTCCGACGCCGAGTCCGGAGTATCCATAGTGAGCGCAATGGTGCGGCCGTCTTTGCTGATCGACGCGCCCTGCAGCGTCTTCTTCGAGCTCAACTGCGTGTAGCGGCCCGTCGTCAGGTCGTACGCGAAGGCCTCGTTGTAGGCGCGCTTGCCAGCCACAAACATCACGCGGTTACCTTCCGCCGTCCACACTGGGTTGCCGGCATCGGTGTCGAAGGCAGGCGAGGACACGTCCTTGATCGACCTGGCCGCCACGTCGTACAGCATCAGCTTCGACTGCATCGTCACGCCTGCAGCGGTGCCATCGGGCAGCGGACCGGAGGTGGTGGGCTCGGCGGTCCACGCGATCGACTTGCCGTCGGGAGACCACCTGGGCGAGGTGTCGCTGCCGAAGTTGGTGCTGATCTTCTCAATCCGCCTGGTCGCGACCTCGGCGAGATAGATGTCGCGGCGGTTATCGCGCAGCATCGGCGTGTCGCCGGCGCCGAACACGAACCGCTTGCTGTCGGGCGCCCACGACGGCGCGCCGCCCACCGTATAAGCCTTGCCCTCGCTGATGCGTGTTGCGGTCTTGGTGGCGATGTCTACCACCCACACGTGCGCGTAGCGGAAGTCGCCCTCGAACACGCGCTCGTCGTCTCTCTTCTTGATGTTGGCGTCTTCATCCGCCGGCCTCGCGTCGGTGGCGACAAACGCGAGGCGCTCGCTGTCGGGCGCCCACGAATAGCTGGAGACGTTCTCTTTGCTGTCGGTCAGCTTCCAGGCTTCGCCGCCGTCGGCACGCATCACGTGAATTTGCGACTTGACGTCTTCGCCCGTACCGCGCGACGAGATGAAGCTGATGTAGCGGCCGTCGGGCGACCACTGTGGCTGGCTGTCGCCCTTGTCGCCAAACGTGATCTGGCGCGCCGGCGACGAACCGTTCGCGGCCACCTTCCAGATGTGCGTGCGCGCTTCCATGCGGTCTTTCTCGGCCACCCACTGCCGGACCGTGTAGATCACCTGGCTCCCGTCAGGCGACAGCGTGGCGCCGCCCACCGCTTTGACATTGAGCACATCGTCGAACGTGACGGCCCGCTTGCCTTGGGCAAAGGGGCTCGCCGCCGAAACCATTACCAGTGCCGCGGCTACCAGGGTGCTGCGCATAACAGGGCCTCCAAGGGGCGAAGTATAATTCTGATCTTCATGGAGATTGCACTGCCGCTGGACTACACGGCGATCGAACGCATTATTCCCCACCGGTATCCCTTCCTGCTGGTGGATCGAATCATCGAGTTCACGCCAGATGTGCGGATTGTCGGCATCAAGAACGTCTCGATCAACGAGCCATACCTGAGCCGGCCCGGTCTGAACGGCCGGCCGACGCTGCCACCGACCATTCTCACAGAAGCGGTGGCTCAGGTCGGTGCCATCCTGATCCTGGCCAAGCCCGAGAACAAGGGCCAGCTGATTTTCTTCCGCGGCATGGAGCGCGTGCGCTTCCGCGCGCCGGTGCACGCAGGCGACCAGGTGGTGATCGAGGCCAACGTCAAGCGGCTGCGCAGCCGCATGGGTGTGCTCGAAGGCCGCGCGCGCGTCGGCAAGAAGGTGGTCATCCACGGGACCATGACGTTTGCACTCGGATCGGAATGAATCCACTCCCGAAGCTCGCCAAACTGACGACCGACGATGCCGGGTGGGGGTTCTTCCTGTGCACCTACAAGGAGCTGCGCGCCGGCCGCAGCGGCAGCGAGTTCATGATCCTGAACCTGCAGGATGCGTCGGGGCAGACCACGGGCAAGGTCATGCAGGACGTCGAACGCTTCAAGGGTGAGTTCGAGGCGGGAGAATTCGTTCGCGTGGAGGGCCGCGGCAGCCTGTACAACGGCCAGATACAGCTGGTGCTGAGCACGATTCGGCGCGTCAACCCCGACCAGGATCGCTTGCAGGGCTTCCGCGAGGACGAGTGCATTCTCAGCTCGCCGCGGCCGATCGACGAGATGTGGGAGGAACTGCAGGCTCGGCTGCGGGACGTGAAGAACGATCACATCCGCGTGCTGCTGAACCGCGTCGTGACCGACCACGCCGATCAGATCAAGCTGTGGCCCGCGGCGCAGACCATTCATCACGCGTATCGCGGCGGATTCCTCGAGCACATCACCAAGATGGCCGAAGTCGGCGTCACACTGTCGCGCGCCTATGGTGCGAACGACGACCTGGTGGTGGCCGGTGTGGTGTTGCACGACATCGGCAAGCTGCAGGAGCTCGCCTACGAGGGCGGTGCGGGCAGCTACACGCGCGACGGCAACATGGTGGGCCACATCGCGCTCGGCCTGATGCTGGTGCGCGAGACCATTAACGGCATCTCCGGGTTCCCGGTTGAGTTGCGCGCGCAGGTCGAACATTTGGTCGCGTCGCACCACGGCACACGCGAGTACGGCTCGCCAGTGGAGCCGAAGTCGATTGAAGCGTTCATCCTGGCAGCCGTCGACGAACTCGACGCGAAAATCAATCAGGTGCGCCGCGCCATCAACGAAGACCCTTCGTCAGATGAGTTCACCGCGTGGCACAAACGCCTCGGCCGCGTCCTCTACAAGGACAACCTCTAGGTCATTTCTTCCCGACGATCCAGGTTCCGGTCAGTACGAGCCCCGCGGCTAGCAGGATTCGGCTCGACAGCGGCTCGCCCAGGAGCACGGTTCCAAGGGCCACCGCGATGATTGGGTTGATGTAGGCGTACAGGGACACCAACGACAATCGCAGGTGCTGAATCGCGTAGATATAGGCGGAGTACGCGACGAGCGAGCCGGCAATCGCCAGGTAGGCCATAGCCGCCAGCGTGCGAGGCGTGAACGACAGTTGAGCCCAGTCGCCACGAACCGTGGCCGCGGACAGCAGCATCACGCCGCTGAACACCATCTGCAGAGCCGTCGACGAAAATGGATCGTCGCCCAGTTCGTGGCGCCTGGCGTACGAGGTGCCAACCACCCAGCCGATGCACGCGAGCTGGATCGCGATGACGCCGCCAACGAACGCCCGGCCTCCGGCGCCGCCTTGCGACATCTCGGGCCACACCAGGATGACGATGCCGCTGAAGCCAATGGCGAGACCGGCAAGGGCACGCGGTGAGAAGCGCTCGCCGTTGGGCAGCGTGCGCTCGAGCAGCGCCGACCAGAACGGCGTCGTTGCAATCAACACGGCAGTGAGCCCGCTCGCGACATACTGCTGCGCAAACACCACAAAGCCGTTGCCCATGATGTTCATCAGGACCCCGAGCAGAATCAGCGGGCCCCACATCCGCAGTGGCGGTAAGCGCTTGCCCAGGGCGAGCAAGATGCCGCACAGCAGCACGCCCGCACTCATCCAGCGCAAGCCGGCAACGAGCAGCACCGGCACGGTCTCGAGCGCAATGCGAATGGCGAGATAGGTCGTGCCCCAGATGATGCAGACGGTGACGAAGGCGAGATGCGCGAGGGTCACGCGGGTGGCCTTCCCCCCTCACCCAGGTTGCGATGGGCAGCCAGGGTCTTCTCTTTCGGAATGGCGATGCGCGGGTCTTCCTTCACCGTCTCGAGCACGATCGTCGTCTTTGTCGACGTGACAGACTGCGCCGATGCGATCTGCTGACGAAGAATCTGTCCCAGGTGCTCGGCGTCTCGCACGCGCACCTTCAATAAGTAACAATCGTCGCCGGCGACGTGATGCACTTCGAGGACTTCGGGGATCTTGCTGAGCTCAATGGCCGACGGCATGTCCGGCCCGTGCTCGGAGGTGCGCACCGACACAAAGGCCAGCAACCCCCGGTCAACCACGTGGGGGTCGATCAAGGCCACGTAATCCTTGATAATGCCCTTCGCTTCGAGCTTCTTGAGCCGCTCGGTCACCGCCGAGGGAGCCAGACCGACGGCTTTGGCAAGTTCTGCCTGTGATGTTCGGGCGTTGTACTGAAGAATATCCAGTATTGAGCCGTCAATTTCGTCGATCATTCTGAAATGGTAGCAATTTACCGCATTTAATTCAACTTATGAGCTTTTGGAATGAAGCCTCTCCAGCGGCCAAAAAGGCCCTGATTGCCGCCTCGCTGGGTTGGCTGCTTGATGCTTTCGACGTGATGCTCTACGCGCTCATCCTGACCGCTGTCGTCAAGGACCTGGGCCTGAGCCTGGCGACCGGCGGGCAGCTGGCGTCGCTCACGCTGGCGGCGTCGGCGCTCGGCGGGCTGGTCTTTGGCGTGGTGGCCGACAAGCTGGGCCGTACGCGCGCGTTGTCGCTCAGCATCCTGCTTTACTCGGTCTTCACCTTCGCCTGCGGCTTGGCGCAAAACGTGTGGCAGCTCGCCATTTTTCGCTTTCTGCTGGGTCTGGGCATGGGCGGCGAGTGGGCCAGTGGCGCCACGCTGGTCAGCGAGACGTGGCCCGAGAAGCATCGCGGCAAGGCGCTAGGCTTGATGCAGAGCTGCTGGGCGATCGGCTACGGCGCCGCCGCAGTGGTCGTCGCGCTCGTGCTGCCCACCTACGGCTGGCGCGCGGTGTTCTTTGTCGGCATCATCCCGGCACTCTTCACGCTCTGGATCCGCAGGAACCTCGAAGAGCCCGAGATGTGGTTGCGGTCACGTTCCACCTCCGCGCTTCGCGCTACGGCGGACAAGCGGGCTGCATCGCCCGGCCAAGGAGTGTGGCCCCGCCTGGAAGTGCCAATGAGGTTGGTGGCACTCCTGACTCTGATGAACGCAGCCACCATGTTCGCGTGGTGGGGATTAAACCTGTGGGTGCCGTCCTACCTCTCGCTTCCCGTCGCACAGGGGGGGATTGGCCTGTCAACCACCACCATGTCGATGTTCATCGTCGCGATGCAGGTAGGCATGTGGCTCGGTTACGTAACATTCGGGTTCATCAGCGACAAGTTCGGGCGTAAGCCAACATATGTGACCTATCTCGTATTGGCGGCGGCGTTGGTGTGGGCTTACGGCTCGACCCGCGAACCCATCTATCTGCTCGTACTCGGACCGTTCGTCGCTTTCTTCGGGACCGGCTACTTTAGCGGCTTCGGCGCGGTCGCGTCGGAAATCTTCCCGACCACGATCCGGGCGACTGCGCTGGGTGTCACTTACAACAGCGGGCGACTCCTGAGCGCGGTCGCTCCCTTTGTGATTGGAACCCTCGCCCAGTCACAGGGTTTCGGGCTCGCGTTCTCAATAACCGCGCTCGCCTTTCTTACGGCAGCGTTGCTCTGGCTCGGAATTCCAGAGACGCGCGGGCGGCAGATGGTGTGACTACCGGGATTCGGGACCCGGAATCTGGGACCCGCTTGAGAAAAGCGCCGTCCCTTCGTGCGCGGAGCCGGGACCGCGAACGCCAGACCCCGGCCTCTCGGACATCAGCGTTGGTGTTTCGGCGGCAATACGCACGCAGTTGCGACCATCGTCCTTGGCGCGATATAAGGCCTGGTCTGCGCGCGCGATCACGGCCTGAACATTGACTTCACCCGGCAGCGTTTGCGCCAGGCCGAAGCTGGCGGTAATAGTGAGCGCTTCGCCCGACCATGGCACCGGCCGGTCGGCGATCTCCCGGCGCAGAGTCTCGGCCACGCGACGCGCGCCGTGGAGCGGTGTTTCCGGCAGCAGCACCAGAAACTCTTCCCCACCGTAGCGGCACTTCAAGTCCGATCCGCGCAGCACCTCCTTCATGCGCTTGCCGACCGCGCTCAGCACGGCATCGCCGCACAGGTGGCCGTGGCGGTCGTTCACGTCCTTGAAATGATCGAGGTCGAACATGATCATCGACACCGGTGTCTGGCTGCGGCGAGCGCGGCGAAGTTCCGCATCGACCACGTCAAGCGCGTGGCCACGGGTAAAGCAACCGGTGAGCGCGTCGCGCACGCTGTTTTCCCTCACCTCGCGGAACAGTTGCGCGTTCTTAATCGACACTGCGAGCAGTGCGGCCGCGGCCTCGACGATGCGGCGTTTGTCGGCGGCGAGCATTCCTTGGTCTGGCCGCACTCCCAGCACGCCCAAGGCGGAGCCGCCGACGATGAGCGGAAAGCCAATCGCGCGCGACTGCGATATCTGGGTTGACGTCTTGTCACTTGTTCCCGAGGCGAGCAGTTGCTCCGCGATATCGCCCCAGTGCAGCACCTCTTCGGCGCCTCGTGTGTCGCCGGCCAGCGCCTGCCACTCCGTGCCTTCGCGAACCAGCACCCACACTTTGTCGGTGCCGGTCAGCGCTGACAAGTGTTGGCCAATGGCCACGCGAATGGAGTCGAAGTCGAGCGCACGGCCCAGTGCCTGGCCGAAACCGACTAGTCGCTCGAGCTCTTCGGCTCGATGGTGCGCCGCCTTTGTGGCAACTTCGGCTGCCGCAGCCCTCGCGTGCTCTTCCGAAATGCGCCGGTATTGATGAAATGCGAACGCCACGGTCAGCAGCACCAGCGCCGGCATGAGCGTGAGCCCACTCTGCCGCTCGATCTCGCGAGCGTAGTCGAGCGCGCGCGAAATCGGCGCCGAGAAGATCACGATCAGCGCCGTTGTGAGGGCGCCGATCAGCAAGACGTCCTGGCGGCCGAACAGCTTCATTTGGAAGAGGTCAGTATAGCGGCGAGTGATGTTAAATTAGCTGCCATGAAGAAGCACGCAGGACCCTTCACGATTTTGCTCGCTATTGCCGGGTTGGCCCTCATCACCACGGTGGCGATTGCTGCCCAAACTGCTGGGGCAAAACCGACCGCGAAAGGTGTGGCCCCAACGGCCAAGCCCGCAGTCGTCCGCAAGACTGCGCCGCCGCTGCCGGCCATGGGCTTCGCGCCCGTGCGTCCCATGGACATCGTGCGCGCCACCTATGACTTTGCCGCGCAGCACCCCGAGATTCTGGCCTATGTGCCGTGCTACTGCGGCTGTGGCGCCGACGGACACAAACATAACGAGTCGTGCTTCGTCGCGCGTCGAGACGCCAAGGGCAACGTGACCGAGTGGGACACGCATGGTTTTGGCTGCACCATTTGCATCGACGTTGCGCGTGAGGCCATGCAACTTTACTCGTCAGGCGCTGACGTTGTCTCGATTCGCGCCGCAATCGAGAAGAAGTGGACGCCGGGCAACGCCGCCGGCAAGACGCCCACGCCATTCCCACCCAAGAAGTAACGGGTGGATGTGTTTCAGGCCGTTCCCGAGGGTGTCTACGTCGGCACGCTTGGGGCGGTCAGCACGGCGACGCTCTCCGCCAATCCTCACCTGAAGACGATCTTCGGCTATCCGCCTGAGACCGCTGAATCGTTGGTCCAACCGTTCGACATTTCCCGCTTCGTCGATCCGCAAGCGCGGTCGCTGTTCGTCGAGCGACTCGACCGCGAAGGGGTGGTCACCGACCACCTTTTGCGCCTGCGCCGCGTCGATGGCGCGCCAATCTGGGTTGAAGTGACCGCGAGTGCGACCTACGGGCGTCGAGGCGGGGCGATCGACCCGCGTGCAGCAGCGATGCTGCATGTCGAGGCGCTGGTTCGCGATGTCAGCGAGCGAAAGAAGCTCGACGACCAGTCGCGGGATGGCCGTTACCAGTTGCTGCAGGCCGAGAAGATGGCTGCACTCGGGCAAACCATTTCTGGCGTCGCGCACGAACTGAACAATCCGCTGGCGACCATCCTGTCGTGGGCCGAGCGGCTCGCCGAGCGTGACGTCGACGACAAGACCCGCCAGGGCCTTGAAGTCATTCTCGCCGAATCGGAGCGCGCCGCCCGCATCGTCCGCAACCTGCTGACGTTCTCGCGCAAGCGCCAGACCACCCGCGCCATGGTGGACCTCAACCAAGTGGTGCGCGAAACGCTGGCGCTGCGGGCCTACGAGCAGAAAGTCAGCAACGTGCAGATCGTCGAAGCGCTCGCCGGCGGGCTGCCGGAAGTGTTTGCTGATGGCCATCAGATCAAGCAGATCCTGCTGAACCTCGTCATCAACGCCGAGCAAGCCTGCCTGGCTGCCAGTGGCCGCGGCACCATCGTCGTGCGGACATCGCACGATTCCGACCGCGGCTCCGCCGTGCTCGAGGTCAATGACGATGGTCCGGGGATTGCGGAAGAGAGGCAGGGGCGAGTTTTCGATCCGTTCTTTACGACCAAAGAGGTTGGGCAAGGCACGGGCCTCGGGCTCACGGTCGCCTACGCCATCGTGCAGGAACACGGCGGGCGCATCTGGCTCACGTCCACCAAGGGACAAGGCGCGTCGTTCTTCGTCGAACTGCCGGTGACCGGTCAGCACCTGAACGCGCCGGCGCGCGTCGCCCAGCAGCCGATTTCACTCGAGGCGTTCAAGGGATTACGCGTGCTGGTGGTGGAGGATGAGCCCGCGCTGGCCGTGGCGGTCTCAGAGGCCCTCGAGGACGCGGGGTTCACGGTCGATCGCGCCGGCGACGGTGAGGAGGGGCTGACCCGCCTCACCGAAGCCAACTACGATCTGATCGTCTGCGACCTGAAGATGCCGCGCATTGATGGCATGCAGTTCTACCGCGCGATGGCCGCCGCAACTCCGGCGCTGGCGCGGCGAGTCATCTTCGTCACCGGTGATGTCGCCGGCACCGACGCGGAGCGCTTTCTTGAAGAGACCGCCTGCCGCTGGCTCTCCAAACCTTTCAGGTTGGGCGATTTGCTGCGCGCCGCTCGCGATACGCTGTCGTGAGCGTCGCCGTGGTGTCCAGCTCTCGCCGGATTCTCGACGACCAGCACCAGACCCGCGCGCTGGTGCGCCGCGTGCGACACTCGCGTATCGGATTGCGGAAGCGTGGCCTTGGCCATTTTCTTGTCACCAATCGCCTTGGCGAAGGTGGGGAGTTTCATGGTCGCGACCGGCGCGGGCATCACGCCGGTGTGACCGGCTTCGAAAGCCGCAAACGCGGCGCGCAGCGCTGCTGATGCCGCAATCGGCGTGATCTCCGCGCCGAGTGCTTCACGCAATCGCTTGATGGCGCGCGCATGCAACTGCGACACACGCGATTCGTTGACGCCCAGCTCGGCGCCGATGTCCTTCATGGTCACTTCGTTGTAGTAGTAGAGCGCGATGACGCGCTGTTCTCGTGCCGGCAGCGTCGCGATGGCGTTGCGCACGCGGCCTTTCACTTCGTCCCGCTCGTACTGCATGTCGGGGCGCTCAGGCTCGGCGGGCACCATCACGGCGGGCAGTTGAGATTCATCGACATTCTCGGCGCTCGAAAACGGCGAGGTCGATTCAATGGTGTTGATGCGGACAATGGTCTTGCCCAGGCGCTTCTCGTCGGAGCCAATCTCGTTGGCGAGATCCGCGAGCGACGGCTCGTGACCGAGTGTCTTGCGCAGTTTCTCGCGCGCGGCCTCGAGTTCGCGTCGCACGCGGCGCACGCCGCGCGGCCACGCATCCTTGCGCAGCGCGTCGATCATCGCTCCGCGAATGCGGCGCTCGGCAAACGTCTCGAACTTGATTCCGCGCGAATCGTCGAACCGGTGCGCGGCATCGATCAGGCCGATTACGCCGTCCTGCACCAGATCGCTCAGGTCGATCGAGTGTGGCATGGTCGCCGCCATGCGCCGGGCCAGTGCCTCCACAAAGGGAATACCAGCTTCAACTCGCGGATTCGAAATCTCAGTCGTCGGGGTCATCTCAAGAATCTCCGTTGCCTGCCCTAACGCAAAGCGGATGCCTGAGCTGTGTCGCGATGGTTAGCCTTGGGCAGTTCGCTCCGCTCATCCTTATAAGTGCTTGAAAAGTCAGCCACTTACACGATTCTGCTCAAGTTCGCGCTGGTACGATTGCGTCTGGTTTCAATGCAAATGACGCCAAAAATTTGGCGAAAACGATCGGGTCGCTGTCATAGATTTGGCGGCCCAAGTTTATTTTGAGACGGACGATTACAATTTCGGTTGAGGAGCTTCAACTATGTGGGGAGAACGAACTCCGGCAGGACGCCGGAGTTATTTTGGGTCTGCGACGGTCTCGCGCAGTTCGCGCGACACCGCCATGGCCTGGAGCGCGGCGCTCACGACCTGTGACGCCCGCGCCTTCTGCGCGGAGTCCTGTGCCTTGGTCTCGAGCAACTCGGCGTGCGCGAGGATCACGCCGAGCTGATTATTCAACCGATGCAGTAGCTCTTTCGAGTCAACGCCCGTCATAGGGGAACTCGCTACGCGACCGCGTCAGGGCCGTTCGGGTGCTTGGTGCCATCCGGCTCGCGCCAGAGCGTATCGACGAAAATTCGAATGCTGCCGCCGGCGGTGCGCAAGTACTCGACCTTGTTCGCCGCGATCCAGTTGTAAATCGTGCGCCGGCTGACGCCGACCATTTCGCACGCCTTCATGATGCTCACTGTTTGCCGTTCCACGGGGTTCGCCTCCAAAGGGTGTATCGGAGGCTGCCACCGTGGGATTAGGCGTGCAGCCCTTGACACCCCCGTGCAACCCCGTCAATATCCTGACAAGCAATGGCCCACCTGCTGCTCGTGGATGACGAAGAATCACTGCGAAGTGTTGTGGCTGAACGACTTATGGAGCAGGGCTTCGAAGTCGTTCAGGCCGCAGACGGTGAAGCGGCCATCAAGGCGCTGGACGGCTTTGCCTTCGACGTGATCGTCTCCGACCTCCGTCTGCCGGGTGTTGACGGCCGCCAGGTGATCGATGCCGCTCTCACCCGTTACCCCGGCATTGTGGCGATCGTCGTCACCGGCTACGGCACGGTGAAAGACGCCGTTGACGTCATCAAGCGCGGCGCCGCCGACTTCATCTCAAAGCCGTTTCAGTTCGACGAGCTGATGCACGTGCTCACCAACGCGCTCGAGCAGAAGCGATTGAAGAGCGAGAATGCCTACCTGCATCAACAGCTCGACGAGCGCTTCGGCCTGGGCTCGATGGTCGGCAAGAGCGCGGCCATGCGCGCATTGTTCCAGTTGATCGAAACCGTGGCGCCGACGACGGCGACAATCCTGATTGATGGGGAGACAGGCACCGGTAAGGAGATGGTGGCGCGCGCCATTCATCAAACCAGCCCGCGGCATCGCGAGCGGTTCGTTGCCATCAACGTGAGCGCGATACCCGAGACCTTGCTCGATGCCGAGTTGTTTGGCCACGTCCGCGGTGCGTTCACAGGTGCGGTGGCCATGCGCCAGGGGCGACTCGAGCAGGCCGATAAGGGCACGCTGTTCCTGGATGAAGTCGGGACCATGCCCATGGCGCTGCAAATGAAGATGCTGCGCGTGTTGCAGGAACGCGAGTTCGAACGTATTGGCGACAACCGCACCGTCAAGGTCGATGT
>JANMUX010000315.1:0-7011 GCA_031392125.1 Acidobacteriota bacterium | reverse complement strand
GTCAGTTCGTAGAAGACACGAAACGCTTCTTCGGTCATCTGGAACGTTCGTTCGGCTTCGTCGAAAGCGCCGAGGCGTTCCATGTCGGTCAGCGTGGTCTCACGCATTGCCGGAGCTCATGTCAGGCCGAATCGCCGCTGGCGGGAACAACCCCAGGCGCGACGACACCAGGTAGGCCATGGCCGATGCGATCATGAAACCGGCGCCCAGCGCGAGCAGGATGACGCCGACCACTGTAAAGGCCTGCTGCGCTTCGTTGGCCACCGAGTTGGCGGCAAACCGGAAACCGACGCCCACCGTGCCCAGCACGACGCCTGCCATCATCGACCAGATGATGGGGCCGACCGGTGCGCCCAGCCGGGGCGCATCCGACTCGTGCTGCATCGGCGCCGACTCCAGAAAGCGGCGGCCGGCAGGGCTTTGGATGTACGCGAGCAGTTCTTCGTTGGTGGTCATGCGGTCCATCAGCTTGGTGTGGATATCCGACTGCACCTTCGAGAGCCGGAGCCAGCGGCGATGCTGGATGACCGCTCGAATCAGCCACGCCGCAATCGCGATAAACGCTCCGAAGGCCAGGAACCCAGCCATGCCGCCCAGGAGCACCCCGAGCGCCTCGACCTCGGGCGACATCGGCGTGCGCGGCTCGTAGTAGTCGTAGTTGCCGAAGAAGAATGTCGGGTTACGGACCACTTCCGGATGCTGCTGGATGAACGCCACCAGTTGCGGATAGGGCGCGATGTAGTCGGCCCGGGCCAGCAGGCTGTGATCGCGGCGCAAGACCTCGCCCACCGCAGGCGGATACTGCCGCAGGATCTCCTGCAGCTGTTCGCGGGTCGTGTGAGCGTCGACCGGCGCCTGGTAGAGCGGCACTGTCGCAACCGGTGCGCCAGGCACCTGCTCTGGGAGCGGTCTCGGGGTGACCGCCTGTGCGGCCAGCGCAGCAGTGGCCAGCAGCAGGGTGACGGCCATCGTAGCCGCGAAGGTGGCAGCGCGTTGTTTCATACCCTCTAATACGGATGACCTGCAGAAAGGTTAACGGCGCGGTTTGATAGGCTGGAGACCATGACGGCCCCGAGACGGCACATGTCCATGCTGCGGTCCTTCACGTGGGCCGACCTGTTGACCATCTTCAACGCGGCGTGCGGCACCATTTCGGTGTTCCTGTGCCTCGACTACATCGCCACCGGCAACCGCCGGTTTTTGTGGGCGGCCTTCATTCTGCTGCCGGCCGCGCTGGTCTTCGACGTGCTCGATGGCTACGTGGCGCGGCTGGATAAACGGCGCCAGTCGGTGCTCGGCGCCGACCTCGACTCGCTGGCCGATGTCATCTCGTTTGGCGTTGCGCCGGCCGTGCTCGGGTTCACGCTCGGGTTACGGGGCGGGTGGGACATGGTCATCCTCACCTACTTCGTCGTCTGCGGCGTCAGCCGCCTGGCGCGTTTCAATGCCACCACTGAAGCCCTGACCGACGCAGCCACCGGCAAGGTCAAGTACTTCGAAGGCACCCCCATTCCGACTAGCGTGGTGCTGGTGTTGGTGCTCGGCCTGGCCCAATACCTCGGCCGCGTGGATGAGCAACTGTGGTTCGGCGTCTACCAAGTGGGACCCGCGCTGCTGCATCCGCTCTCGCTGATGTTCGCCGCCAGCGGCAGCGCCATGATTAGCGCGACCCTGCGCATTCCGAAACCGTGATGACCAAGCTTTATTCCGAACTCGCCTCGTGGTGGCCGGTAATGTCCAGTCCGGCCGAGTACGCGGAAGAGGCCGCCTTCCACCAGGCGGCCTTGAGCGCGGCATCGCCGGCGCCGTTGCACTCGCTGCTCGAGTTGGGCTGCGGCGGCGGCAACAACGCGCTGCACATGAAGCGCCACTACGGGGAAGTCGTCCTGGTGGACCTGTCGCCTGGCATGCTGGCGCATAGCCGTGTGATCAACCCGGAATGTGCGCACGTGGAAGGCGACATGCGCGACGTGCGGCTCGACCGCCAGTTCGACGCGGTGTTCGTACACGATGCTATCTCGTACATGACCACCGAGGATGACCTGCGCCGCGCGATAGAAACCGCCGCCGTACATTGCCGGCCAGGCGGCGTCGCCCTGTTTGTGCCCGACCATGTCAGCGAGACTTTCAAGCCCGGCACCGACTGCGGCGGCGAAGACGATGGTGCGCGGGGCATGCGGTACCTGGAGTGGACATGGGATCCCGACCCAGACGACTCGACGTGCATCACCGACTACGCCTACGTGATGCGCGACACCGACGGCACCGTCCGGGTTGAGCACGACCGCCACATCGAAGGCCTGTTTCCGCGTGCGCTCTGGATGCGCCTGCTGAAGGACGCCGGTTTTGAGCCGCGCGTGTTGCCGTTCGATCATTCAGACCTCGAACCGGGCGCCTACGAAGTATTCATCTGCGTGAAGGCCTCGCCGTAGCCGAGGTATAGTCCGCGGCATGCGGACGGCAATCTTCGGCGCGTGCGTGATGGCGGTGGCGGGTTCGCTGGGTCTGCCTGGACAGGCGCCGCCGGCGGCCAATCCCGACGCTTCCGTTCTCTACGAAAATGCGCGGCTGATCACCGGTGACGGCAGTGCCGTGATCGAGCGATCAGCGCTGCTGGTGGACCAGCGGGTAGTGTCCCGTGTCGGACCCGCGGGTGCCATCTCCGTGCCCGCGTCGGTGCGCCGCGTTGACTTGAGCGGCAAGACCATCATGCCGGCGTTGATCGGCACGCACGGCCATCCCGGCTTTCAGCAAGGTCTGTCGTACTCGGCCGGCAACTACAGTCGCGAAACCGTGGTGAGCGATCTGGCGCGCGCCTTGTACTTTGGCGTCAGCGTCGTCCAGTCGCAAGGAATTGAAACCGGCGACCTCTTTTACCAACTACGCGCCGAGCAGTCGTCTGGACGCCCTCTCGGCGCGCTGCTCCAGGTCGCGGGACGCGGCATTGGCGCGCCGAACGCGGGTCCCGGTGGCGCCACCCACGCGGGCATCGCCTACGAGGTGACGAGCGAAGCCGAGGCCCGCAAGGCGGTGGCGGAGTTGGCCGCCCGCAAGGTCGACATGGTCAAGATCTGGGTCGACGACCGCAACGGGCGCGCGCCAAAGCTCGGTGCGCCGCTCTATCGCGCCATCATCAATGAAGCCCATGCGCGCAAGCTCCGTGTGATCGCACATGTTTTCTACCATGCCGATGCCGTGGATCTCGTCGACGCCGGTGTTGACGCGTTCGCGCATCTGGTGCGCGACGCGGTGATGGACGATGGGCTGGTTGCGGCGATCGTGAAGAAGAAGGTGGTTGTCATGGGCAACCTGACCACGCCACTGAAGCCGACGTTTGCCGCCGTGCCGCCGTGGCTGACCGCAGGCAATCCGATGCTGGCACTGCTCAGCGCAACCGTTACGGCGCCGGTCGTGGAGCGGATGCAAGCCTACTACTCACAGCGCGATGCGAAGGCGGTTGAAGGGGCTCGCCAACGCTACGGCATTCTGCAGAAGAGCCTCGCCAGGCTCAACGCGGCCGGCGCACAGATCGTGCTCGGCGCCGACACGGGCCTCGAGGACCATCCCTTCGGTTTTGCTGAACAGCTGGAACTACAAGCCATGGTTGAAGCAGGCATGACGCCGGCTCAGGCGATTGTCGCGGCGACCGGCCGCGCCGCCGAGTTCGTCGGCCGGAGCGACCTTGGTGTCCTTGCCCAAGGCCGGCGGGCTGATTTCATCGTGCTGGACGCGAACCCGCTCGACGACATCACGAACACCCGCCGCATCTCGCGCATCGTGATCGGCAATGTCGAAGTTGACCGGCGTGCCCTGTTGGCGTTGATGCGATAGACGCCGTTCGAGAGTGTGACTCTGAGTCCCCGGTGTCCTCTGTGGCTAATCCGTACGGCGTTAAGATTGGCGGGATGCCTCTCCCGGCCGACGCACACATCGGCTCCGTCAGCCTGACGGTGACCGACCTCGACCGGTCGGTGTCGTTCTACCGCGACATCCTTGGCTTCGAGGAACTGTCCCGCAACGGTGCGACGGCCTTGCTCTCGGCGAACAGCGACCGGGTCCTGATTGAACTACTCGAGCGGCGTGATGCCATTTCGCGGCCCAAGCGCAGCGCTGGCCTCTTTCATTTCGCCATTCTCGTGCCGTCGCGCGCGGCGTTGGGCCGCTCGCTCCGCCGGCTGGCGGATCAACAGTGGCCGCTCTCGGGTGTGGCCGATCACCTGGTCAGCGAAGCGCTCTACCTGAATGATCCCGACGGCCTGGGCATTGAGATCTACCGCGATCGCCCTCGCGAAACCTGGCGTGCCGCCAATGGCGAGGTGGCGATGGCGAGTGATCCGCTGGACGTACAGAGCGTCGCGAACGAACCGGGTGCCGAGACGGCCTGGCTGGGACTTGAAGCGGGAACGGTGATCGGCCATGTCCACCTGCACGTATCCACCATCGAAGCTGGCGAGGCGTTCTATTGCGGCGAGATCGGCTTCGAGCCGATGGTCCGCAGCTATCCGGGGGCGTTGTTTGTGTCGGCGGGCGGCTATCACCACCACCTGGGCATGAACACCTGGGTCGGCGTCGGTGCGCCGGCTCCGCCTGAGAACGCCGTCGGCCTGCGATCGTTCACGGTTGAAGCGCGCGCGCTCGAAAGCCGGCAGGTGGAAGATGCCGCTACTCGGGTGGTCGTCGCGATGTTGGGAGGCTGACCGGCATGCGGATTGTTCTGGTTACCGTCATGATGCTGGCGCTTGGGCAAGACGTTGATCGCCAAGTGCAGAAGGCGGCCATGGAGGGCTGGGTCGCAGCGCGTGATCTCGCGCCCCGAGGCGGCGCGCTCGAGTTGCTCGGCCCGGTGAACCTCAGGCTGAAGGCCCTCGATGCGCTGCCGGGCACGGCGGCGCGCTACGCGGATGTCGCCATTCGCGCGGCGATCAGCGCGGCGCAGGAAGAGCGTGAAGAACTCGGTGTCTTCCTCGCCCACGCGCGCGACCTGTCCAACACCATGGCGCTGACCGGTGCGCCGGCCCAGTGGCCGCTGCCGATTGACGAACTGGAAGGGGAGCTCTGGTTCGAGGTGGATCGCTACGCCGAGGCCCGCGAGGCCTTTCAGCGCGCGACGCGGCTCAAGCCGACCCCCAACGCCTTGATCGGTCTGGCCCGCGCCAGCGACCGCCTGGGCGACATCGTTGCCGCCTGTGCTGCCTACACCCAGGCGTCATCCACAGCCGGCCTGCCAGCATCGGTAGGAATTGAGATCTCGGTGTACGCCCTAAAGTGCAGAATCTGAAACAGATTTGGTGGTAACGGTGCCAGGCACGTTTACACCGGAAGTGTTGGAAGAATTGCAGCGGCATGGGCTGTGTCCCAAGTCCGGCACCCGGATCGAGCTGCTGCGCGAGCAGATCAACGACCTCTATCGCTTCGAGATTCGCCGGTTGCGCGACCGCTGCCGGGCCGGCGAGTTCACCACGCGCGAATTGCCCGCGCACGTGATTCAGCTGCGCCGCCGCTACCTCTTGCTGTCCATCCCTACCGCTCAGTGGGTCGTGCTACCTTAGCCCCACGATGAGTCGGATGACGCGCTTGCTCCATCCGCTCGTTCGTGACACCCGCGGCGGTCCGCTTCGGCAGGCCTCGTGGGACGAAGCGCTGGAGCGCGCCGCCGCCGGGCTCGATGCCGTGCGGCAGGCGCATGGCGGCCGGGCGTTCGGCCTCTTCAGCTGCTCGAAAAGTACGAACGAGATGAACTACGCCGCGCAGAAGTTCGCGCGCGTGGTGATGGGGTCGAACAACCTGGACAGCTGCAACCGCACCTGACATGCCCCAAGCGTCGCCGGTCTGGCGGCGGTATTCGGCATGGGCGGCGGCACCAGCTCGTATCAGGAGATTGAAGAGACGGACTGCATCTTCCTGTGGGGGTCCAATGCCCGCGAGACGCATCCCATCTTCTTTCACCACCTGCTCGCGGGGCTGAAGCGAGGGGCGAAGCTCTACGCGATCGACCCCCGCCGCACCGCCTCCGCGCAGTGGGCCGACGTGTGGGCGGGCCTTGACGTCGGCACCGACATCGCGCTGTCGAACACCATGGCGCGCGAGATCATCCGCGGCGGGCTGGCCAACCGCGAGTTCATCGAGCACGCGACGACCGGCTTCGACGAGTACGCCGCGCTGGTGGAGCCGTGGACGCTCGAGCGGGGCCAGGCGGAAACCGGGGTGCCGTCCGCCGTCATCCGCGAGATGGCGCAGACCTATGCTGGCGCCAAGCGGGCCATCATCTGCTGGACGCTCGGCATTACCGAACATCACACCGCGGTGCACAACGTGATGGCGCTGATCAACCTGGCCCTGCTGACCGGGCATGTCGGGCGCTGGGGTTCGGGCCTCAACCCGTTGCGCGGCCAGAACAACGTGCAGGGTGGCGGCGACATGGGCGCGTTGCCCGACCGCCTGCCGGGCTTCCAGCATGTCGAGAATGACGAAGTCCGGGCGAAGTTCGATCAGTTCTACGGCGTGGCCGTGCCGCCGAAGAAGGGCTGGCACCTGTCGGACATGTTCGACGCCATGGATCGCGGCGAGCTGCGCGCCCTCTATGTGATCGGCGAGAACCCCGTGCAGTCTGAAGCCGACCAGCATCGCGCGACGCGACTGCTCGAGTCACTCGAGATGTTAGTGGTGCAGGACATCTTCCTGACCGAAACGGCGCAGCGCGCGGACGTGGTGTTCCCCGCGGCGGCCGGCGCCTTCGAATCGGAAGGCACGGTGACCAACAGCGAGCGCCGCGTACAACGTGTACGCAAGACGCTGAATCCTCCCGGCGAGGCCCGCGAGGATCTGGCCATCATCTGCGACCTGGCGCGCAAGCTCGGTCACGACTGGCCCGCCGATGCCGAGGTCATGTGGGACGAAGTGCGTCAACTCTCGCCGGTGCACGCCGGCATGAGTTACGCCAGGCTCGAGCAACTGTCCGGTTTGCAATGGCCCTGTTACGACTCTCAGCATCCCGGCGAGCTGTTCTTGCAT
>JANMUX010000270.1:0-9086 GCA_031392125.1 Acidobacteriota bacterium | reverse complement strand
GATGACATCGACATGGCCATCACGCACGTCATCCGCGGCGACGATCACATCTCGAACACGCCGAAGCAGGTGCTGCTTTACAACGCGTTCGGCAAGACCCCGCCGTCATTCGCGCACGTCCCGCTGATCATGGGTCCCGACAAGCAGCGGCTCAGCAAGCGTCATGGCGCCACGTCGGTGACGGAGTACGAGAAACAGGGTTACCTCCCCGAAGCCATGTTCAATTTCCTCGCCTTGCTCGGATGGGGCACCGGCAGCAACGACGAATTGTTCACGCGGCAGGAGCTGATTCAGCGCTTTAATCTCGAGGGGATCAGCGGCGGCAACGCGGTGTTCAACACCGACAAGCTCGATTGGTTTAACCACCAGTACCTATTGAAGCTCGCCGATGAAGACCTCGTGGCTCGCGTGGCGGGCTTAGGGTCTTGGGGGCCCGAGGGCTTGAAGAAAGACCGCGCCTGGACTTCACGAGTCCTTGCCTTGTTGCGGCCCAGGTGCAAGAAGCTCACGGAGTATCGCGACCAGCTGATCCCGTTTTTTGTCGATCCAACGGAGTATGACGCGGACGGCGTGAAGAAACATCTGGCGGCAGCGGAAGCGCCCGCCCATTTGCAGGCGCTTCGAGAGGCTTATGCTGCGACGGCCGATTGGACAGAGGCCACGCTGGAAAAGTGCCTGCGCGATCTGGCCGAGGCGCGCGGCGTGAAAGCGGCGATGCTGATCCACGGTACACGCCTGGCCATGACCGGTCGTATGGTAAGTCCGGGGCTGTTTGAGATGCTAGTGCTGCTCGGTCGCGAACGGGTCGTCGCGCGGCTGGATACACTGATAACGAAACTCTAACCACGACGGACACGATGACAGCTCTCTTCGGGTCCCGGTGGTGGCGTCCTAGACTATGAAACGACGAGACTTTATAAGACTGGTGAGCGCCTCGCCTTTTCTTGCGGGCATGACCCAGGCGCCTCGCTCAGAATTTGACTTCATCATCGTCGGCGCCGGTTCGGCCGGGTGCGTGCTCGCCAACCGGTTGTCGGCCGACGCATCGACGCGAGTGCTGCTGCTGGAAGCGGGCGGGCCCGACAACGGCGATCCGGCCATCACCGCGCCTGGGCGTTGGGTGTCGCTGATCGGATCGAAGTTCGACTGGGGCTACGCCACCGAGCCGGAGCCCGGCATGCAGAACCGGCGCATTACGTTCCCGCGCGGCAAGGTGCACGGCGGTTCGAGCGCGGTCAACGCCATGACCTTCATCCGCGGTCACCAGTTCTGCTTCGACAAGTGGGAGCGGCAAGGCAACCCGGGCTGGGGTTACGACGCATTGCTGCCAATCTTCAAGAAGTCAGAGCGCCACGAGATGGGAGAGACGCCGTGGCGCGGCGCCGATGGCGAGTTGGCGGTGTCACTGTGCACCGACCCGCACGCCGGACATCGTGCGTTCCTGCAGGCGGCCGCGCAGCACGGCTACCTCCGCGACGCGCGCTTCGACTTCAACATGCCGTCGCCGGTGAACACCGCCGGCTACTACCAGAAGAACATTCTTGACGAAAAACGCCATAGCGCCGCTGATGCGTTCCTGAAGCCGGTGCTGTCGCGGCCGAACCTCGAAGTGCGCTCGCACACACAGGCAACGAAGTTGATCGTTGAAGGCGGCCGGGTCGTCGGCGTCCAGTATTTGCAAGACGGCACGCCTGGACAAGCGCGCGCGACCCGCGAGGTGATCATCAGCAGCGGCGTCATTGACTCGCCCAAGTTGCTG
This sequence comes from Acidobacteriota bacterium, assembly GCA_031392125.1. Taxonomy (GTDB): domain Bacteria; phylum Acidobacteriota; class Vicinamibacteria; order Vicinamibacterales; family UBA2999; genus 12-FULL-67-14b. The sequence continues at coordinate 7,327 of JANMUX010000270.1, read as the reverse complement.
CTGTTGTCGGGCATTGGTCCGGCGGATCAACTGAAGGCGCTCGGCATCCCGGTCGTGGCCGATATCCCGGGCGTGGGAAAGAACTTTCAGGATCACCTGAAGCTCTCCATCAGATGGAACGGCAAGACCGAACTACCGGGTTCAACGGTTACTGCCGGCATGTTCACGCGCTCGAGCCAGGATGCCTGGGGCAACGCGCCCGACCTTCAGTTCTACGTCGGCCGGGGTGTTGAGACACCTGACAAGTTCGTCACCATCACCGTATCGCTGGTGCAGGCGAAGTCGCGCGGTGACGTTCGCCTGCGATCCGCCGACCCCCTGGCCGCACCGATCATTCGCGGCAACTACCTTCAGGAACAAGCCGATGTCGATGCCCTGGTGCGCGGGGTAAAACTGGCGCGCTGGTTCGGCGAAGCCGATGCCTACCAACCGCTAATCGCCGACGAGATACTTCCCGGCCCGGCGATGAAAGGCGACACCGACCTGGTCGCGTTCGTCCGCCGCGATTCCGACACGATTTACCACGGCGCCGGCACGTGCAAGATGGGACCCGCAGGCGATGCCGCTGCGGTGGTCGACCCCACGCTGCGCGTGCGCGGGGTGTCGGGATTGCGTGTTGCTGATGCGTCGATCATGCCCGAGGTGGTCAACGCTCCCACCAACGCGGCTTCGATCATGATTGGCGAGAAGGCCGCGCTGTTTCTCAGGACCTGAGCAGGCGCCGCAGAATTTTCCCCGACGGCGACTTTGGGATGGCCTCGGCAAACACCACGTAGCGCAGCCGCTTGTAGTGCGCGACGTGGCTTTCGACGAAAGCCATTACTTCTTCACACGTCAGCGGCTCGCGCATCACGATCACGGCCTTCGGCACTTCGCCACAGTCATCGTCTGGCACCCCGAAAACCGCGGCGTCGGCAATCTTCGGATGCTTGAGCAGCAGCGCTTCCAGTTCGGCGGGCGCCACCTGGAACGCCTTCACCTTGATCAGCTCCTTCAGCCGATCGACGACTTCCAGGTAACCTTCAGCATCGATAAGGGCAATGTCGCCGGTGTGCAGCCAACCATCGGCATCGATGGTCCGCGCGGTCGCTTCGGCGTTGTTCAGGTATCCCTTCATCACCTGGGGTCCGCGAAACCACACCTCACCTGCCTCACCCTCGCCCAGATCAGCGCCGGTCGTCGGATCGACGATGCGCATCTCGGTGGAGGGCGCCAGCAAGCCGACCTTGCCGGCTCGTGCCCCTCCGGCCGGCGTGTAATGCGTCACCGGGCTCAGTTCCGTCATGCCGTAGCCCTGCCGCACCTTCAGCGACAGGCGCGCCTCGACGGCATTGGTGATCTCACTACCGAGAGGAGCGGCGCCCGAGAACAGCGTGTGCACGTTGGACAAGTTGAAGCGATCGATCATCGGGTGCTTGGCGAACGCGATCACCACCGGCGGCACGACGTGCGCAATGCCGATCGGATAGTCCTGGAGAATGCGCAGCACCGTTTCCAGGTCGAACCTGGCCAACGTGATTACCGCGGCCCCGCGCAGCAACCCATGGTTCATGATCACGACCATGCCGTAGATGTGAAAGAACGGCAGCACGGCCAGCAGGGCGCGGATCTCAGTCGATTCCATCGCGTCAATCTGCAGCAGGTTCGCCACGATGTTGCGATGCGTGAGCATGACGCCCTTCTGCAGGCCCGTGGTCCCAGAAGAGTAGGGCAAGACGACGATGTCGTGGTCGGGGTCGATGGTGACAGCCGGGGGATCGGCATCGACCATGGTCGACGCCAGCGACGGAACGCCGTCCACCTCGTCAACGGTGATCACGTCAAGTGGGACACCCAACAGCGCGATGGCCTCGCGCGCCTTGTCGAGCAGCTGGCCGGTCGTGACCACCAGCCGTGCGCGAGCATCTTTCAGCTGTTGCGCGACCTCCTCAACCGTGTAGGTCGGGTTGATTGTCGTCAGAATGGCGCCCAGGCGCGATACCGCGTGGAAGACCACGGCATATTCGGGTGAGTTGGGCGACCAGATCGCGACAACATGGCCCTGGCGAATGCCGCCACGAGCCAGGCCAGCGGCGAATCGACGCGTTTGATCAGCCAGTTGGGCGTAGGTCAGGACGCGACCGGTGACGCCTTCAATCAGGGCCGGAGCATCGCCGCGTGCGGCCGCGCCTGCCAACACGAAGTCGTGAAGGGCGACGCGGGGAACATCGACCGGCGGATACGGGCTGCGAAACACCATCTGGACCCTCTTGGCAGACATGTGCTGCCGGTGAGGGCCGGAGAGTATGTCGCCAGCCCGACCGCGGTCAACTAGTTCGCGACGACGTCGCGCGAGACCTCGCGGACCATTTCGCCCACTTCGCTTTCCTGGGCGACCATGGCCACGTCGGCCTGCGAGATGATGCCGCAGCAGCACCCGCTGGCGTCAACCACGGGAACGCGGCGAATCTGGTGTTCTTCCATCTTCGCGACCACGTCTTCGAGCGACGCGTCTTCGGTGACCGAGATCACCGGCTGCGTCATGGCGTCCTTCGCGGTCGCAGTGGCCGTATTGGTCCCCTTGGCGACAATGCGGCAGACGATGTCGCGGTCGGTGATGACGCCGATGAGCTTTTTGTCGCTATCGACGACGGGGATTTCGCCGCAGTCGCATTCCACCATCAGCTTGGCGACGTCGTTGAGGGGTGTATCCGCAGTGCAGCACTGGGGGTCGGCGGTCATGAGGTCTTTGGCAAGGTTCGACATGCCTGCCGACATTGCAAGATCCCGACCATGCACGTGCTGGGCCTGATGGCGGTGGCGTGGGTAGATCACGAACGAGATTGGCCCAGCAGCAACCTGTTCTTGGGCGTCACGTCAGCGGCGATGACCTGCGTCCAGACGCGATAGCCCTGCTGTTCGAGGCGGACGGCTCGTAGAAGGTCGATGGCCAGCGGCCCATCGACCCAGCCCGACAATGAGCCGGCGTCGTTGGCGAGCAAGTTGTGGCAGCAGGGAAGAACGGCCACGCGCGCGCGCACGGCCGCGGCTCGTTCGAGCACTAAGTCGGTCAAGGCGCCGCATGCGTGGCTCGAGACCACTACGTCATCAGCATGGAGTTCGATGGCATCGAGGGACTGCTCTTCGAATCTAATCCGGCCGCGAAGGCGAGGCCAGGTATCGAGCAAGGCTTCGTGCACGCCTGCACTGGACGCCGGTAACCGGGTGTCAACCGCGACTGCAGAAGGGGAGGTGTCGTCGAGAATCATCAGAATGTGGGCCAGCAGGCCATGGCCGGCGCCAAGGTCAACGACGCGGCCACCGCGAAACAGGCGGCGTGCCCGACGAGCAACCTCCCATGCTTCGTAGAGTTCCTTTCGTGGCAGGCAGCCGGCGTGGCACACGGCGCGGCCAATGCGATCAAACAGTGTCTCTCCTGAAAAACGGCCGAGATCGCGATCGGTAAGGCGTTCCTTCGATGCGCGAGAAAACGTGGTCATGGCCGTTTCATATTACGATGTTCATATGAAATCGGTTCGCAGCGTTCCGGTGAAGCGCGCCTCGCGCAGCGGGCGCCAGATTACCCGCAGAGACCTGAAGAAGCGCGAGACGCGCGAGCGCATTCTTCAAGCCGCGGCATTGATCTCGCGACGCGAGGGCCTTCCGGCCGCCAGCATCCCGCGAGTGATGCGCGCCGCCGGTCTCACCGTCGGCGGTTTCTATGGGCACTTCCCATCAAAAGCCGCCATGGATGCCGAAGTGATCCGCACCGTCTTTGGCGCCATCCCCGGACGCAGCCTCGCCCACCTGGAGGGCTACCAGGGCTTCGACTGGATACAGCGGGCATTCGAGGGTTACCTCACAGCACTGAATCGCGACCATCAGGACGGTTGTGCCTATCCCAATATTCTGTCGCACATCGCGACCGGCCCCCCGGAGGTCAAGAAGGCGTTTGCCGATGCGCTCGACCTTCGCATTCGCGCATTCGAGGCACACATGCCGTCGAGTCCCGGTGTCAGTGTGCGCGAGCGGGCCGTTGCTGCCATGGCGCTGACGATTGGGGCGCTCATTCTGGCGCGGGCCTCTGCCGGCGCGCCCGTGAGCGATGAAGTGCTGGCAGCTTGCCAGAGCTGGGCTCTTCCGGAACTCAATATGCGGACCCAACGCGGGCGCAAGTCCAATTAACCCCTTAATCTGAAAAGCGATGGCGCCATAGTAGGATGCGGGTGCATGTCGGGAAGTTTGCGCGTCGTGGTTGCCGCCGTCTTGAGCGGTCTGTTCGGTGGACAAGTGGAGGCCCAGTCGATTAATGCCGGAGGGCCCCCGGTGATGGATGATGGCCGGCCGGTACCGGTCGCGCCGGCCGTCATCGCCCGCAACGAACGTGGCGTCACCGTGCGGGCCACCAGAATCGCAACGCCAATGACCATCGACGGCCGCCTGGACGAGGCCGTCTACACGCAAGTCCCCGCGATCACCGAGTTCGTCCAGCAGGAACCGCAAGTCGGCGCCGCCGTTTCTGAATCCACGACCGCATGGGTGTTCTACGACGACAATAACTTTTATGTCGCCTGCCGATGCCTGATGGCCGACCCGAGCCAGATTGTCGCCAACGACATGCGCCGGGACAGCACCAACCTTCGGCAGAACGACAACTTCGGCGTGTTCCTCGACACCTTCCACGACCGCCGTAACGGCTACCTGTTCTACATCTCGCCTGTCGGCGGCATGTTCGACGGCGCCACCGCGAACGAGCGCACCAACAACGCCGACTGGAACACGATCTGGAACGCCAAGGTGACCCGGTCGCCTGAAGGCTGGATGGCCGAGATCGCCATTCCATTCAAGTCACTGCGCTATCAACCTGGTCGGGAACAGACGTGGGGCATCAACCTGCGCCGGACCATTCGCGGGCGAAACGAGTACGCTTACATTGCGCCGATCAGACCCGAATGGGGCGTCGGCGGCTTCTTCCGCGCCTCGGCCGCCGCGACGCTGGTGGGCCTCGAGGTGCCGACCTCGGGCAAGAATTTCGAGGTCAAGCCGTACGCGGTCTCGCGGCTGACCACCGACACGCTGGTCACGCCCCAGCTTCGCAACGACGTTAGCCGCGACGTGGGCCTCGACGTCAAGTACGGGGTGACCAAGAGCCTGACCGCCGACTTCACTTACAACACCGACTTTGCGCAGGTCGAAGTGGATGAAGCGCAGGTTAACCTGACGCGTTTTAACCTGCAGTTCCCGGAGAAGCGTGACTTCTTCCTCGAGGGCCAGGGAATCTTCACGTTTGGCGGTGTGGGAGGTGTGGGCGGCGGTGGTGGCGGCGGCGACGCGCCGACAATTTTCTACAGCCGCCGTATTGGCCTGCAGGGCAGCAGTGCCGTTCCTATCGGTTTTGGCGCTCGGCTGGCGGGCCGGGTGGGCCGATACAGCATCGGTGCCTTGAATATCGGGACCGACCGCCTGGCGTCGCCAAACGTCGCGGCCACCAATTTCACGGTGCTGCGCGTGAGACGTGATGTGTTGACGCGCAGATCAATTGGTGCCCTGTTCACGCAGCGCTCGGTCTCGCGAGTCGGCCCGGGCAGCAGCCAGGTGTTTGGTCTCGATGCCAACTTCGCCCTGTCGCAGAACACCAGCCTCGGCGGGTATTTCGCGCAGTCGCGCACCGAGGGTTTGACGGACGATGCCGCCAGCTACCGCGCCAACTTCAACTACGGCGCCGACCGCTACGGCATCCAGGTGGACCGTACGGTCGTCGGCGACAACTTCAATCCCGAGGTGGGATTCTTGCGCCGATCGCAGTTCCGGAGCAACTACGGATCCCTGCGCTTCAGCCCTCGGCCCAAGCGCAACTCGAAGATCCGGCAGTACTTCTACGAGACGACGATCGACTACGTCACCAACAACCAGGACCGGCTCGAGTCGCGGGGAGTGACCGCCTCGGCGCGAATGGACCTGCAGAACAGCGATTCGTTTGGACTGACGTACTTCCGGGAGTCTGAGTTGCTGCAACGGACCTTCGTGCCGGCGCCCGGGATTTCGGTTCCCGCCGGCCGCTATTCCTTCCAGCATGTCCGCGCGTCGTGGACGCCAGGCCAGCAGCACCGGTTGTCTGGTGTGCTTGCGGTGGACGTGGGCGAGTTCTATGACGGGACGCGCCAGACGGCGTCGGTGAACGCCAGGCTTGGCATCACCAATCAGCTCGGCGTGGAACCGAACATCTCGCTGAACTGGCTGGAGCGATTGGGCACGCGCGAAACGGTGCGCGTCGCAGGAGCGCGCGCGACCTTTACCATGACACCGCGGATGTTCGTCGCGGCGCTGGTGCAGCACTCGTCAACCAGCAAATCGCTCGCGGCCAACCTGCGTTTCCGCTGGGAATATCAACCCGGCAGCGAGCTATTCGTCGTCTACTCCGATGCCCACGACACGTCGGACCTTCCGGGTCCTTACGCGCTGCAAAACCGCGGACTGGTCGTGAAGGTCAACAAGCTGCTCCGATTCTGAGGGTCACGCGTCGGCTACGCGGCGCGGTCCTCGAGCTCGCGCTCGTCCTGCCGCAGGCGGGTCTCGAGCCAGAAGGTGCCGCCGGGAACAAACGAAAGCCCGAAGGCTTCGAGGCCGCGCTTGTTCCCCAAACGCCGCCAGGCCAGGGCAAGCGTTGCGACGTAAGCAACGAAGAGGACACCGTGGGCCATCCCCACAATCCTCACGGCCAGGTCCATGCCGAATCCGTACTTCAGGGGCATGGCCACGAAGAGGAGCAAAAGGTAGGAGATGCCTTCCCAGAAGGCGACGATCCGGAATCGTCCGACTGGTGTGGCGGCAGTTCGCATCTGGCCTTCTAGTGTCCCCATTTTGGCCTGCCGGCGGGTAGCCCCTTCTCGGTGCTTGCCGGTAGCCGGAGACGTCACCTATAATCGGAGGTTCCTACATCCTACTGGGAGGTCGTTCAACGGTAGGACAGCAGACTCTGACTCTGCTTATCGGGGTTCGAATCCCTGCCTCCCAGCCAAACTCTTCCTTAAGGCAGACCCGTACCTACTTCTCTGAAAGCAAGTATGGGGCGAAACCTTACACCCCGCCAAGCTGACGACACCGACCCCGCTCCCCTGCTGACCCGACACCACATTTGGCGAGCGATTGGCATTCGCGCGGCCCATGCCAAATATGGCATGCTGGTCGAAGATGCCGGCGCCGTCTTTAAAGCCCGTGATCTGGCTCGGCGACTCCCTTCGCGAGCTCAAGGAGTTCCCGGCCGGCGTGCAGGACGAGATGGGCTTTGCGATCTACTTGGCCCAGTGCGGCCAGAAGCACGTGTCGTCCAAGCTACTGAAGCGGCTGG
>JANMUX010000220.1:0-10595 GCA_031392125.1 Acidobacteriota bacterium | reverse complement strand
CGTCGCGAACCAATTGCTGGGCATGGTGGCGCTGGCGGTCGGCACCAGCATCCTGATCAACATGGGCAACAAGAAGTACATCTGGGTCACGCTGATGCCCCTTGCGTTCCTCGGCACCAACACGCTCTACGGCGGGTTCCTGAACGTGCGTGACAACTACTATCCACTGGCGACCGGCGCCAACCTCGCACGCAATACCGAGGGCTGGATTCTCACCATCTGCACCGTCGTTATGATGACGCTGGCGCTGCTGGTGCTCGGCGCAGCGGTGCAGAAATGGGCGTCGGTGCTCAGTGGCGGCCCCGTGCCAGAAACGGCCGAGCAAAAAGGATGATGCGAATGTCTGTGTGCCGTCTAGGCGTGATCGTTTGCCTGGGTGCGCTGAGCATGCTGGGGTCGGCCTCAGAGGCTGCGGCCCAGTACCAACGGCCCGGGTCCCCCGTGGTCGGCGAGGAGTACCACATCGAAGCCTCGTACGCCTGGTGGAATGCGCAGCCCTCGCTGATTGTGAATTCCGAATCGCTCGAGATTCTCGGCTCCGACGTCAACCTGATCGAGGACCTCGGGATCGCGAAGCGCCGGCTGGGCAAGTTCGACCTGGTGCTGCGGCCCGCCAAGAAGCACCGCTTCCGCTTCCAGCGCTTGCCCATTCACTACGATGCCGAGGGCGTGGTGGCGCGGTCGTTCGTGTTCAACGGCCAGAGCTTCAACGTCGGCCTGCCGGTTCAGACCATTGCCAACTTCGACACCTATCGCTTCGGCTACGAGTATGACTTCCTGTATTTTTCGCGCGGGTTTGTTGGCGCGTTGATCGACGTCAAGTTGACCAACATCAACGTCGAGCTGAACAGCCCGATCGGCTCGGAGTTCACCAAGGCGTTCGCGCCCATTCCGACCTTCGGCTTCATTGCCCGCGGCTACCCGATTCCGAACCTGGCGATCACGAGCGAGCTGTCATTTTTTCGGGTACCTGACAGCCTGGCCGAGCAGCTCGAAGGCGACGGCAGCTACACCGACTTCGACCTCAACGCGACCAACAACTTCAATCGCTTTATAGGCGCGCAGGCTGGCTACCGCCGCGTGAATATTTTCTACGACGTGGAACTCGACAGCGGCACGCTGAAGTTCACCGGGCTCTACTTCGGCGGCGTCGTTCGCTACTAGCTCTGCCCGACCAACGGCGGCTTCTGCGCCAGGCACATCAGCGAGCTGCCGATCGGCATGTTGAAGGCACGTAGCGCCAGGGCCTCGAGCGAGACCAGCGCGGTGAGGGCGGCGTTGATCGGCGCCGCAGGCACCGTGATTTCCCCTTCGCCGGCCTGCACGCGGCCGTGGCCGGCCGACAGCCGATGCCACATGCGAACTGGCAGCATGATTGGCAGCAGGCTGGCGTGATCGAACGTCAGCCGCTCAATCCGGAAACCGCCGCTTTCGACGACCGTCCGCAGACGTGACGGCGTGTAGCGTCGGACCTCTTCAGACAGCACGGAGTGGCGTCCATGCAAAATCGCCAGGGCCGCCACGTGCAGCAGAAGCCAGCCTCCTGGCTTGAGGACGCGCGCTATCTCGGCGATGGCGTCGTGCTCGACGGGATCCGGCAGGCATTGAAACACATCGAACGACGTCACCAGGTCGAAGGCGCCGGTAGCGAAGGGGATCTGCGCAATGCTCGCTTGCGCGACGCGGTGGCCATGCGCGCGCGCGAAGGCCGGCCCGACGCCGGTGAGATCGAAGCCCACCGCCCGGCCGTAGGGCTGGAGCATCTTCAGGTTTGAACCCGTGCCGCAGCCGCAATCGAGAATCCGCGGCGACGCGATGCCAGCGGTTGCGAGCTCGATCGCCGGCGTCATGTATTGACGGAATCCGCGAAACCAGAAGTGGTCCTGCTCGGCGCGATAGGTGAGTTCGAGTAAGCGATCCACGGGGGGAAACTGGCCGGTGATCGCCATGCTACCATAGCCAATTCATGCGCCTCAGAGGCCTCCGCGAACTGTTCACGGTCGTCTTCGCCGGCGTGCTTTTGGCGAGCCTGCTCACCTATCCGCTGGTGGTGGGCTTCGCCAACGTCGGCCGGGTTGATACCAACGACGGGCGATGGAGCATCTGGGTGGTGTCGTGGGTCGCGCATGCGCTCACCACCGATCCCTGGCACCTGTTTCGCGCCAATATCTTCTTTCCTCACCAGGACGCGCTGGCCTACTCCGAAGCCAACATCGCCGCGGGCCTGCTTGGCGCGCCGGTGTGGTTGCTGACGAAGAATCCCTACGCCACTCATAACTTCGTCGTGCTGTTGTCGTTCGTGGTCTCGTTTGCCGGTGCCTATTACCTGTGCCGATACCTGACTGCGAGCCGTCCGGCGGCCGCGATTGCCGGTGTGCTCTTCGCGTTTTGCCCGTTCGTCTTTGTCCGTTTCGCGCACATCCAGTTGCTGCTGGTTGGCGGCCTGCCGTTTTGCATGCTGGCCTTTCATCGGCTGGTCGACCACACCACCGTCGGTCGCGCGGTGGCGCTCGGTGCCATCCTGTGGTTCCAGGGGTTGGCTTGCGCGTACTACGGCATCTTCGGCGGGTTGGCTGTCGGTGTCGGCAGCATCGTGTTGGCAATCACGCGAGGGCGGTGGCGCGAGTGGCGTTACTGGGCCGCCATTGGCGGAGCCGCGGTGGTGTCAGTTGGCATGACCATCCCCTTCTTCCTGCCGTACATCGCGCTGCAACGTGAAACCGGATTCGCGCGCACGCTCGACGGGGCGCGCACCTATTCCGCCAACATGGCCGCATGGACGGCTTCGGGGGCCTGGGCCCACCGATGGTGGCTTGATCCAGAGCGAACCGAGGTGCTCTTTCCAGGCATCGTTACTCTTGGGCTCGGGCTGGCGGGCGCCTTCATCGGCCTGAAATGGGCTGCCACGCGCGCGCCAGCTGCGTCGGGACCGGCGGCGAGACTCGACCGCGGTGTCGTGCTGTCGTATCTCATCACCGCGGTGCTCGCGTTCTGGATCACCTTTGGCCCGAAGGCGGGGCTCTACTCGGTGTTGTATGCCACGGTGCCGGTGTTTACTTTCCTTCGCGCTCCCGCACGCACGGGCATCGTCGTGACGCTCTGTCTCGTGGTGCTGGCCTCGATTGCGATAGCCCGATTGCTCGAAAGGCGGCGGCATGCGGGCTGGCTGGCCGCGGGGCTGATGACACTTGCGATCGCCGATCTCGTGCAGGCGCCAATCGGCTTGCGCGCCGCATCACCGACCGCGTCAGCCTACCAGGAGTTGGCGCGGCTCCCGGTTGCCCCGGTCGCGGTATTTCCGTTCTGGGCGCGGGGCATCGACTTCCACGGGCATGCGGAATACATGCTGGCGTCGACGGCGCACTGGCAGCCGCTCATCAACGGCTACAGCGACCATATTCCGCAGGATTTTCGCGACAACAGCCAGCTGTTGCGCCGCTTCCCCACGCCGGAATCATTTGCCGTGCTCGAGCGCCTCGGCGCCCGGTATGTCGTCATTCACCTGAATCTCTACGCCGGAACATCGCGAGACGAGGTGATCGGGAAGCTCGATGGCTACGTGAACTACCTCAGGCCGATTGATAAGACTGGCGACGTCTGGCTGTTCGAGATCGTCGGCTGGCCGCGCTAGCGCGATAACTTCGCCAACCGGCGGTCGGCTTCGAGCAGCGTCTCGTTCCGTTTCGAAAAACAGAACCGCACGGTTTTCGGCGCCGACGCCGGGTCAATATAGAAGCTGCTGCCAGGCACGGTGCCCACACCAATCTCTTTGACCAGATGCAGGGCGAACTCGGTGTCGCTGCTGAAACCGAACGGCTCGACGTCGGCGATCACGTAATAGGCGCCGCCAGGCCGATAGGTGGTGAAGCCGTGGCGCGCGAGAATGTCGAGCATCAGGTCGCGCTTCGACTGATAGTCTGCCGCCAGTGTCACGTACGACTCGGGCGGCATCGACAACGCCACCACGCCGGCGTCCATGAACGGTGTCGGAGCAGCCACGGTCAGGAAGTCGTGAATCTTCCGGATGCCGCCCGTGAGCGAGGCGGGTGAAATGGCCCAGCCAATGCGCCATCCGGTGACGCTGTAGGTTTTTGACAACCCGCTGGTCGTCACCGTGCGATCTGCCATGCCCGGCAGCGAGGCCATCGGCACATGCGCCCTGCCGTCGAAAACGATGCGCTCGTAAATCTCGTCTGAAATCGCCAGCACGTCCCACTGCAGGCAGAGGCTGGCGATCACCTCGAGCTCAGCCCGCGTGAATACCTTGCCGGTGGGATTGTTGGGCGAGTTGATGACGATGGCGCGAGTGCGGTTCGAGAAAGCGCGCTTCAGTTCGTCCGGATCGAAAGTCCAGTCGGGCGCGCGCAGGCGCACGAACCTGGGCTGCGCGCCGGCCATGATCGCATCGGGTCCGTAGTTCTCGTAAAACGGCTCGAACACGATCACTTCGTCGCCGGGGTCGATGCACCCCATCATCACGGCCATCATCGCTTCGGTCGACCCGCAACACACCGTCACCTGCTCGTCGGCGACCAGCGGCACCCCGTAGCGGCGCGTGAAGTCACTGGCAATGGCCTCGCGTAACGCGCGGGTGCCATACGGGGGCGCGTACTGGTTTTGCTCGTCTCGAATGGATGCGCACGCCGCCTCTTTCACAGCCGCCGGGGCATCGAAATCTGGAAATCCCTGCGACAGGTTGACCGCGTCGTGCAATTTCGCGAGGCGTGTCATCTCGCCAAACACCGAGTCGGCAAACGAAGTGACGCGCTTCGCGCTACGAATTCGAGACATCGAGATCATATTAGCCACAGAGGACACAGAGAACGCAGAGAAACTTCTTCTAAATGCAACGCCTTCGAAGATGCCGACTGGCATTTCGAAAGTATTGACTCGGTGTCCTGTGTGTCCTCTGTGGCTTATTGTCCGTAGAGAAACCGGTAGTCCTCGGCTGTGCCGAGAATGCGCTTTACGTAGTTCTGTGTCTCGGGAAACGGGATGTCGTCGATGAATTCGTCCTGTGGCATGCCGGGGCGCTCGCGCTGCCAGGTTGCGACACGACTGTCGCCGGCGTTGTAGGCCGCCAGCGCGAAATGGACACCGCCGAACCTGTTGATGGAGTCGGCGAAGAACTGCGTGCCCAGCCGCACGTTGATCTCGGCTTCGGTCAGCCGCTTGGTCGAAAACGGCCGCACGCCGAGTTTTCGCGCGAGACTGCGGCCCGTCGACGGCAGCACCTGCATCAAACCCCAGGCATTGGCGTGGGACACGACCACCGGATCGAAGTTCGATTCTTGCGCGACCAAGGCTGCCACCAGATAAGGGTCGAGTCCGCGTTGCGCTGCGTACTTCTGGAGCAGTGGCCAGTAGTCGAGCGGGAAGATCACTTGCAAGATCTCTTTGGGAAGGGTCTCGCCGCCGGCCGCGAGATATTGAGGGTAGGCTCGCTTCATGGCGTTGATGCCCGCGCGGACGTTGCCCAACCGGCGGTGCGTCAGCGCAATGGTCGCCTGTAGCTGCGGCGAGTCGCCCCACACGCGCTGCGCGTACTGCAGCTCGCTCATGGCCTCTTCGTTGAGGCCGGTGGCCAGCAGCAGCGCAATTCGCTGGGCGGTGGGCACGCTCGCGACCGGGGGCTGCCGCTGCATGGACGAGGCGATTGCCCCGCCCCGGCGGCTGGCCGGGTTCTTAACCGCGAGGCGGCCGTAATAGGAGTTGTGATAATCGGTCGCCGTCAGGCGTAGCCGGGCGACACCGGTTTCAATATCGCCTGCCTGCAGCGCCGCGCGACCGCTCCAATAGAGCCACGACGGCCGGTAATCGGAACGCGGGAACTGCGCAGCGCCGCGGTCAAAAAATGTCCCTGCGTCCTTGAAGCGGCCCTGGCGGTAAGCCCACCAGCCGGCCTTCCACGCCGCCCGCTCGGCGAAGCGGCTGGTCGGAAATTTCTCCACCACTTCCCGAAACACCCCGTCTGCCTGTTCATCTTCATCGTCGACGATGTAGGCGGAGGCGAGATTGTTCAATACCTCGTCGGCAAATGGACTGGACGGGTATTTGGTGACGAACGCACGTGATAACTGGATATGTTCGTCTTCGAGTTTCAGGCCGCGAATGGCGACGACGTGGTGGAAGCTGGCCTCTTCGCCGACCGGGCCATTCAGCAGCGGCCTGAGGCGATCGCGGCCTTCGCGGAACTTACCCTGCCCGACGTCGCAGGCCGCCAGGCGCATCTCAACGCGAGCGCGTTCGGTGCCCGAGACCAACTCGCGCACCGCTTCGTACGAATCGCGGGCGGCGTCCCATCGACGGGCCCTAAATAGCGCCTCGGCGCGCGCCAGTTCTTTCGGCGCCAGCGCCACGTCGGCTTCGATGTCCCGCTTATCGAGCATGGCGGCTGCGATGGCGGCTTCGGTGCTGGTGGGAAAGTCGTAATACACGCGCTGCAGTGCTTCGACCGATCGCGTGGGCTGCCCGGCTTGCTCGGCGGCAATTCCAAGCTTGAGCCAAGCGGCCTGCGGCCGCGACAGCTTCTTGCCCACCAACGCCTCGTAGGTCGCGACCGCGCCCTTGAAGTCTTTCTGGGCCTCACGGACTTCGCCCTGACGTAACGCCGCATCCTCCGGCAAGTGGCCATCGATCTGGCGCGCGGCCAGCTCACCGAACACGCCGGCGGCCGCGTCGTAGCGCGCAAGCTTCATCAGCGACAGGCCGGTGTAGTACCGCGCATAGTCGGCCAGGGGTGTGGTCGCGAGTGCGCTGGCGCTGACCAGCGGCAACGCCGCCGCCGCGTTGTCGCTGTCTTCCAGCAGGCGGACGCCCTTGACGAAGTTGGTCAGCGCAGGTCCCATCGACGTGGTGCTCGCGGTGGCAAACCACATGGACGACAGATCGGTTGGAACCGGCGGGTGTGCCGTGGGCGTGAGGCGCTGTTGGGCGGCAAGCGTCGCGATTGCCAGGAGTGCGACGACGAGAATTAGTGACGGGACCTTCTTAATCAAGCCATATTCCCGAGTAACGTCGCATCACCACCCGCGAGGGTGCGGATCAGTTCCTGGTGGAAAAAGTCGGTCTCGCTGCGTACGACAGCCGGCACCTGTGCGTTATAGGCTGTCCGCGCTTTTTCGATCTCTGGCGCCAGCCGCTCCATGAGGTTGCCTTCGCGGCGGCCCTCATGCACTGCAGGCTCATGGAATAGACGAATCTCAGAGACGAGTAGCCGGGCGGTCCGCCGGGCGGCGTCGGCCACCCCGTCGGTGATTTGGCTCATTGTGGTGGGTGGATTGGCGGCCATGGACGGGCCGGCGCCATGCCCGGTCGCGCTTGGCGCGGCGGGGGCTTGATTACGCGGCGGTGCAGAAGCGGCGCGCTGCGTGGTCAGCGCCTCGAGACACCGGCCGGCGTGGCGGGCCAACACCTCGATCACTTCGGGCCACCCACTTGGCACCGGACGTTCGCGCCCGTCCTGCGTGACACCATCGGCATAGACGACGGCGACCACGCGGCCACCGACGACAACCGGAACGGCCAGCCCCATGCGGTCGGCCGGCAGCAGCTCGAAGCCCGGACCCGCGGCAGCATTCTGTCCGTCGCGCGTTGTCACGACGCGGGAGGCCGCCACGGCCATGCCGATAACTCCCGATTCTCCGATCAACAGATCGACCGACTTTGGCTGCGTGTCGCGCTGGCCAAACCCGGACATCTTCCACCCCTGAACACGATCGCCACGCAGCACGACCACGGCGGCGCGGGCGGCTTCGCGGGCGGCGGCGAGCGCTAACGCATCCAGGACTTCGCTGAGCGAGCTGGCGCCGTCGAGTCCGCGAATGCTTTCGAGCAGTCGCGTCACGCCGGCCATTTCCACGTCGCGTTCTTTGGCACGGGCGGCCGACACCGCGTCTTTCAGCGCTTCGGCCGCGCGGGCCTCGCTGCCGGCAAGCGCCACCTGCATGCGGGTTTCAGCCGCGGCCAGTTCGTCCGAGAGTTTTTGCCCGACCTCGGCCTCCACCTGGCTGCGGATGTCGCGCGCGACCGCCTCGCGATCTTCGGCACGCGCGGCGGCAATGGATTCTTCCACGCTGGCGCGCACGCGTGCTTCGGCGTCGGCGACACGCATCTGCGCTGCCTGCTCTGCTTCGGCAAACGCCGATTCACGTGCGGCGCGGGTGGCTGCCTCGCGTTCTTCCGAGGCGTGATCGACGACCTGCTTGATGAGCGTGCCGAGGGCTTCGTCGACGGAGGACCGGACTCGATCTTCGAACGACATTTTGTTTCCCGACCCTGAACGGGCCTTTGGGGACGCAGGCAGCGGCTGGGATTCGCGCGAAACGTCCGTAAGCAGGCATTATGCGGACGCGGGAGGGGCGAAGTCAAGGCGATAGGAACACCGGAAAGCATTGAGCCAGCTCAAGAAAGAGGCGATCATGCTGGCTTGAAACCCTGGGAGTTACTCGCCGAGGCCCGCACCCCCGATGGCACCCTGATGTCGCTGACACGGCGCGACACCGAGATTGTCATCATGGCGGGCGGCAAGATCCTGATGTCGAGTCGCATGCACGGCTCTGAAGAGGCGATGGCGCAGATGGCCTTGAAGCGGCTTGTCCTCCGAAGACTTGGCGAAGGAGGGCTTCCCTCTCTCGCTGGCGTGTGCGTGCTGGTGGGAGGCCTCGGGCTTGGCTACACCTTGCGTGCGACGCTGGATTTGCTGCCGGCCGACGCCACGGTGGTGGTGTCAGAACTGATCCCGGCGATCGTCGAATGGCATCGCGGTCCGCTGGCGGGTCTTGCCGACAAACCGGTTGCCGACCCGCGCGTGCAGGTTGAGGTCAAGGACGTCATCGCCACGCTGCGTTCGAGCCCAGCACGCTTCGACGCGATCTTGCTCGACATCGACAATGGTCCCGAGGCGTTCACCGAGTCGAGCAACGCGGGCCTCTACAACGACCGCGGCATTGCTACCGTTCGCGCGGCGCTAAAGCCCGGTGGCGTGCTGGCCGTCTGGTCGGCCTGGGAGGATCGGCGATTCGAGCAGCGGCTGAAATATGCAGGTTTCAAAGTCGAGGTTGAGCGCGTGCGGGCACGACTCAAAAAAGGCGGGCCCCGTCACACTATTTTTCTCGGGCGCGCGCCTCAAGGCTGGTAACCGATGAACAGCCTGCGCCAGTATGGCGCCGTCATCGCGCTTAATGCACTGCTCGCCCTGGCGGTGCATGCTGCAGCGCCCGCGCAACCTGACAATAGCGATCGACAAGAATACGACTACGTCGGCGTGCATGGCCTGGACGCCAACTGTCCGTGGTCGGTGTATTGCTATCGGATCCTGGTCCCTGTGATGCTCGAACAACTTCCGGTTGATGCGGAGTTGCGATGGCGATGGCTTCAGTTGGCTGCGAACACGACGGCCGGTTCGATTGTTGCCATCACCACCGCCGGCCTCGCCAACGGCCTGGCGGCCGCGCTGCTCGCCACCATCGTTGTGCAGACCTCGTTCGGCTTCGCATTCACGGCATATGACCCATACACCGCCGATCCCGTGGTGTTCGCGATCCTGGCTACATTGGCGTGGTGTTGGTTTGCCCAGCGATGGCTAGTTGCCATGGCCATCGGCCTGATCGGCATCTTTGCGAAGGAGACGGTTGCTCTGCTTTCAGTGGCCACCGCGCTGGCCGCCGCGATCGACAGGCGGGCAGGTTGGCGCATGTGGGTCGCTCAAGGGGGAATCGTGCTGGCTGCGCTGCTCGGCTTCCACTGGATTATGGACAGCTACTTTGGGTGGGGCATCTCGACCAACCCGGCCGCCCAGTTCGCGCAAGGGTCCTGGCTTGCGCGCTGGTGGCTGAACAATCCAGGACTTGCCCTGAAAGGTTTCTTCCTTTTTGTGCCGTTCGGCTTCGTGTGGGTCTATGCCGCCGCAGGCTTCTCGGCCGCACCGAAGGAATTGAGGCACCTTGCTGTAGGTGCGGCGTTGCCATTTCTTGCTCTGAACTACGTGCAGAACCCCGAGCGCGCTCTATCGAATCTCTTCTTCGTCATCGTCCCGCTGGCTGCGATTGCCCTCACGCGCGTACCGTTTGCCCTGGCTATGGCCGCAGTAGTCACGAACGGCCTCTTCACGTCCAAGGTCGGCTCTTCCACGGTGTGGCTACCCTCTTCGAGGTGGTTATTGATTCCGGCCACCGCCTCAGCGGTTTGGGTGTGTTGGCTGTTGATCCGCTCGGGTCGGGTGCCCTCCGACGCCCAAGGCTGAGGTCGGTTCACGCCGACTCTGCGGTGGGTACACCACTTGCAATCAACCTGCACGGCCACACAGGCCGAGGAGGATTGGCGTTCATGGCGTTGCGTCTACTGCAAATTGTCGTCTTGGTTTTGGCCGGTATCACCACGGCCGGTTGCGAAGTCGTCGGCAATATCTTCCAGGCCGGAATCTGGGTCGGCGTGATCATGGTCGTGCTGGTCATCGGCGTGGTTGGCTTCATCGTCGGGAAGTTCCGCAAGTAAGGTCGGCCGGTTGTGATCCCGGTCGGCGAGGCGTAGACTGGACGGGTAGTTAGCGATTCTTCTCTCCTGGGGGCGATCTGGCTTCGACGGGGGTGCGGGAT
>JANMUX010000152.1:0-1630 GCA_031392125.1 Acidobacteriota bacterium | reverse complement strand
CGATGGCGATGCCCAGGGCGGTGGAATCACCGACGCCGAAGCGGCAGAATTCGCTGCCGACGCACGTCTTGCAGGTGCGGAAGGACAGCACTTCCTGATTTACTCGCAGGGGTTCAAGGTGCCGGCGGGCGACGCCTACGTCCCGGTCGAAGGCCCGCGCGGCGAGCATGGCTGTTACGTGGTCTCGGACGGCACCAATCGTCCATGGCGCGTGCACATGCGCGCGCCCGCGCTGTTTGCCTGCCAGGCGCTGCACAAGTTCGTCGTCGGCGGCATGATCGCGGACGTGATCGCCGTGATCGGATCGCTCGACGTCGTGATGGGAGACGTGGATCGATGAGTTTTCATCCCACGATGCCCTACGGGACGGAGCAGTGGCATCGGTCGATGCGGGCCACGCTGCCGGAGGGGCCGGAGTTTGCGTTCAGCGCCGAGACGCGCGCGAAGTTCGAGGAGTTTGCCGCACATTACGCGCCCGAGCACCGCAAGTCGGCCGTGCTGCATGCGCTCTATCTCGCGCAAGAGGCGCAGGGCTACATCAGCAACAACGTCACGCGACACGTCGCCGAGGTGATTGGCTGCACCACCGCCGAGGTCGAGGATGTCGTCTCGTACTACGTGATGTTCCACCGCAACCCGGTCGGCAAGTACGTGCTACAGGTCTGCACCACGCTGTCGTGCGCTCTCGCCGGTGCCGAACGCGTCGTTGACGCGCTCGAACACAAGCTGGGCATCAAGGCCGGCGAAACCGATCCCTCCGGCCTTTTCACCATCCAGAAAATGGAATGCCTGGGTGCGTGCGACCGCGCGCCGGTGGTGATGGTCAACAACGATCACTGGCACGAGCACCTCGCGCCTGAGGCAGCAGGGGCGTTCGTCGACAAGATGAAGGCCGAAGGGCTGCAGGCGCTGGGCGGTTGCCACCTCGCTATCGAGGGCCGTCCAGAAAGCGAGTGGAAGGGCAAGACCACGACGCCCGTGAAGCCGAAGGCGGTGCCCGACTACGAACCCGTGCTCACCAAGTACGCGTTTACCCCCGGCGGCGCCGAGTTGGATCACTACGTCAAGAACCAGGCGGGCTACGAGGGACTGAAGAAGGCCCTCGCGATGACGCCCGACGCGGTGATTGAAGACGTCAAGAAGTCGGGCCTGCGCGGCCGCGGCGGCGCCGGTTTCCCGACCGGCCTCAAGTGGCAGTTCGTCGACAAGAAGTCGCCAAAGCCGAAGTTCATCGTCTGCAACGCCGACGAGAGCGAGCCGGGCACGTTCAAGGACCACCTGCTGATGGAGCGCAACCCCCACCTGCTGGTTGAAGGCTGCCTGATCGGCTGCTACGCGATTGGTTCAAAGGCTGCCTACATCTACATTCGCGGCGAGTTCTATCACCTGTTCCCCGCAATGCAAAAGGCGATCGACGACGCCCGCAAGGCGGGGTTTGTGGGCAAGAACATCATGGGCTCGGGCTTCGACTGCGAGGTCTACCTGCACCGCGGCGCCGGTGCCTACGAAGCGGGTGAAGAAACCGCGCTGCTCGAGTCGCTCGAAGGCAAGCGCGCGCAACCGCGCTTCAAGCCGCCGTTCCCGGCCGTCGAGGGCGCCTGGGGCTGCCCCACGGCGGTGAACAACGTCG
>JANMUX010000394.1:0-4136 GCA_031392125.1 Acidobacteriota bacterium | reverse complement strand
CGCTGCTGATTGCCCCTTGGGATCCGCCAGCGGCCAGTCTTCGCGCTCGGTGCCTGGCACCACGGGGCACTCGTCACCACAGCCCATGGTGATCAGCCATTGCGCCTGCGCGGCCAGCGCGGCGGTCAGCTGCTGCGGACGCTGATCCGACAGGTCAAGTCGGCGCTCTTGCATCAGTGCCACCACTTCGGGATGCACGCGCTCCGCGGGCTGGGTACCGGCCGAGACCGCGCGCGCCTTCGCGGGATTGGCGTGCAGGTTGAACAAGGCCGCCGCAATTTGCGAGCGGCCCGCATTGTGGACGCATGCGAACAGGACCGTGATCACGACCTGTCCGCCGAAGCGCGGAGCGCGAAGGCGGGCGCCTTGCGGGCGACGTGCAGCCGGCGTTCGTCGCTGACGCTGACGGTCGTGTGCGTCAGGGCGTGGAGAGCGGACGCGACAACGGCCGCCACCACCGGGCTGGCGATCGGCGTCAGGCGATAGTGCATCCAGATGCCTTCGCGGCGGGCCTCCACCAGGCGCGCTTTGCGCAGGTAGGCGAGGTGCCGTGAGGCGGTCGGTTGGGGCACGTCAAGGCTGGCGTGCAAGTGGCAGACGCAAATTTCTCCGTCCCGGAGCAGGGCCAGGATACGCAGCCGGGTCGGATCGGCCAGCGCCGCATAGACCTGGGTCAGGGCCTCGAGATCCTTCACCTTGGGTGCCGGCTTGGCAGAACAGCAGGGCGACGACATATTCGTGTTGACAGATATATCACGGGTCCGTATATTCGCTAACACGAATATGAACTCACCACATGCATTGCAGCCAGTGGCCGTCGTCGGTGGGGGCCCGGTGGGCCTCACCGCGGCGGCCCACCTGGTGGCCAGGGGAATGCCCTTCGTCGTGATCGAGGCCGGCCCCGAGGTTGGCGCCGCCGTCCGCGAGTGGGGTCATGTCGCCATGTTCTCGCCGTGGCGCTACACCGCGGACAAAGTGGCGCGGCAACTCCTGGAGACGACCGGGTGGCGGGCGCCGGCCGACGAGGTGCTGCCTACTGGCCACGATCTAATCGACCACTACGTGGCGCCGCTTGGAAGGCACCCGGCGATTGCCCCGCACGTGCGATTGAACGCGCGAGTGGTGGCGATTGGGCGAAAAGACTTCGACAAGGTCAGGACAAAGGGCCGCGACCAGCAGCCGTTCGAACTGCACCTCGAGGACGGACAGGTCATCGAAGCGCGCGCGGTGATCGACGCCACCGGCACGTGGAGCAAGCCCAACCCGGCAGGGTCGAGCGGCCTGGCGGTGCCCGGTGAGCGCGAGAACGGCGATCGCATCAGCTACGGCATTCCAGACGTCACCGGTTCCGCGCGCGCGCGTTACGCCGGCAAGCGCGTCGTCGTGGTCGGCAGTGGCCACTCGGCGTTCAACGTCATCCTGGACTTGCTGAAGCTGAGTGACCAGTCGCCAGGCACCGAGATCGTCTGGGTCATGCGGCGCGACAACCTGGAGACCGTGTGGGGAGGTGGTGCGGCGGATGCGCTCGAAGCGCGCGGACAACTCGGCGCGCGGGCCAAGCAAGCGGTCGAGGCCGGGCGTCTCACGGTGTTCACCCCTTACCGCATTCGATCGATCGCGCGCTCGGCCGATGGCCTTGCCCTCACGGGTGCGCTGCGCGGCGAAACGTTGTCGATCGCCGCGAACGAACTGATTGTGTGCACCGGGTTCCGTCCCGACCTCGCCATGCTCACCGAAGTGCGCACCAGCATGGATCCGTGGCTTGAATGCACTGCCGCCCTCGGTCCGCTGATCGATCCCAACGAACACAGTTGCGGCACGGTGCGTCCCCACGGCGCTACCGAACTCGCCCATTCTGAAAAAGACTTCTTTGTCGTCGGCATGAAGAGCTACGGCCGCGCGCCAACGTTCCTGCTCGCCACCGGCTACGAACAGGTGCGGTCGGTGGTCGCATTTCTCGATGGCGACTTGGCGGCGGCCGCGCGCGTGGAATTGGAATTGCCGGAAACCGGCGTCTGTAACACCACGAGCGTCGCCGGCGCAGCGGGATGCTGTGGCGGACCGGCCCCGGCAGAAGTGAATGCATGCTGCGTCCAAGATGCGGAAGCGAAGGCAGCAGGGGAGGGCGGTTGCGGCTGCGGGCCGGCACCGCAGTTGCTTCAGATCGGAACGCTCGCGCGCAAATGACCCGGCGCGCGGTCTGGGCGGTTGGCCTCGGCCAATGCGTCAGTTGGGGTGTGCTGTATTACGCGTTCGGCGTGGTCCTCGTTCCGATCGAGCGCGAGTTTGGCGCTGAGCGGTGGGTGGTAGCCGGTGCGTTCTCACTGGCCTTGCTGGTCTCGGCGCTGCTGTCGCCGCACATTGGCGAGCTCGTCGATCGCGGGCACGGTTCGTTCGTGGTGCTGGCCGGTGGCCTCACCGCGGCCGGCCTGCTCGCGACGTGGGCGCTGGTGCCTAACGTCTATCTCTCGTATCCCATCTGGGCCGCCATCGGCGTGTGCATGTCTGCGATCCTCTACGAACCCATCTTCGGCATCGTCGGCAAGGCGATCGATCATGCCGGCGATCGGTTGCGGGCGATTGCCACCATCACGGTGTTTGGCGGCTTCGCCAGCACGATATTCCTGCCGTTGACGGGTGAGCTGGTCGATCGCGGCGGATGGCGAGTGGCGGTCGGCACACTGGCCGCCATCCTGGCGGCGACGACACTCGCGGTGCACCGTTACGGGTTTGAAGAGGACGTACCCGCCCGTCGTGAAGAGATGCCTCGCCAGGAGGTTCGGCTCCATCAGGAAGTAGCGCCCCGTCCAGAGTTGCCGCCGCGCCAGGCAACTCTCATCGCGCTCTTCACCGCCTCCAGCCTGGCGGGTGCCGCATTTGCGACCAACCTCGTGCCGGCGTTGATTGAACGCGGCTTGTCGCCGGCGAACTCCGCCGCCATCGGCGGTCTGTTCGGCATCATGCAGCTTCCCGGTCGCGTGCTGTTTGCTCAGAACACCAGCCTGGTGACGCCGAGGGCGCTTCTGGCCGCGAGCGCCGGCCTGCAGGTTGTCGGATTGCTCATGCTCGCGGCGTCACACTCGCTTGGCTTGATTGCCACGGGCGTGGCCTTGTTCGCGTGTGGTTCGGGACTGGCGACCATCGCGCGGCCGTACTTGGTCGTGGTGTTCTACGGACAAGCGCGCGCGGGCGAGCTGAACGGCTTGTTCGCGCGCCCACAACAACTGGCGCGTGCGGCCGGCCCGGTGGCCGCCGCCGCGTTAGCAGGCGCTACCGGCTACGGCGTCGTCTTCGCAGTATTGGCTGGCTTGTTGGCGGCCGTTCTATGGGGCCTCATATCGGAAGGGAGTTCGCAATGAAGTTGCTGGTGATGATGGAAGTGTTGTCGTTGTCGGCCGCGCAGGGGGGGTGCGGTCGCTGTGCCGTCGGCCTATCAGTTACAGTTCGAGAACGCGTGGGTCAAAGTCACGAGGGTGGCCTACGCGCCTAGCGAGGGCCTATTTATAGCTTTTCGAAAGGAAAATTTACTTGAAGTAACACACAATTAACATTAACGTTACATCACTGTTTTATGGGTGTGAGCCTCGGCTTCAGGTTCGCCTCGTTCGTTATCGCGGCATACCTTGTCGGGGTCCCGACTCCTGCCTCGGCTCAGACCGGCGGCACTGCCACCACCCAACTTACTGAAACGGAACCGCTTAGCACTCACCACCCGGCAATTCGCGCCAGCCTTGACCGGCTGTATGCCGGCAGTGCGGCCTGGCGTGAAGCGCTGGCAGACCTGTCCCGGACTGGTCGGCGCGCCATCATCGTCACGCCCGACCGCGTGCGCCTGACCGATGCCGACGGTCGGCCGGAAAAGCCTTTCGATCCGGACGTGCTCGCCGAAGTGCAGCCCATTCCTGACGCCCACCTTCGGGTCGACACCGTCATCGTCATCGTCAACGTCGAACTGCTCGAGACGTTGCATGCGCGCAACTGGCGGAAGTTTGATTTGGCCGCGGACCTCGATCGCATCCTAGCGCACGAGGTTTATGGCCACGCCATTCCGTACTTGCTGAGCGGCCACCTGTCGGCCAAGTGTGCCGACCCCGCACCCGGCCAGCGCCCGACCGACGCTTGCGCGATCCAGCGGG
>JANMUX010000333.1:0-23095 GCA_031392125.1 Acidobacteriota bacterium | reverse complement strand
CGCGCCGTGCTGCGGTCACTGCCATGACGACACGAGACGACTGCCTGGCCCTCGACGCCGCCGACCCGCTCGCTCCCCTGCGTAGCCAGTTCTCGCTGGCGCGGGCAGACGCCGAAGGGGTCATCTATCTTGACGGCAACTCGCTTGGCGCGCTGCCCGCAGCCACGGCGGGCCGGGTCGCCAAGGTCGTGGCCGACGAGTGGGGTGCCGGGCTGATCCGCAGCTGGAACACCGCCGGCTGGATCGATCTTGCGCAGCGCATCGGCGACAAGATAGCCACCTTGATTGGCGCCGGTCCCGGCGAGGTGGTGGTCGCCGATTCGACCTCGGTCAATCTCTACAAGATGTTGAGCGCCGCGCTGGTTCTTTCGGTCGCGCAGAACAGGTCGCCGGCAGCGGCTCGCCTTCGCATCTTGTCCGAGCGCACCAACTTTCCTACCGACCTCTACATTGCCGACACGCTGGCGCGCGCGCACCGGTTCGAGATGGTGCTCGCAGACACTGACGAACTCCCGGCCCTGATTGACGATCGCGTCGCGGTCCTGATGTTGACGCACGTGAACTACCGGAGCGGCCGCATGCATCGCCTGGATCAGGTCACCAAAGCGGCGCACGACGCCGGCGCGCTGGTGGTGTGGGACCTTGCGCACTCCGCGGGAGCGGTGCCGGTCGACCTGACGAGCGCCAACGCCGACTTCGCCGTGGGCTGCGGTTACAAATACTTGAACGGCGGGCCGGGGGCACCGGCATTCGCCTGGGCGCACCCCCGCCACGTTCAGTGGATGGATCGCGAAGGCTGGCGCCAGCCTTTGTCAGGGTGGCTCGGCCACGCCGCGCCATTCGCGTTCACGCCGGACTATCAGCCAGGCGCCGGCATGTCGCGCTTCATCTGCGGCACCCCACCCATGCTGTCGTTGGCAGCCCTCGAATGCGGCGTCGACACCGTGCTCGCGGCGCAACCCTTCGGTGGACTCGACGCGATTCGTCAGAAATCGATTGCGCTGACCGACCTGTTCATCGGCCTCGTCGAGTCACGCTGCCAAGGGCACGGTCTTAACCTGGTCACGCCGCGCGAAGCCGCCGACCGAGGCAGCCAGGCCAGCTTCGCTCACACGACCGGTGGCTATCCAATTATGCAAGCGCTAATCGCTCGAGGCGTCATTGGTGACTTCCGCGCGCCAGATATCCTGCGCTTTGGTTTCACGCCGCTCTACACGCGGTTCGTTGACGTGTGGGACGCGGTCACCCATCTCGAACAGGTGATGGCCAGTCAGGAATGGCAAGAGCCGCGCTTCAACGTGCGATCGGCAGTGACATAGCCGCCGCAATCTCGTACGACCGCAGCCTCGCCGCGTGATCGTAGATGTGCGAGACGACGATCAGTTCGTCGGCTTTGGTCCGCTCGACAAAGACCGCCATTTGTTCCCTGACTGTCTTGGGAGATCCAACAAACGACACCCGCGTCGGCTGGCTGAGGCCCGTGGCTTCCGCTGGGTCGCGTTCCCATTCCTTCGACGGTGGCGGCAGCGGACCCGGCCGGCCGGCTCGTAAGCTGGCGAACGATTGCCGCCCCGACGAAGCCAGGAACCGTCCCTCTTCATCGGTGTCAGCAGCGACGATGTTGACACCGAGCAGCAGGTAGGGCTCCTTGAGATGCTCAGACGGCGTGAACCGCTCGCGATACATTCTCGCCGCCTCGTCCAGTAGCGCCGGCGCAAAGTGTGATGCAAACGCAAAGGGAAGGCCGAGCGCGGCCGCGACCTGTGCGCCGAACGTACTCGAGCCGAGAATCCAGACCGGTACCGACAGTCCGCCACCCGGAACCGCGCGAACCGCCTGGCCGGGCTTGGGCGTGCGGAAATAATCCATCACCTCCATCACGTCTTGGGGAAACGCGTCAGGATTGGTGTTGAGCGTGCGCCGAAGCGCGAAGGCAGCGGCATGATCGGTCCCTGGCGCCCGCCCCAACCCGAGGTCGACGCGACCGGGGAACAGCGAGGCGAGCGTGCCGAACTGCTCGGCGACTTGGAGTGGAGCGTGATTGGGCAGCATGATGCCGCCGGCGCCGATGCGAATGGTCTTGGTGCCGGCGCCCACGTGCCCGATCACCACCGCCGTTGCCGCGCTGGCGATGCCGGGCATGTTGTGGTGCTCGGCCAGCCAGAACCGCTTGTAGCCCCACCGTTCAGCGTGCTGCGCGAGGTCGAGCGTGTTGCGGAACGCGTCGGCGGGCGTGCCGCCTTCAATGATGGGCGAGAGGTCAAGAACCGACAGCGGAACCATTTAACATCATGGTCCGGAACCGTGGCGACGCAGTCGCGCTGGCACTCATCGTGCACGTCGGGGAAGGGTCATATTCGACGAAAAGAGGATCTGCGCATGAGTTACGTCAAGACATCCGATGGCACCAAGCTGTATTACAAGGACTGGGGCACTGGCCGCCCGGTCGTCATGATGCACGGCTGGCCGCTGTCATCAGACACGTTCGACGATCTGTCGATGGTGCTCGCCGACAACGGCTTACGCGCCATTTCCTACGACCGCCGCGGGTTTGGCCGGTCGCACCAACCGTGGGAGGGCTACGACTACGACACCCTTGCCGACGATTTGGCGGCCGTGCTGGCACACACCAAGGCCAAGGACGTCACGCTGCTGGGCTTCTCGATGGGCGGTGGCGAAGTCGCCCGCTACCTGTCGCGCCACGGCGCCGCCAATGTGAAGCAGGCCATCCTGATTGCGTCGATCGTTCCCTACATGCTGAAGACGCCGGACAACCCGAACGGAACGCCGCAAGCGATGTTCGACCAGATCGGCGCCGGCATCAAGGGTGATCGCGCCAAGTTCTGGTCGGGCTTCTTCAAAGATTTCTATGGTGTGAGCCTGACGTCGCACCCGGTGAGCGACGAAATGCTCGAGTGGTCACGCGACCAGTCGATGTATGCCGGCCTTAAACCCACGCTGGCGTGCGCCAAGGCATTTGGCACGACCGACCTGCGCCCCGACCTCAAGGCTTTTACTGTGCCGACGCTGATCATTCATGGCACCGAGGACAAAACGGTGCCGATTGACGCCTCTGCGCGGGCCGCTCACGCGGGAATCCCCGGCAGCACGCTGATTGAGTACGACGGGGCCCCGCACGGGCTGCTCGCCTCGCACAAGGACCGCCTGATTGCCGACGTCTTGAAGTTCGTGAAGTAATCAGTTCGCGAACGCCGGAATGCCGGTTTGCGCGCGGCCAAGAATCAACGCATGGATGTCGTGAGTGCCTTCGTAGGTATTCACGACTTCCAGGTTGACCAGGTGACGAATCACCGCGAACTCGTCGGTGATGCCGTTGCCGCCCATCATGTCGCGCGCCATGCGCGCGATGTCCAATGCCTTGCCCGCTGAGTTTCGCTTCAGCAGCGACGTGATCTCGACGGCATCGGTGCCTTCCTCTTTCATGCGGCCCAGGCGCAGGCAGCCCTGCAGGCCAAGCGCGATCTCGGTCTGCATGTCGGCCAGCTTCTTCTGGATCAACTGGTTTGCCGCCAGTGGCCGGTTGAGCTGCTTGCGCTCGAGCACGTACTCGCGCGAGCGCAGCCAGCAATCTTCGGCGGCGCCGAGCGCGCCCCATGAAATACCGTAGCGCGCGCTGTTCAGGCAGGTGAACGGCCCCTTCAATCCCTTCACGTCGGGGAACGCGTTTTCTTCCGGACAAAACACGTTGTCCATCACGACCTCGCCGGTGATGCTCGTGCGCAGGCCGACCTTGCCGTGAATGGGCGGGGCGGTCAGGCCTTTTGACCCCTTCTCCAGCACAAACCCGCGAATGACATCCGCATCGTCCTTGGCCCACACGATGAAGACGTCGGCGATCGGGCTGTTGCTGATCCACGACTTGGTGCCGGTCAGCGAGTAGCCGCCGTCTACCTTCTTCGCGCGCGTGGTCATGCTGCCCGGATCGGAGCCGGCGTTGGGTTCGGTCAGGCCAAAGCAGCCAATCCACTCGCCGGTCGCGAGCTTCGGCAGGAACTTCTTCTTCTGCGCTTCGGTGCCGAATTCGTTGATCGGCACCATGACGAGCGAACCCTGCACGCTCATCATCGAGCGGAAGCCCGAGTCGACGCGTTCCAGTTCACGCGCGACCAGCCCGTACGCCACGTACCCCAGTCCCGCGCCGCCGTAGGCCTCGGGTATCACGATGCCGAGCATGTCGAGGGCGCCGAGCTCTCGGAAGATCGAGGGGTCGGCCTTCTCGTGCCGGAACATGTCGAGCACGCGGGGCGCCAGCTTGTCCTTGCAGTAGTCGCGGGCGGTGTCGCGCACCATTCGCTCTTCGTTGGTCAGCTGCTGGTCGAGCAGGAACGGGTCGCTCCAGTCAAAGCGGGTCTTGGTCTGTGTGGCCATGCAGCCCAATCGTCCCCTTTCCCCAGGATGGAAACCACAACTTTCTCATATTGGACATGAGATGGCGTCTACCTATTCAATATCGTCATGAACAACGCCGACATCGCGTGGATGCTCGTGTCCACGGCGCTGGTGCTCCTGATGACGCCGGCGCTCGCCTTCTTCTACGGCGGGTTGGTGCGGTCCAAGAACGCGCTCAACACCATGATGATGAGCTTCATTGCTCTCGGCCCGGTGGCCGTGGTCTGGGCGCTGCTCGGTTACTCGCTGGCGTTCGCGCCCGGCGGTCCGGCCATCGGGTCACTGGCGTTTGCGGGCCTGCGCGGCGTCGGGCTCGAGGCGCAAGGCACGATTCCGCATCTTCTGTTCATGTGTTTTCAGGGCACATTTGCCATCATCACACCGGCCCTGATTTCCGGCGCGGTGGCTGAGCGCATGCGGTTCAACGCCTACCTGGCGTTCATTACGGCGTGGGTGCTGGTTGTCTATGCCCCGGTCGCGCACTGGGTCTGGGGTGGCGGGTTCCTGGCGTCGATGGGTGCGCTCGACTTTGCCGGCGGCGCGGTCGTGCACGTGAACGCGGCATCGGCGGCGCTGGTGGCCGCGCTAGTCGTCGGTCCGCGAAAGGACTATGGACGGCACGCCATTCTTCCGCACAACGTGCCGTTTGTCATGCTGGGCGCCGGGTTGCTGTGGTTTGGCTGGTTTGGCTTCAATGCCGGTAGCGCGCTCTCGGCCGGCACCACCGCATCGCTGGCCTTTGCCAACACGCTGCTTGCGCCGGCAGCGACGCTCGCCTCCTGGACGCTGATCGACCTGGTGCGCGGCGGACGCGTCACCGCCGTCGGTGCGGCCACCGCCATTGTCGTAGGCCTCGTCGTCGTGACCCCGGCGGCGGGCTACATCAGCCCCATGTCGGCCATTGCGATGGGTGCGATTGGCGCGTTCCCCAGTTATTTCGCCCTGATCTACCGCGCCAAGACCAAGCTCGATGACTCGCTCGACGTGGTCGCCGCGCATGGGCTGGGCGGCGCGACCGGTGCCATTCTGACCGGTGTGTTTGCCGAAGCGGCGTGGAGTGGTGGCGCCAACGGTCTGCTGGGCGGCAATCCTGGCCAGGTTCTTACCCAGCTGGCGAGCGTCGTCATTGTGCTGGCTTACAGTGGCGGCATGACGTTCGCGCTGCTCAAGGCCCTGGCCCTGGTGATGCCGCTTCGCATTGGCGACCGACACGAAGGCCTGGGCCTGGACGTGACGGATCACGGCGAAGAGGCCTACACGCACGGCGACGGCGCCATCCTGGTGAAGCCGAAGGAATCGTCCCTGGCGCGTAGCGCCGTCGACGTCGTGGCGGTGCATGGCGGGGGAGCGCTATGAAGCTGATCGTCGCGATCGTTCGTCCCGAGAAGTTGAGCGATGTGCTCGAGGCGCTGTTCCACGCGGATGTGCGCGGCCTGACGATCAGCCGCGTGCAGGGTCACGGCGGCGAGATCGAGCACGTCGAGAACTATCGCGGCACCAGCGTGAAAATGGCGCTGGCGGAAAAGGTGAGGATTGAAATCGGCGTCTCGAACCACTTCGTGCAGCCGACCATCGCGATTCTTTTGAGCGCGGCGCGGACCGGGGAAGTGGGCGACGGGAAAATCATGGTGCTGCCGATCGAGAAGATCTACCGCATCCGGACCGGGGAATCGGATCAGGATGCCGTGACGCCGGTTCACGCCGATTCCAATCAATCACTTTAGCGCATGCTAAATATGAACAGATTGCGCTTCTGTTATAGGTGGTGATTCTCTCTAATAGCTTCTCGCCCACCTACGCTTCTTGCATAACGCGGAGCTTCGGTGGGCGTCCACCGAAGCAGCTTCGCTGCGAAGGTGGACGGAGAACGCCATGGACGACCTCAGTGACCAGCGGGGCCTTTATCGCTCCACCGACGAGCACGACGCCTGCGGCGTGGGCTTTGTCGCGCACATCAAGGGCGCCCGCTCGCATTCGATAGTCCGCCAGGCCCTCGACCTCCTTATCAACCTCGAACATCGCGGCGCGTGCGGCTCGGACCCCGACACCGGTGACGGCGCCGGCATTCTCGTCCAGATGCCGGATCGCTTTCTGCGCAAGACCGTCCAATTCCTGCTGCCGTCGGCGGGCGCCTATGGCGCCGGGCTCGTATTTCTGCCCACCGATTACAAGGTGCAGGCGCAGATTCGCGCTCTCGTTCATCGCATTGCCGTCGAAGAAGGCCTCGCCGTGCTCGGCTGGCGCCCAGTACCAACCGACGCCTCCAAGATTGGCAGGAGCGCGGCCGCGGTCGCGCCAGTATTCGAGCAGCTTTTCGTCTGCTCGGCGGACACCGGCCCGCGGACGCGTGGCCCCGCCTTCGAGCGCCAGCTCTACATCGCGCGCAAGCGCGTCGAGCACGAGGTGGCCACTTTGAACCTGGCGCCAGAGCACCGCAAGAACTTCTACCTCGCCAGCCTTTCGGCGAACACGCTCATCTACAAGGGCATGCTCACCGCCACGCAGATCGAGGGCATGTTCCCCGACCTGTCCGATCCGGAATTTGAATCGGCCCTGGCGTTGGTTCACCAGCGCTTCTCGACCAACACCTTCCCGTCGTGGCCGCTGGCCCACCCCTACCGCTACGTCGCGCACAACGGCGAGATCAACACACTGCGCGGCAACGCCAACTGGATGAAGGCGCGCGAGGGCCTGCTGAAGTCGAGCGTGTTCGGCGACGAACTCCATAAAGTGTTGCCGGTGATCACCCCGGGTGGCAGCGACACCGCGACGTTCGACAACGTGCTCGAGTTCCTGGTCATGGCCGGGCGCACGCTGCCGCATGCGGTGCTGATGATGATTCCCGAGCCCTGGTCCGGAAATCACGCCATGGACCCGGCGGTGCGCGCGTTCTACGAGTACCACTCGTCGCTGATGGAGCCGTGGGACGGTCCGGCCTCCATCACTTTCACCGACGGCACGCTGATTGGCGCCGTGCTCGACCGCAACGGCCTGCGGCCGTCGCGCTACTGCATCACCAAGGACGACCTCGTCATCATGGCGTCGGAGGTCGGCGTGCTCGACATCCCCGCCGACAACATCGTCCGCAAGGATCGCCTGCGCCCCGGCAAGATGCTGCTGATCGACACCGGCCAGGGCCGCATCATCAGTGACGAGGAGATTAAGCGCACCCTCGCCAGCGAGCAGCCGTACGGAGACTGGCTGCGGCAGAACCTGGTCGACATCGAGAACCTGCCAAACGCTGCCGCCGAGCGACCCGATCATCAAACCGTCGTCCGCCGCCAGCAGGCGTTTGGCTATACGCAAGAAGACCTGCGCGTACTGATGACGCCCATGGCGCTGAACGGCGAAGAGCCGATTGGCTCGATGGGCACCGACACCGCGCTGGCCGTGCTCTCGGACAAGCCGCGGCTGCTCTACGACTACTTCCAGCAACTGTTCGCGCAGGTGACCAATCCGCCGCTCGATGCCATTCGCGAAGAGCTGGTCACCTCGATGGGATCGACCATCGGGCCTGAGGGAAACTTGCTCGATCCGGTGCCGGCGAACTGCCGGCAGATCAAAGTTGAGTTTCCGGTACTGCACAACGATCAGGTGGCCAAGTTGCGTCACCTGCCGCCGGGCTCGCCGTTCCGATCGACCACCCTTCCGCTGCTCTACAACCCGGATGAGGATGGGCCCGGCCTCGAGCGCGCGATGGCGGAGTTATGCCGCAAGGCGAGCGCCGCGGTGGCCTCGGGTTACGGCATCCTGATCCTGTCGGACCGGGGCGTCGACGCCAAGCACGCGCCGATTCCGAGCCTGCTGGCAACGGCGGGCGTGCATCACCATCTCGTCCGCGAGGGTACGCGCACCAAGTGCGGCTTGCTGGTCGAAACCGGCGACGCCCGCGAAGTTCATCACGTGGCGCTCTTGATAGGCTACGGCGCCGGATCGGTCAATCCATACCTTGCCTTCGAGACGCTCGACGACCTGATTCGCCAGGGCTCGCTGCCGAATGTCACGCACAACCAGGCCGTCACCAAGTACATCAAGGCGCTCAACAAGGGTGTGCTCAAGGTGATGTCGAAGATGGGCATCTCCACGCTGCAGAGCTACTGCGGCGCGCAGATCTTCGAGGCGATCGGTCTTGACCGCGAGTTCGTGGACAAGTACTTCACGTCCACCGCCTCGCGCATTGGCGGCGTGGGCGTGAAGGAAATCTCGGAAGAGGTGCGCCAGCGGCATGCCCGAGCATTCGGCGGAGTCGTGCCCGGAGGACGGAACTTCAGTCCTGCACCTTCTGGCGCGGCCGCGCTCGTGAACGGCGGCGAGTACCAGTGGCGCAGAGATGGCGAGGTCCACCTCTTTAATCCCGACACGGTCTTCAAGCTCCAGCACGCCACCCGTACAGGCCAATACAACATCTTTAAGGACTACACCCGCCTGGTCGACGACCAGAGCAAGCAGCGCGCGACCCTGCGCGGCCTGTTCCGGATGAAGCCCGCGGGGCCGGCGTTGTCGCTCGACGAAGTCGAGCCGATCGAGGCAATCCTGCCGCGCTTCTCAACCGGCGCCATGTCGTACGGATCAATCAGCGGCGAAGCGCACGAGACTCTCGCAATTGCCATGAACCGGATGGGCGCCAAGTCGAACACCGGCGAGGGCGGAGAGGATCCTGCGCGCTATGTCCCCGAGCTGAACGGCGACTCGCGTCGCAGCGCGATCAAGCAGGTGGCATCCGGCCGATTCGGCGTGACCAGCGAGTACCTGGTTAGCGCCGACGACATCCAGATCAAGATGGCACAGGGTGCCAAGCCAGGTGAAGGCGGGCAGCTTCCGGGCCACAAGGTCTATCCGTGGATCGCGAAGGTGCGGCACTCGACACCAGGCGTCGGCCTGATCTCTCCGCCGCCGCATCACGATATCTACTCCATCGAAGACCTCGCACAGTTGATCTTCGACTTGAAGAACGCGAACCCGGTGGCGCGCGTGCACGTCAAGCTGGTCGCCGAGTCGGGTGTCGGCACCGTGGCCGCCGGCGTCTCGAAGGCCCATGCCGACGTCGTCTTGATTTCGGGCCATGACGGCGGCACCGGCGCCTCGCCGCTCACTAGCTTGAAGCATGCCGGCGTGCCATGGGAACTCGGCCTCGCTGAAACGCAGCAGGTACTGCTGATGAACCGCCTGCGCGACCGCATCGTGGTGCAGGTGGACGGCCAGATGAAAACCGGCCGCGACGTCGTGATCGCCGCGCTTCTCGGTGCCGAGGAGTTCGGCTTCGCCACCGCGCCGCTCGTCGTGATGGGGTGCGTGATGATGCGGGTGTGCCATCTCAATACCTGCCCGGTCGGCATCGCCACGCAGGACCCGGAACTGCGCAAGACCTTTGCCGGCAAGCCCGAGTTCGTGCAGAACTTCTTCCATTTCATCGCGCAGGAAGTGCGCGAGCTGATGGCCGAACTCGGTTTCCGGACGCTCGACGAAATGATCGGCCGCGCCGAATGCCTCGATTTCGAGCCGGCCAAGGACCACTGGAAGGCGAAAGGCGTCGACCTGTCCCAGTTGCTCTACGTACCGGACATGCCGGCTGGCACCGCCCGGCGCGCGACCTGCACGCAGGATGCGGGCCTGGCCAACGTGCTTGATCGGCGCCTGATCGACCAGGCGGCTCCCGCACTCGACCATCGCACGCCGGTAGAGTTGTCGTTCCCGATTCGCAATACCGATCGCACCGCCGGCACCATGCTCGGTTACGAAGTGACGAAACGCTACCGGGGCGACGGGCTGCCGGACGACACCATTCGCGTGAACTTCACCGGATCGGCAGGCCAGAGCTTCGGCGCCTTCATCCCGCGCGGCATCACCTTGTCGCTCGCCGGCGAAGCCAACGACTTTGTCGGCAAGGGCCTGTCAGGCGGCCGTCTGATTGTGCGGCCACCGCGCAACGCCGCCTTTGCGGCTGAAGAGAACGTGATCATCGGCAACGTTGCGCTCTACGGCGCCACGGGTGGCGAAGCGTTTGTGCGGGGTGTCGCCGGCGAGCGCTTTGCTGTGCGCAACAGCGGCGCTCAGGCGGTGGTCGAAGGTGTCGGCGATCACGGCTGTGAGTACATGACCGGCGGCCGCATCGTCGTGTTGGGCCCGACCGGCCGTAACTTCGCGGCCGGCATGAGCGGCGGCGTCGCTTACGTGCTCGACACCGACGGCTCGTTCGCCCTCAACTGCAACATCGACATGGTGGCGCTCGAGCACCTCGAAGATGCGGCGGAGATCGAGTTGGTCCGGAACCTGATCGCTCGCCACGTCGAGCTCACCGACAGCGCTGTTGGCGAGCGCGTGCTGCAGTCATGGCCCACCATGCATCAGCTGTTCGTGGTGGTGATGCCGCGCGATTTCAAACGGGTGAAGGCAGCAGAGGCGAAGGCACGCGCTGAATCACGTGAGCCGGCGTTCAGCGATCTGGTGGCGTGATGGGCAAGCCGACTGGTTTCATCGAGTTCTCGCGCAGCAAGCAACCCACGCGCCCGGTCACCGAGCGCGTGGGCGACTACCGTCATGTCTACAAGGCATATCCGGTTGAAGACCTGACGCGCCAGGCCGCCCGCTGCATGGACTGCGGTATTCCCTTCTGCCACCAGGGCTGCCCGCTCGGCAACCTGATTCCCGACTGGAACGACCTGGTCTACAAGAACAACTGGCGATCCGCCATCGAGCGCTTGCACCAGACCAACAACTTCCCGGAGTTCACCGGCCTGTTGTGCCCGGCGCCCTGCGAGGGTTCGTGCGTCCTGGGAATCAACAAGGATCCCGTCACCATCAAGTCAATCGAGCTGTCGATCGTCGATCGGGCCTTCGATGAGGGTTGGATCGTTCCCGAACCGCCGGTGACGCGCACGTGGAAGAAGGTGGCGGTCATCGGTTCCGGTCCTGCGGGCCTCGCCGCCGCCGCGCAGCTCAATCGCGCCGGCCACAGCGTGACCGTGTTCGAGAAGTCCGATCGCGTTGGTGGCCTGCTGCGCTACGGCATCCCAGAATTCAAGATGGAGAAGCGGGTGCTCGATCGCCGTCTCGACCTGATGACGGCAGAAGGCGTGGTATTCCGCACCCGCATGAACGTCGGCGAAGACGTCACGGCGCACGATCTAAAGCGCGACTTCGACGCCATTTTGCTCGCCGGTGGCGCCGGCAGTCCGCGTGACCTCACCGTGCCAGGACGCGAACTGAAGGGCGTCCACTTTGCCATGGAATACCTGACGCAGCAGA
Source organism: Acidobacteriota bacterium (assembly GCA_031392125.1). Classification (GTDB taxonomy): domain Bacteria; phylum Acidobacteriota; class Vicinamibacteria; order Vicinamibacterales; family UBA2999; genus 12-FULL-67-14b. The sequence goes on along the minus strand of JANMUX010000333.1, from coordinate 11,440 downwards.
ACCAACGCTGCCAGGGCGACCAGCTGGTGACTGAGCCCATCACCGCTGCCGGCAAGCACGTGGTGATCATCGGTGGTGGCGATACCGGTGCCGACTGCCTGGGAACGGTGCACCGTCAGGGCGCTTTGTCGGTCAGACAGCTCGAGTTGCTGCCGACTCCGCCGAACCAGCGTGCCCAGGACAATCCGTGGCCTCTCTGGCCGAACATCTTCCGGACCTCGACCGCGCACGAAGAAGGCGGCGACCGCGTTTACGCGGTGGCCACCACCGAACTCACCGGCGATGCCGACGGCCGCGTCTGCACGCTGCACGGCCACAAGGTAAGCCGCGGCATGTCCGACGGCCGCGCATCGTTCGAACCGCTAGACGGGAGCGCGTTCGAGATGAAGGCTGACCTGGTGCTGCTGGCCATGGGCTTTGTCGGTCCGGAGAAGAGCCGCCTGCTCGCCGACCTCGACGTCCGTTTGAACGACCGTGGCACCGTCGGACGAGACGAGCAATGGATGACCAATGTGCCTGGCGTCTTCGCCGCCGGCGACATGCAGCGCGGCCAGTCGCTGATCGTCTGGGCGATAGACGACGGCCGCCGTGCCGCCGTGGCCATCGATCAGTTCCTTACAGAGAAGATCTAGCCACAGAGGACGCAGAGAACACAGAGCCAATCCTTCAAAATGCGATCGGGCTCCGAACCGGGCCAATGCGCATTTCGAAAAACTGACTCTGCGTCCTCTGTGTCCTCTGTGGCTAGTTACCGTACAAACAAAAGGCCGGACACATTGCTGTGCCCGGCCCTTGTCGTTCAGACGCTAGCGCGTTACGGCAGCGCCATGGTCGTGTAGCCGCCGTTACGCGGCAACACGATGTACTGCTTGCCCGCGTGCATGTAGGTCATCAGGCCGTACTGGCCCAACACGCGAGTTGGCACCGCGCCCACGCGCTTGCCGGTCTTCTTGTCGATGGCGAACAGGTGCGGCCGGTTGTCGGCGGTCTGGCCGGCCGACAGCAGCAGCGTTGAGGTGGCAGCCATCGCGGCGGTGCCGCGGCGGCCCCAGTTGGTGTCGACGGTCATGCCCTTCAACAGCGGGTTGTTCTTGAACGCTTCCTGCTGGGCGGTCGGCGAGTCACCGTGGGGAATCATCCAGAGATGTTCGCCGGTGTTCATGTCGATCGCCGTGATGCGGCCAACCGGACCCTTGAACAGGTCAGGGAACCCGAACAGAGGATCGGCGGGATCCGGCTTCGCGGGAGGCGCGCCTTCGCCACGCGCGGTGGCGAACTCGGCCAGCGTCGTGCCGGTCATCTTGTCGTTGTCCTTCTCCTTCGCGGGAGCCAGCAGCGTTGGCGAGCAGCCGCTGGTTGACGCGATGAAGATGATGCCGGTGTTCGGGTCTGCCGCGGGCGGGCCGGTGATGTTGGCTCCACCGCCGCCACCGGGGCAGATGTTCGCGGGGCCCTTGCCCTCCTTGTTGCCACGATGCGTCGGTGGCGCGAAGAGCGGGGCCAGCAGGTCGCGGCTCTTGGCGCGCTCGAGCGCCAACCGCTTGATTTCGGGCGTGTAGTCAATCAGGTGCGCTTCGGTGCGACCCTGCAGGTCGTACGGAGCCGGCTTGGTAACGTGCGGCTGCGTGGCGGCCAGCTTTTCAGTCGGCACGAGCGACTGCGGCGCCGGCCGATCGACGAACGGCCAAATCGGCTGGCCGGTCTGGCGATTGTAGGAGTAGACCCACGACTGCTTGGTGATCTGGAACAAGCCAGGGATGCGCTTACCGTCAACCGTCACGTCCATCAGGATTGGCGCGGTCGGCGTGTCGTAGTTCCAGATGTCGTGTTTCACCAGCTGGTGATGCCAGACGCGTTTACCCGTCTTCACGTCCAGCGCAATCACGCTGGTGCCAAACAGGTTGTCGCCAGGGCGGAAGCCGCCGAAGTAGTCAACCGTGGCGCCGTTGGTCGGAATGTAGACGAGGCCGCGCGACGCGTCAGCCGACATCGGCGCCCACGACGAGATGTCGCCGGTCCACTTCCACGCGTCGTTCTCCCAGGTCTCGTGGCCGAATTCGCCCGGACGCGGAATGACATGGAACTTCCAGAGATACTTGCCGGTCTTGGCGTCGTACCCCAGGATGTCGCCGGGCACATTCTCGACGCGCGTCTGGTTGTAGCCCTGCTCGGCCGAGTTGCCGACGATCAGCACGTCGTTGACGACGATGGGCGGCGAGGAGGTGGTGATGTAGCCCAGCGAGAGCGGCAAGCCCTGGGCGGGATCGTAGGGCAGCTTGGCGTTCTTCCAGGGATCCCAATCGGCAATCAGGTCCTTGAGCATGTCCACCGAGCCGGTCTTCGGGAAGCCGCGCACGGGCACGGCGCCGCCCCAGCCTTCGAGCGGCTGTCCGGTCTTGGCGTCCAGGGCATGAAGGAAGAAGCCAGGGGTGGTGACGTAGACAACGCCCTTGCCGTTGACGCGGCCGTAGGCGACGCCCTTACCGTGGTTCGAACGCATCGAGTACGCGTGACGCGGCGTCTCGGGCTCCTGGAAAGTCCACAGCGTCTTGCCGGTGGCTGGATCCAGTGACACGACGGTGCGGCGCGGCCCCGACGTGGTCAGCAGCATGCCGTCAACGTAGATGGGCAGCGAGCGGCCGTTGATGTCGCCGATATCCACACCCGGCGCCGAATCAGCGCCCCATTCCCAAGCGACCTTCAACGTGTTGAAGTTCGTGGCATTGATCTGGTCGAGCGGGGAGTAGCGCGTCGAGCTGTCGCCTCCCGTGATGTTCGGCCAATCCGCCTTATTTTGTGCGTCGCCAACGAGGCCCGACAGGACCACCGTCACCGCCACCACTAAACCGCCAGCATACGCGTGGCGGATCCAATTCCGATTCATTCCCGTTCTCATCGGCACCTCAAAATGTAACTTACGCCGGGCCGGCTTCCCCCGTCTGGCGCTAGCTCTAGATCTAGCGTCGCCAAGAGTGCGCTGGACGGCGGCATCCTGTCAACCATTTGCGGAGGCCGTGGACGTGGTGTACAAATTAAAGCTCACCCGGAAAGACCGAAAATCACCTATGTCGTCAGTGAAGCGCCGGGATCGGCGCGAGGGAACCCCCCGCCGCCCCGAACAATCGGTCGACACCCCGCAGGCCCGTTCACCCGGCCTCCTGCTGGTGCCGTTGGCGTTCACCGCCGGTCTGCTGGCGCTGACGCTGTTGCCACGTCTGCAGGGGAGCCAGCGCCTGTTGTGGTCGTTTTGGGGCGCGGGCGCGGTCCTGCTGCTCTGGCTCGCGGCCGTCGCCGTCACGGCCCTTAAGGATGGGCTGCCGGGCATTCACCTGTCGCCTCCCCGGCCGCAGCACTACATCCAGGCCTGCTGCCACCTGACCGTCTACACCTTTTGGGGCTATTACTGGCGGCCGGTCTACGACTTCGCGCCCCTGTTGCTCGGCCAGCTCCTGTTCGCCTACGCCTTCGACCTGCTGCTGTCGTGGTCGCGGCGCGAAAGCTACGGGCTTGGGTTCGGCCCGTTCCCAATCATCTTCAGCACCAACCTGTTCCTGTGGTTCGTGGACGACTGGTTCGCGTTCCAGTTCCTGCTGGTCGCGGTCGGCTTTGCCGGCAAAGCCTTGGTCCGGTGGCAGCGCGACGGCAAGCGTGTTCACATCTTCAATCCGTCGGCGTTCACCCTTGCCATTTTCTCGGTCGTCTTGCTCGCCACTGGCACTACTCACCTGACCTGGGGCCAGGAGATTGCCACCACGTTCAGCCTTGGCCCGCACATTTACAAAGTGCTGTTCCTGGTCGGGCTGGTGGTCATGTATTTCTTCTCGATTACACCGGTGACCGCCATGGCGGCCATCACCCTGTTTGGCGGCAGCCTGCTCTATACCGCCATCACCGGCGTGCCGTATTTCGTCGACTCCGATATTCCGTCGGCGGTGTTTCTCGGGCTGCATCTGCTCGTGACCGACCCATCCACGTCGCCGCGAACGCCGCTCGGCCGGGCCATCTTTGGCGTGCTCTACGGCCTGGGCGTGTTCGGCCTCTACGCGCTGCTTGGCGCGTTTGGCATGCCGACCTTCTACGACAAGCTGCTGTGCGTCCCGCTGCTGAATCTTGCCGTGCCGTCGATCGATCGCGCGGTGCGTGCGGTGGGCACACGGCCGTGGGTGCATGCGCTCGGCCTCGACCCGCCGCTTGGCCGCGCCAACCTGGCGCACATGGGGGTGTGGGTCCTGGTCTTCGGCGTGATGACCGCGGTGGGCGCCGCCGACGGCATGCACAAGGGCGATTCGCTGCCGTTCTGGGAGCAGGCCTGCGCGGCCGACAAGCCACAAGCGTGCGCGCGCCTCTTGCGGATTGAAGCGTCGTACTGCGGCGACAACGCGGGATGGGCATGCAACGAGCTTGGCCGGCACTACACCGAGGGCCAGTTGGTGGCCAAGGATGAAGAACGCGCGTTTGCGTACTTCGCTCGCGCGTGCGAGGCACGGTTCCAGGCGGGTTGCGTCAACCTGCTCGATCCGTCGAACCCAAGCCGAGCCAATCCGCGCGCGATCGACCTGCGGCTGCTCGTCCGACAGGGCGGCCCGAACCTGATGGAGACGCCTACCCCCGATCTGTACGCGCAGGCCTGCCGCCATGGCTGGGAGTTTGCGTGCAGCACGCCCATCGCGTCGCGATGACTCGCCTCGCGCTTGGCGCTCTAATTGGCGCCATCGCGCTGCTCGTGGCGCCCGGTCTCGAAGGGCGGCAGGTCTCGAACGCTCCTGCCGAGTGGCCTGATTTTGTCGAGATTCCCGCCGGACCGTTCACCATGGGCGCTGACCCTGCCGCGGATCCACGCGCCTTCGACAACGAGAAGTGGTCGTCATCGCAGGGCGAGGGCACGGTTGATTTGCCGGGCTTCTTCATCGGCCGGCACGAAGTGACGGTCGCGCAGTACTCGGCGTTCGTGCGCGCAACCCGGGCACCGGTTGATGCCAACACGCTGGCCGGGTCGCCCACGCATCCGGTCGCGTTCGTGTCGTGGCCCAACGCGGTGGCCTACTGCCGATGGCTCGAGAGCTCGCTTGCCATGGCGCAAAACGCCGCGGGCGAGCGAGTACGCGCCGGCTGGCGCGTGCGACTGCCGAGCGAAGCGCAATGGGAGAAAGCGGCTCGCGGCGGCGATCGCCGCGCCTTTCCGTGGGGCGACCAGCCGCGCCGCGATCGCGCCAACTTCGAAGGCACCGCCCCGACCCCGGTGGGGCAGTTTGCCTGCCCCGAATGCGCCTACGGCCTGGCCGACATGAGCGGCAACGTGTGGGAATGGACCAGCAGCCCCTATCAGCCGTATCCGTACGACGCATCGGACGATCGTCGCAATCTCGATGCCGACGCACTATGGGTCATGCGCGGCGGTCACTACGCTGACCCGGCCCGCCAGGTCCGCACCAGTACGCGTGGCGCCGCGGACCCCGGCGCGCGCCGTGCCTTCATCGGCTTTCGCGTCGCGCTCGTGCCTCGTTAAGTGAACCTGCTTCACTTTTACGATCTACGTAAATGTGAAGCAGGTTCACTTCTGACACGCCGGACAGTAGTAGGTCGATCGCGCGCCCTGCGTAATCTGCCTGATGACGCCGCTGCAGCCTGGTCTCAGGCACGGCTCGCCTTGCCGCTCGTAGACCCGGAACCGGCCCGCGCGATACGGCGACTCTGACCGTCGAATCGCTCCCGTCAGCACCGCCTTAATCGACGCGGTAAGTTGCTCCGCACTCTTGCGCGGCGCGCCGGTAGCGGTCGCAATCACCGACGCCGAACGCAAGGGCGACAGCTTGGCGTGGTGTAGCGCTTCACTCGCATAGATGTTGCCCAGCCCGCCGACCACGCCTTGGTCGAGCAGCGTGACCTTGAGCGACGCCTTCTTGCCGCGAGTCGCGCGCGCGAGTGCTGCGGCGTCGAACTCCGGCGATAGCGGCTCAGGTCCCATGGCGCGCAACGACGGATAGGCCTCGAGCTCGCCGGCGGCGGCCAGGTCCATGAACCCGAACCGTCGCGGGTCGTTGAACACTACGGTCTGTCCCGACGACATCACGAAGACGACGTGGTCGTGCGGATCGGCCTCGCGCCTGCGGTCGCCGATTGCCGCCAGGTGAAACCATCCCGACATGCCCAGGTGCATGACCAGCGTTTCGCCCGACGAGAGCGGCACCAGCAGGTATTTGCCGCGCCGCACCACTGCCTCGGCGGTCATTCCGCGGAGCCGGTCGGCGAAGCGGTCGGGGAACGGGATGCGAAGATTGGGCCGGTTGACCACGACGCGGCGGAACTTCGCGGCCCGCATCGCCGGCTCGAGCATTCGGCGAACCGTTTCCACTTCAGGTAGCTCGGGCACGCTTCAATTCTAAACGGGCTTACAATGGACCTGTCCCGTCGGTCTGCGATGCCACCTGACGGCGGGTGAGTGACATGCGTTACCTCTGCGTGCTTCTGCTGATCTTCGGGACGTCTGCGGCCGCGAGTGCACAGCAACAGCACCGGTCCGAGCGACCCTCGCCGTACGGCCCAGGCGCGATCGGCTTGCCGCTGCCGTCGATCGGCCTCCCAACGCCCATCCCTTATCAGAAGCCGTGGGAATGGCGCGCTCCGGCGCCGTCATGGGAGCGGCCGCAAACCCCCGCGTGGGAGCGCCAAGGCCCGCCGGCTTGGGAACGTGAACACGACCCGCGTCCTAACCACCCGTCGCGAGAGCGGCGCGGACCATACGGCAGGGTGATTCAGCCTTACTACGTGATTCCGGCCTATCCCTACTACGCCGCACCGCCGATGCAGGTGGTGGTGACGCAGCCGTCGGCTACCTATACGGCCCCCGCGCCCCAGCCGCCGTCAGACAGCGGACGCCTCCGCCTCGACGTGGAACCCGCTTCGCTGTTGCAGATCTTCGTGGACGGTGTGTTCGTTGGCACGCCCGCCGACCTGGGAAACGAACTCGACCTGCGGACCGGCCCGCATCGCATCGAGATTCGAGCGCCCGGCTACGAAACGCTGGTCTTCGACACGCGCATCGAGGCCGCTCGCACCATCACTTACCGCGGCGAGCTGAAGTCCACCGGCGCGAAGGCCCCAGCGCCCCCGGTCATCGTGGCGCCGACCGGCAGCCGTACGCTGTATGTAATACCCGGCTGCTACCTGGGCAACGTCAGGCCGAGCGCCGACCAGTTGCCGCAAGGTTGCGACCTCGGCCGCATGAAAACCCACGCACCCCAGTAAGGGAGCCACCTAGAACGGGATGACTTCTCCCGGCAGCGATGGCGTCGACTTGGGCGACCTGCGATGCTTGCTCGCCAGCTCGTAGCCGTGCGCGATCTTGATCAGCGCGGGTTCACTGAACGGCCGCCCGAGAATTTCCATCGACAGCGGCAAGCCCTCCGCATCCCACCCCGCCGGCATCACGATCGCGGGCAGGCCCACCGTCGCACTCAAGTTGTTATCCCTAAGCCCATCGTCTGACGACCCCACCACCGGCGCGCCAAGCGGTTTCATGGGATAGACCAGCGCGTCAACGCCGTAGCGGTCCATCAGGCCGACCAGTTGCTGGCGCATCATCCGCTGATTGAGCAGCCGGGCCTGATACTCGGCGTTGGTGTTGAGATCGCCGGCCTTCATGGTGTCGTTGAAGCGCGCTTCGAGCACGCCGCCCTTGAGCCACTTGCCGCTGGCGAACAGCTCAGCGAACGTCTTGATGGGGCTGGCCGGACCGCGGCGGCGCAGGTAGCCATCAAACGCCGTGCGCAGTTCGTAGCTATTCACCCGCAGCGACGGCATCAGGCTAATCAGGTCGGTCCCCGTTGACAGTCCGTCAATGACGATGGCGCCGTTGGTGGTGAGCAGGGCGAGCTGCTTGTCGATATTGGCGTTGCCGCTTTCGACTTCCGGGCCCTTGCGGAACATGTCGCGCAGCACACCGACGCGAACGCCCCGTAAGCTGTCGGCCGCGAGGTTCGTCAACACAGGCACCGCATGTTCCAGGCTCTCGGCAGTGGCGAGATCCTCGGCGTCGAAGCCGCGCATGAAGGCGAGCAGTGTCGCCGCGTCGGTCACCGATTTGGCGTGCACGCCAATGCGATCCTGCGTGAACGAGATCGGGATCACGCCCGCCCGGCTCACGGTGCCCCGCGACGGCACAACGCCGACCAGCGAGTTGTTGGCCGCCGGACTGCGCACCGACACCCCGGTTTCAGTGCCGAGGCCCACGGTCGCAAACGCCGCCGCGATCGCGACGCCGGTGCCGCCGCTCGAGCCACCCGGGTTCTTGGCCAGGTTGTAAGGATTCAGGATCTGTCCGCCAACCGTGCTGAACCCGCGCACCGACTGCGCGAGTTCATCCATGTTGGTCTTGATCAGGATGATTGCTCCCGCCGCCTTCAGCTTCTCGATCACGGTCGCATCGGCAGCGGGGCGGTTGCCGGCAAACACTTCGTTGCCGCCGGTCGTGGGCATGTCGGCGGTATCGATGTTGTCTTTGACTGCGATTGGAATGCCGTGGAGCGGACCCCTGCGGCCCTTGGTCCTGCGCTCGGCGTCCAAGGCTCGCGCAATCTCGACGGCGCGTGGATTCACCGTGATTACCGCGTTCAGCTTCGGCCCTTGCTTGTCGTACGCCTCAATTCGCTTGAGATACAGGCCGACCAGGCCCTCGTAGGTCAGCTTGCCGGCATCGACGGCGGCGTGAATGTCGGCAATGCTCGCCGTCAGCAGATCAAACGAGCGCCCCTGCGCCCGTGGCGTGGCGAGTGTCGATAAGGCGAGAGCGAGAACGAGCGCGAATCGGCTGGAACGCATGCGTAATGCTATCGCGTTCGTCTCTACCTGCAAGCGGCTGCCGGCGACCGCGGTTGCGCCAGCCTGACGTCGAGGAATTGCACCTTCGGTGGCATGGTGGGCGCCAGCGTGAGCGAGACGCGCAGGTCGCCGCGCTCGCACTTCATCGTCCAGTCGCCGCGCAGCCAGTTCTCGACCGAATCGAAAGCAGCCGGCGGCGTGCAGGTCCCGACCTTCGCGCGCAGGTCGGCGAGTTCTTTCTGCCGGCGATCTTTCGATCGATCCAGGAACAGGTTCATCGCGGCCATTTCGTCGGCCTGCCGGTCGTCCCAGTTCATGACCAGGCGCGACACGGCATCTCGTGACGCCACGAGAGTCGGCGAGGGCTGCGGCATGCGCGGCTGCAGGCCACCCGTCTTGGCCAGCAGGTCAAACGCTTCGGCGGCGACGCCGCCCCATCCGGTGTAGGTGACGTTACCGAACGCGATCAGCCCGACCCCGTAGCTCGGAAGCCAGCGCATCAGCGAGCCGTATCCGGGCAGGCCGCCGCTGTGCGCGACGATGTGGTCGAAGGCGCATGATTGGGTGATGCCAAGACCAAAACCATAGCCTCCAGAATTCAGGTTTGGCGCCCCATCGGCGTCGCGAGTCAGCGTCGCCGGTCGCGACCGCCAGATCTGCTGCATCTCTCGCAACGACGAGCGGCGAATTGGTCCGGTCTCGGCGCCATCCCGAGGCGGCCACGCAGCCAGCAGTGCGCCGACGTACTTCGACAGGTCAGCGATCGACGTCAGCATGCCTCCCATCACGCCGAACGCGCCGTCCGCGAGCGCCGGTTCGAGCTTCCATTGCTCGTCTTCCCAGCGGTATCCCAGCGCCATGCGATCGCGCGCCACCAGGTTCGGCTCGAGCGTCGTCGAGATCATGCCCATCGGCTGCAGGATCGTTTCGCTCAGGTATTGCCGATACGGCTTGCCCGACACGTTGGTGACAATGCGGCCGATGATGGCGAAGCCGTAGTTGGCGTATTCGTAGGCAACGCCGGGCGGGTTCGAGAACGGGATGCCTTGCTGCATCATCCGCGTGAACGCGTCTTCAGTGGCAGACAGTTGTTGATCGCCCCACGGGTTGTCTTCCGGAAAGCCGGCGGCGTGTGACAGCAGGTCGCGGACGCGCAGGCGGGGCGAATCCGTGGTCGGATAGCGGAGGTTCTTGAGCTCAGGCACGTGCTGTTCCGCCAGGTCGTCGAGCGACAGCTTGCCCTCGTCTCGCAGCGCGAGAATCGACATGGCCGCGAAGCTCTTCGACATGGATGCAATGCGGAACACCGAATCGCGTGTGACTGGCGACTTCGTGCCCAGGTCGCGGAAGCCCGACACGCCGACGTGCGCGAGTTCGCCATCGATGACAATGCCCCAGGCCGCGCCGGGCACATGCGCGCGGGCCATGAATGCGGCGATCACCCGGTCAATCTCGGGGAACGCCGTCGCCAACTTCTTGCGACGCTCGGGATCGCCGAACGCCGCGGGAGGATTGGCGGCCGTCGCCGTCGCCACTTGTGCTGAGACGCGTGTCGCATCCTGAGCAACGACCATCACCAGGACGAAACTGGCGAGACACCAGCGAAGTTGTGTGTTCACGGCCGCACTGTATCCCAAGACCCCAAGACCTCAAGCCCTTAAGCCCCCAAGCCCCCAAGCCCCCAAGACCGTAAACTATCCCTATGCGCACCCTCCGCTACTCCGTGGCATCAAGCCTTGACGGCTACATCGCCGGACCGAACGGAGAGTTCGACTGGATCGTGGCCGATCCCGAGATCGACTTCGAAGCGATGTACGCCGGCTACAGCGGCCTGGTCATGGGCCGCAAGTCTTACGAAGTCTTTCAGGCTACTGGTGGCGCCCCGGGACCGGCGCTGCCGACCTATGTGTATTCACAGACGCTTCCTGAAGGGGAACGTGACGGCGTCACGTTTGCGCGCGACGCCGTGTCGCATGTTCGAAAGTTGAAGGCGTCGAGCGCGGGAAAGCCGCTCTGGCTATGGGGCGGTGGCAATCTGTGCAGCCAACTGGCGGGCGCCGGACTGCTCGACGGCATTGATGTCGCGATCATCCCGGTGGTGCTCGGCAAGGGCCTGCCGATGATGGCGACTCCAGGACCACAACTTAGCCTGACGCTGAAGTCGCATCGCCTCTACGCACAGACCGGCACCCTGTTTCTGGAGTACGACGTTGTGCTGAGGCCTGCCTGACCGCATGGGTGTCGTCCTCACTCCGATTCTCGAACCGCAACCAATCGCCCTCAGCGATCTGCGCGACCGGGTGCTGGCCGTAGATGGCCAGGGCGAGCTCTACCAGTTCCTGGCGCTGATCCGCCTGCGCGATGGCTCGCCCCTGACCGACGCGAGCGGCCGCGTGACTTCGCACTTGTCGGGTCTCTTTTTTCGCACGACGCGGTTGCTGGCCGACCACGGTCCGAAGCTGGCGTTCGTGTTCGATGGCGTCCCGCCAATTGAGAAGATGGCCGAGATTGGCCGGCGCCGCGAGATCAAGGCGAAGTACGAGCGCGAGCAGGCCGATGCGGTGGCGCGCGGCGACCTCGAGGCCGCTTACTCAAAGGCGACCATGACGTCACGGTTGTCGCG
>JANMUX010000326.1:0-3687 GCA_031392125.1 Acidobacteriota bacterium | reverse complement strand
GCCAACTGCGCATTGAATTCAGACTGAAAGCGCGCGCGCCAGCGCCGCTCGTATTCTCGTAACGCCGCCGCCGACAGGTCATTGGCCGCCAGGGCCGTGTCCAGGACCTCCGCGGCGCTCTCGCCGCTGACGATGCTGTAGTAGATCCCGCCGCCGGTCGTCGGCTTCACCAACCCCGCCGCGTCTCCCACCGCCAACACCCGATCGGTGTAGCTCCGCCGGACGCCTCCGAGCGGCAACATCCTCCGGCGCGGGCTCAGCGCGTCGGGCACCGCCACCGACCATCGCTCGCGCACCCGCGCCAGCATCCTCGAAAAATACTCTCCCGCATCGGCGTCGGCCATCACGCCAATGCGCACGAAGCTGCCGCAGGACCGTTGCACGGGCACGGCCCACGCGAAACCTTTCGGAGCGATCTCCGACCCGAAGTGAATCTCGACGTCGCCCAACTGAGACGCCGGCAGCTCGAGCTGGGCCGACTGCAGAAAGGTGGACGGCATGCCGAACCCAAGCCGGCGCTGGAAGGTGTAGTTCGCACCGCAGGCGAGCACAGCCGCGCGGGCCGATAGGGTTTCGCCGCTCGCCAGCGTCACGTGCACCGCGCTGTCGCCGGGGTCAACCGCCGTCACGCGCCGGCCGCGCTGCACCGTCGCGCCCGCCAGCTCCGCACGGCGCGCCAGGGCAGCGTCGAACAGGGCACGGTCAATGACGACGGCTTCGGTGGTGGCAGTGGTGTAGTCGAACGAGTGACCCGAGGGGGCAACGAACTTGACCGTGGAGAGAGGATTCAGCACCGACTCCGCGGGCAGGTTCAGCGTAGCGATGGCGTCTTCGGCCAGCACGCCCGTGCAATGGACGGGGTTGCCGATGCTGTCGTGCTCTTCGAGAACGGTGACGGAGCGGCCACGGGCCGCGAGACTGCGAGCCACCGACATGCCCCCTGGACCACCGCCGATAATTACTACGTCGAGCATTGCCGACAGATTATACCGGCCGGGTGCCGCAGCCACCGTCAAACCTTGGGGCCGCGATCTTCCCAACGTCCGCGCACGGTAATCCAGAACGACAGCAGGATCAGCCGGAGGTCGAGACAAAGACCGGCGCGGCGTTGGTAGAGCATGTCGTAGCGGAACTTGCCGGTACGCGGCAGGTCGCGGGGCGCATATACCTGCGCAAGACCGGTGAGGCCGGGACGCACGCGGTGGCGTGCCTCGTAGCCTGGAATCGCGCTGAGGGGCAGGTGCCTGCCGTCGGCGGTGGTGTCGGCCTCACCAGGCCGCAGCGGCCGCGGACCGACAATGCTCATGTCGCCCCGCACGATATTCCACAATTGCGGGAGTTCGTCGAACGCGGTCGCGCGCAACACCCGTCCGACGCGCGTGACGCGCGGGTCGTTGGCCGTGGCCTGCACCGCACCGGTCAGTTTCTCGGCGTCGACCACCATCGAGCGGAACTTGTAGGCCAGGAACACGCGGCCGTGGCGGCCGACGCGCTCCTGGGGAAACATCACCGGTCCACCATCCGCAGCCTTGATGGCCAGGGCGATCAACAGGGACACTGGCGAGAAGACGAGTAAGCCCGCAACAGAGACGACCAGGTCGAAGGCCCGCTTCATCATCGGCGGGCGACTTCTTCGACCGCCCGGGCATGAGCCGCCACCTGGCGATCGCGTGCAAACAGGGCAGCGGCCTCACGCGCGCGCCCGCCCATGGCCTGTCGTCGAGGCTCGTCGTCAGCGAGCGCGATGATTGCCGACGCCATGGCCGCGGCGTCGCCCGGGGGAACGAGCACACCGGCCTCGTGGGTGGCCGTCAGGGCGGCGACCTCGCTCGAGCCTTCGACCGCCGCGACATACGGCCGCCCGGCCGCGAGAATGGGGTAGAGCTTGCTCGGGACGATGTAGCCGGCCAGCCCTGGTTTCAGCGAGACCAGGCACACGTCGCTCGACGCATAGGTCCAGCGCAGCTGATCGCGCGGCTGGAAGGGCAGAAAGCGAACGTTCCCGAGGCCGCGGGCGCGAACCGCTTCCTGCAGCGCGGGCTTCCGGTTGCCATCGCCAATAAACAGCATCAGGATGTCCGGCCGCGACTGCAGGCGCTCGGCTGCGTCGATCACGGCATCCAGGTTTTGCGAATGGCCCATGTTGCCGGCGTGCAGTACCACAAAATGTCCGGCCAGGTTGTGGGTGGCGGCAAACGGGTTGTGCTTGCTTTCCGGGGCAATTGCCGTGGTGTCGGCCCAATTGTGGATAACGGTGATCTTGGCGCGGTCCGCGCCCTTCCCTTCGATCAGCCGTCGCGCCATGGTGTCGCCAAGCGCGATGATTCGCGAGGCGCGCCGCACCAGCAACCGGTTGAGCTGTTCCAGACCCGCGTTGACCACCGGACTGTGAAAGTCCTCGAGCAGTCCCGCGACTTCCGGGAAGATGTCCTGACAGTAAAAGACCATGCCGCAGCGCGGACGGGCGGCCAGTGCGGCGAGCCCGATGATTGGCGGATCGGTCAGCGCCACGGTGACGTCCTGGCGAGGCAGCCGCAACGCCGCCCAGAGCGCCGACAAGAAATAGGTCAGGTAGTTCGCGGCGCGCCCGATGAAGCGGCGTTGCGCGAACGTGGTGCCCGCCGCGCGCACAATCCGAACGCCGTTCCGTGTCTCGCTGGCGGGCAGTTGCTCGCCGGTGATCGGGTGGCCGGTGACGACCGTCACTTGCATGCCGTGCGCAGACACCAGGTCCTCGGCCAGTTCCGTCAACAGCTGGCCGGTGGCGCCAGTGTCGGGCCAATACGACCGATTGAAGTAGCAGACGCGCAATGGCGTGGCCCGAGGCGCGGGCATCAGCGTGGCTTTCTCAGCATGTGCGAGCCCATCACAAGCACGTCCATGTCCGTACGCAGGAAGCAGTCCAGCGCCTGCTCGGGACGTTCGACGATCGGCTCGTTCTCGTTGAACGACGTATTGAGCAGCACCGGCACCCCGGTTTGCGCGTAGAACGCGCGAATCAGGGCCCAGTAGCGCGGGTTGCTGGTCTGACTCACCGACTGCAGCCGGCCCGAGCCGTCAACGTGGGTCACCGCCGGAATGGTCTCGCGCTTTTCTGGTCGCACCGGGTAGACCTGGAGCATGAAGGGATCGTGCACCGCGTCAACAAAGTATTCGTCGATCGCTTCGGCGAGAATCGACGGCGCGAACGGCCGGAAGCGTTCGCGGAACTTGATCTTCTGGTTGATCACGTCACGCATGTCCTGGCGTCGCGGGTCGGCCAGAATACTGCGGTTGCCGAGCGCGCGCGCGCCCCATTCCATGCGGCCCTGAAACCAGCCGACGACGTCACCGGCGGCAAGCCGGGTGGCGGTGGCGTCGCACAGTGCCGCCTCGGCCTCGATCGTCGTCAGGTGACAGCGGCGCTCGGCGACCACGCCGCTGTCGCGAATCACCGTGGCAATTTCGGCATCGGTGTACGAGGTGCCCCAATAGGAGTGTTCCATGCGCGGTCCGACCGGGCGGGTTCCGCCCTGGTGCCACGCGTCGAGCGCCGCGCCGAGTGCCGTGCCGTTGTCTCCAGCGGCCGGTTGAATGAAGACATGGCGGAATGGCGTGTGCTGCCGTATCTTGCCGTTGGCGACGCTGTTCATCGCGCAACCGCCGGCCAGGCACAGCGAGTCGACCGGCACTTTCTCGTGAACGCCT
>JANMUX010000323.1:0-9009 GCA_031392125.1 Acidobacteriota bacterium | reverse complement strand
CCAGGAACGGCACCACGTAGCGGAAGTCGCGGTAGGTCACCGTGAGCGCCGCCAGCAGCAAACCGAGGCCGAGTGACAACACGGCGGCGATCATTACGAAAGCCGGCAGGACGAACAACCGCACGTCGGGCGCCACGCCGTACCACGCCATCAGCACCGCGAGCAGCACGAGCGTGACGAAAAAATCGACCAGCGCAGTCGCAATCGCCGCAATCGGAATGATCAGGCGAGGAAAGTAGACCTTCGAGATCAGTCCGGTGTTGCCAATCAGGCTCGCAGACGACTCTGACAACGCCGAGGAGACGAACTGCCAGGGCAGGACCGCCGCCAGCACCAGCAGCACGTCGGGAAGCGCGTCCTGCTGGAGTCCGGCCATACGCCGAAAGGCCACGAAGACCAGCAGCGTCAGCGCCGGGCGCAGGATCGCCCAGGCGATGCCAATCGCCGTCTGCTTGTAGCGCACCGTGATGTCGCGCCAGGCAAGAAACGACATCAGCTCGCGATAGCGCCAGAGATCGCGCCAGTAGTGCGCGACCGCGCGGCCGGGTTCGATGACGATTTTCAAGGGAGAGGTGACAGGGGCGGGCGGAATGCCCGCGGACCGGCGAGGCTAAATGAAACGCTGTGGCACGCGAATGGTGTCGTTCGGCTTGACCGGGTCCGCCAGGCCGGCGCTGATCTCAGTCTCCTTGCCGTTGACGATGCGCAAGATCTTGATGCGGCGGTTCGAGCCGCGCTCGTTCACGCCGCCCGCCACGGCCAGGGCCTGGCGTACCGTCATGCCAGGCTTGAGCGGAAAGGCGCCAGGCGTTTTCACGAACCCCGTCACGTAAAACAGATCGGCCGCCGGCACGAGAATGACATCGCTGTCCTGCAGCAGGATGTTGGCGGTGAGTCGGCCTTCCTGCAATTCCCGGTGGCTCACCCGCAGCACTTCCGACACGCGCGGGTCGCCCGCGACCGGCGGCGCCGCCAGCGAAGCGGCAATGCCGTCCTTGAATCGCTGCACGATGATCGTGTCGCTGGCCGTCGGGGTGAGCGAGCCGGCCTGCCCAATCACTTCGAGCAGCGTCATCGGGCCCTCGATCGTGTAGCGGCCAGGCTGGCGAACCTCGCCGATCACGAAGATCGATCGGCTGCGATAGTTTCCGATTTCGACCGAGAGTTGAGGCTTCTGCAGCCAACCGTCGGCCAGCGCCTTGGTCAATTCCTCTTCGACCTGGCGCGTGGTCTTGCCGGCAACGGCCTGGCGGCCAAGCAACGGGAAGGTGATGCTGCCGTCACCGTCGACGTTGTAATCGCCGTTGTACTGGTCTTCGCCGAACACCCGGATCTTGAGGACGTCGGTCGCGCCGATCAGATACGTGGAACTGGCCTGCGGCGGCGATTGCGGCTTGGCCGTGACCGTCCGTTGGCCCGGGGCCGCGGTTTGAACCACCAACAGGACGGCAAGCGAGAGCAATGTATGCAGCATGATCAGAATGTAAACAACCACGAGAGAAAGGCACGACGACGCTCGTAATTCCGAACAGCGAGCTCGGGGGAACGACGGCGCGAGTACTCGTAGTTCAGAGCTACGCGGGTCCGGTTCCGAAGATTATAACCGAGGCTTCCGGCCAATGTGTCGAGGGTGTCCTTATGCGCCGTCACGTTGTCCCGGGCGCTGTAATCAAAAAACGACCGCGACGCTTTTGCCTGGGCGTCGATGGCCCCGACAAGGCGATGGGTATATGCCACCAGCGCGGTATTTTCGAGGTAATACGCTTCGGCGGCGTTGAACGAATATTCGAGATTCCTGGTCAGCCCGAGGCTCACGCGGCCGACTTCCAACACGGCGTAGGTCAAAGCCACCGAACCCAAGAGGCCCCTGAACGGGCGGATGGTGGGGTCGACCGGCGTCATGTCGCGGTAAGTGAACGACGCCGTGCCGTTGATGATCCCTTCGGGTGCAAAGCGCAACTGCGCGGTACCGTAAACACTCTCGCTGTTACGCAGCGGCACGGCGGTGAACAGGTCTTCGCGGTAGCCGCCAAACATCGTGAGTGCCAGTAACGGCGTGATGTCGGTCCGCAGGCCGGCTGAGTAGTCATTACCCAGCCGCGTCAACGTTTCGCCCAGGTTCACGCCTTCCTGGAAGGCATCTTCGAAGGAGTTTCGGGTCCGCGCGGCGGCAGCATACACAAGCGAATGCGGCGAGAGATCAAACGCGAAGCCGCCAGAGAACTCTTCGTCCTTGCGGTCGGCACGCACGTCGATCTCGCCGTTGGGCCGCGTGCGGGTCTTGGTCTGCCCGCCGGCGATGAACGGCCGCATGCGGCTGAATAGCAGATCGACGCGGCCGCGCACCGCGTGGCCTACCGATCGTTCGCTCTCGTAGGTCTTGTAGTAAGTCAGCTCGGATCCTGCGTAGGCCGAGACCTTGAAAAAGCGCAGACGCGAGAACATTGACACGTCGGGCTGGAACGCGGCGACGTAGTCTTCTTTGGGCGAGGCCGATTCCGGCTCGTCAAACACGTTCGAGTCCCAGCCGATCTCGCGAATGATGAGCCCCGGCGCGACCTTGAGCGGGCCGAACGAGAGCACACCCTCGGTTGGTTCGGTTTCGGCCAGGGTGCCGGTTAGAGGACCGGCACCGACGCTGACTTGCGCACCGGCCTCGGACACGACGCCCGCGAGTCCCATGATCAGACTGACGACCAGGAGGGGAATTCGGACGGATGGCACCACAGTCATTCAAACGCTCCAGGGTTGCGCGCGGGTGTCGCCGCGTCGCCTTGCACACGAACAAATTGACCGTCGCCGTCCGGGTCTGCTTCGACATACAGGAAGCGGCCCTTGCCGTCGTATCGCAGCCGCCGGTCGGCGGCCCTCCCGGTGAGAGTGGTGTCGAAAGCCGCCTCCGTCAACACGGTGCCTTCGTAGCGATCCCAACGGTCGATGCGCCCGTCGGCGTTGGTGTCCTCCTCGACCCGCACGAGCGCCGACTCACGGAAGTACTCGTGACGATCGCGCTGGCGGTCGCGGCGGCGCGACAACGCCACGTGCACCTCGCCGTCGGCCGTCGGCGTCGGCTCGGTCCACGAATCCTCGATGCCATCGTCCAGGCTCGAGGTGCCAATCGCCACCAAGGCCGCCTGTTCGTCGAAGTACTCCCAGCGATCGACGCGGCCGTCGCCGTTGGTATCGGCTTCCCCTCGCAGGGGCCGGTTGCCGTCGAGATAGGTCCACTGATCGAGCCGGCCATCGCCATTCTGGTCGGCACTTAGCTGTATGAGTCGGCCGGTGAACTCGTCGTATCCCGGCACCGCCCGATGGCCGGTCGGACGCGCCGGTGCGCAGGCGCCGGCCGCGACCACGAAGGCCGCCGTCGCCAAGAACACGCGCGATAGTGGGTTAACCAAGCTTCGCCCTGTCGATTACATGACAAAAACGTAACGAAGCCCTAATTAATGGGACTTGATACGACTTTATAAGTCATAGTAGCCGATTGGTCAGAAAATAGACAAGCTCAACTGCGAAGGAAAAGGAGCCGGTACTGCGGGGACTCCTTACCTACGAGCGTCTTATCGGCCTATCCCGGCTGGTTGCTTAATCGTGCAGATATAGGAAGGGCGAGGCGGCGTCAATTCTGCGCGGGGCGGTCGGGAGGAGGTGGCAACTGGCCTCGTCGCACCAGGCTGTTCACGATAAATGCGGCGCCCACAATCACGATGGCCCCGCCCAAGCCGACCCCGGTTTCGGGCGCCTCGGCAGCGATGGCGATGATGCTGGTCAGTCCCAATCCGACGGCGACGACGATGATGCCAAGCGACATCGACCGCGTGGAGAAACCAGGACGCCTGGCCGCTTCCCGCCCGCCGTGGACGAACGGGTCTTCAGGGCCTGGCACGATACCCCGCTCAATCATCGCCATGCGCTCTTTGTGCTGCATCTCGAGCTGGTGCGAGCGTTGCCGCAGGCCCATGACCACGATGAATACGCCGGAAAACACCACGAGCACGAACACCGAGGCGAAAAGTTCTTCGGGCTGCATCAGGTCTCCATTCCTTGACTGGCGAGATTAGACTGGGCCGGCCGGCCGATTGTTTCACCCCGGGTGCCGCCACGCGGACTTTGCGAGGAGGGGTGGAGGCGAAACAAAAACCGTGGCGCTTCGCTCTAATGTTCCCAGGCGGCGAATGAGGGCGACCGAAACCGCGGGCCGAGCGACGCGGACTTTGCGAGGTGAGGTGGCCGAGCACGAGCTGATCGAACGGTGCCGGCGGGGAGATGAAGCCGCATTTCGGGAGTTGGTGGAACAGTTCAAGGGACTGGTGTTCGCCCTGATTGCGCGCAGCGTCACCAACCGCGCCCGCGCCGAGGAACTGGCGCAGGACGTGTTTCTGAAGGTCTATCGCGGCCTGCCGTATTTTCGTGGCGACGCCAGGCTGTCGACGTGGATTTACCGGATTACGGTCAACGTGCTGTCGCAGGAGCGCCCCGACCTGGCCACGGCGTCGCTCGACGAGATCAAGCCCGGCGAGAGCGAGCCGCGGATCAGGCCGGCGGCGGCCGACCGCGCGTTTGCCGACCTGACGCTGAAGGATCGCCTGGACAAGGCGATCCAGCGGTTGCCGATCGCGCACCAGGTGCTCATCAACGGGCACTACTTGAAGGGGCTGCAATACGACGAGCTCGCCGCGGCGCTGGACCTGCCGATGGGCACCGTGAAGACGCACCTGCATCGGGCCAAGCGGCGGTTGCGCCATCTACTGGAAACGGAGTTTCGCTGACGTGAACTGCGACCACCTCGAACCGCTGATTGAGGGCCTGGCCGACGGAACCGCCGCACTGGATGCGTTCGGCCGCGCGCATCTCGAGACCTGCGCCGTGTGCCAGGCGCGGGTCGAGCAGGCACGCGACATCGAGCGTTATCTCGCCAGCCGAGAGATTCCGTCGCCGCCTTCGACCTTCACCGCCGGCGTCATGGCGCTCGTGGCTGACGAGCGCTGGCGCACCGAGCAGGTCGTTGACCTGGGCTTCAACCTCGCCATAGCAGCCGGCGTACTCGTGATGCTCACCGGCATCGGCGGCCTTGCCTGGTCGCTCGGGCTCCTGACGGTGACTGTCGACCTTGACACCATTCTCGAGGCGGCCGGCACCGGCCTCGGCGGGCGCGTCGTCTCGCAGGTCCAGACCATTGCGATGGCGGCGGTGCTGCTCACCATGGCGCTGGCACTGTGGTGGTGGACCGAAGCCGACTCCTCGTTCTAACGCGCGGCGGCGCTCTCAACTAAGATGTCGGGGTGGAACGCCGGGGCCTGCGCCCGTTTCTCAAATGGGTCGGCGGGAAGCGGCAGTTGTTGCCGGTCCTGCGCCGTTACTACCCTGCGGCGCACGGCGCATACTTCGAACCGTTCGTCGGCAGCGGCGCGGTGTTCTTCGACTTACTGGCGCAAGGACACCTCGATGGCCGCACCATCACCCTCAGCGACGACAATCCCGACCTGATTGGCTGTTACCTGCGGGTGGCCGACTCGCTCGACGCCGTACTCGCCGCGCTCGAACGCTTGTCGGCGGGCCACGCGATTGATGATCGCGCCCACTACCTGCGCGTGCGCGACACGCAGTTCAACCCGCAGCGCGCGGCGTGGCGCGAGTCGGGCAGCGACGTCGCCGGCTACTCGGCTGACCTCGCCGCCATGCTGATTTACCTGAACCGCACCGGCTACAACGGGCTGTTCCGCCTGAACTCGACCGGGGAGTACAACGTGCCGCCGGGCCGCTACGATCGGCCCCGGATTGTCGATCGAGTGCTGCTCGCCGAGGTGTCAGCGGTGCTGAACCGGTCGTCGCTGAGGGTGCAGCGCGCCGCCTTCGATCGCGTGCTGGACGAAGCGCGCGCCGGCGACTTCGCCTATTTCGATCCGCCGTACGCGCCGTTGAGCAAGACCTCGAACTTTCGCGGCTACACCGGTCGCGGCTTCTCGGACGCCGATCAGGAGCGTCTCCAACGGGTGTTGATCGAGTTGGCTCAGCGCGGTGTCCACGTGTTGCTCAGCAACTCCACCGCACCCTCGGTCGCCCGGCTCTACGACGGCGCCGAAGCGCGGGAGGCCGGCTTGAACGCCTGGCAGTTTCCAGCCCGGCGCGCCGTCAACTCGAAAGCGGAACGCCGCGGCCCGGTCGCCGAGCTGGTGGTCTCGAACATCACGCCGCGGTCTGGCGCGTAGGACGGCAAATGGCACACTTCCAGCAGTTGCAATTCGTCGCCATGGCCGCTCGCCACATGAGCCTGGACTGGACCGGGTTGCGAGTGCTCGAGATTGGAGCCGCCGACGTCAACGGATCGATCAGGACGTTCTTTGCTGGTAGCGAATACACCGGCGTGGACCTGGCCGCGGGGCCCGGAGTCGACCTAATCGGGTCGGGCGAGTCGCTGGCGCTGCCAGCCGGTCACGTTGACCTCGCCATCTCGTGCGAGTGCTTCGAGCACAACCCGCGATGGTGCGAGACCTTCGTGAACATGCATCGCATGACCAAAGCCGGCGGCGTGGTGCTGATCACTTGCGCTTCCCGTGGCCGGCTGGAACATGGCACGACCCGTACGCGGCCGGAAGAGTCACCCGGCTCACAGGCGGTCGGTTGGAATTACTACCGCAACTTGAATCGGGAGGACTTCGAACGGCGCCTCGACCTCCGGTCGCTGTTCGAATCGCACGCGTTCCTGCGAAACGAAGTCTCCCACGACCTGTATTTCGTCGGCCGCAAGCCGGGCGGCTCGCCGCGACCGCTCCACGTCAACCTGGCCGACTTGTGGGCGCAGTTGGCGTCGGCGAATACCTTGGTAATCTTGGATGAGCCGAGACATGTGCGCGACCGGTTGCGCGAGATCAAGGATTTGCCCGTGAAATGGGCTCAACACCTGCCCGACCCGGCCTATCAGGCGTTCGTCATTGGTTGGCGAGGTGCCGAGAAAGCCATCCGGCAGGCGCTGCGAGGCAAATGACCGGCGGTCCGTGTTAACCTCGTAAGGATCGTCCGCGCGCGAAAGTGGCGGAATTGGCAGACGCGCCGGTCTTAGGAGCCGGTGGCCGAGAGGCTGTAAGGGTTCGAGTCCCTTCTTTCGCATTCACCGCGCCGGGATGCGGGCGCGCCATGGTGAATCGCCGAACTCACCAGATCGACACATCACAAACGATCATGAAATCAGAAATTGTCGACGTGAACGAAACGCGCCGTGACCTCACGGTGGAAGTCCCCAGCACCGTGGTCGATGAAGCGATCGGCCGCGCCGCCGCCAGGATTGGCCGCGCCGCCAAGATTCCCGGTTTCCGGCCCGGCAAGGTGCCCGTCACCGTGGTTCGCCAGCGCTTCAAGGGCGAAATCATGCAGGACGTCGCCGAGCACCTGATCAGCAAGGCGGTCGGCGAGGCGCTGGTCGAACGCGGCGTTGAGCCGATCGAGACACCCGACATCAAGGACCTGGTCCTCGAAGAAGGCAAGCCCCTCACGTTCAAGGCGTCCTTCGACGTCGTGCCGACCTTCGATCCAGGCGACCTCGCCACGATCGAGGCGACCCAGCCCGCGGCGACGATTGCCGACGATGTCGTGGACCAGTCGCT
Source organism: Acidobacteriota bacterium (assembly GCA_031392125.1). Classification (GTDB taxonomy): domain Bacteria; phylum Acidobacteriota; class Vicinamibacteria; order Vicinamibacterales; family UBA2999; genus 12-FULL-67-14b. The sequence continues at coordinate 1,405 of JANMUX010000323.1, read as the reverse complement.
CGAACGCCTGCGCGAACGCGCCGCGCGTTTTGAGGCCGTCGAGACCGGGCTCGTCGATACCGGCCACACGGTGGTGATCAGCCTGGAACGCCAAGGCACCGACAAGGACGGCAAGAAGGGCGAGCGCGAGAAGCACGAACAGGTCTCCATCGAACTGGGCGCGCCATCGAACCCGCCAGGCTTCGACGCCCAGATGCTGGGCATGGCGCCCGCCGCGACCAAGAGCTTCACCATCACCTATCCGGCCGACTACGCGATCGCAGAACTAGCGGGCGGGAGCGTGGATTACACGGTGACCCTGAAGGAAATCAAGAAGCGCGTCGTGCCGCCCCTGGACGACGAACTGGCAAAAGACCTGGGCGAGTTCGACTCGCTCGACGCGCTGCGGACGCGCGTGCGCGAAGACCTCGAGCACGAGGCCATGCACGCAGCCGAGCGCCAGTTGCGCCAGGACCTGCTCAAGCAGTTGGCGTCACGCGTGCCGTTTGCGGTGCCCGCCACCCTCGTCGAACGCGAGATCGACCGCCGGCTCCAGGATTTCGCGCGGCGGCTGGCCGACCAGCGCATCGACCCGCGCGAAGCCAACATCGACTGGAATGCGTTTCGCGAAGGCCAGCGCACGCCGGCGACCGAAGCGGTCGGCTCGGCCATCGCGCTCGACGAGATTGCCAGGCGCGAGAACGTTGCGGTCACGGACGAGGACCTCGACGTGGAATTGCAACGGTATGCAGAACAGACCGGCCACAGCGTCGCGAGCATCCGCGCGCGGCTGCAGAAAGACGGCGAACTGGGCCGCCTGGCCGCCGGCTTGCGGCGGGAGAAAGCGGTCTCCCACGTCATTTCCAAGGCCAGGATCACGAAATCCTGACCTAACCCTTTGGCTATTGCACTTCCCCGCGTCTCAGCCGATAACAGTAGAGAAGCCTATATATGAGCGTCTACCAGAACCAGCTTGTGCCGATGGTGGTCGAGCAGACCAACCGCGGCGAGCGCGCGTATGACATTTTCTCGCGCCTCCTCAAGGACAACATCATCTTCATCGGCACGCCGATTGATGACGGCGTCGCCAATCTCGCGATTGCGCAAATGCTGTTCCTCGAAGCCGAGGATCCGGATAAGGACATCCAGCTGTATCTCAATAGCCCGGGCGGGTCGATTACAGCCGGGTTTGCGATTTACGACACCATGCAGTTCATCCGCCCCGACGTGCAGACAATCTGCATCGGCCAGGCCGCCTCCATTGCGGCTGTGCTGCTGGCGGCGGGCGCCAAGGGCAAGCGCTTCTCGCTCCCCAATTCACGCATCCTGTTCCACCAGCCGTGGATGTCGGGGCTCGGCGGCCAGGCCACCGACATCGATCTCGCCGCGAAAGAGATTCTGCGGATGCGGGCGACGATCAACGAGA
>JANMUX010000229.1:0-6135 GCA_031392125.1 Acidobacteriota bacterium | reverse complement strand
CCGTTATTGCGGACGGCCGCCTTGATGTCGTCTGGCACGCTGCTGATGCCCTTGAGCAACTCATCCAGGCTCTTGTCGTGCAGCTCGGGATGCTTGTCGAGCGCCGCATTCAGGTTGGTGACATAGGCCTGATGATGCTTGCCGTGATGGATTTGCATCGTCTGGCTGTCGATATGGGGTTCGAGCGCCGCGGCGTCGTATGGCAGCGCGGGAAGTGAATGAGCCATGAAGTCTCCTGTCAACAGTCGTAGGGCCGGGTCCGAGACCCGGCCATCAATGAATCGCGAGCATTCGATCTAGCGCGATCTTAGCCCACTTCTTCTGCTCTTCCGGCACGACGATTTCGTTCACGACCTCGCCATCGACCAGCGAGTCGAGTACCCACAAGAGGTGGTTAGGCGACACCCGGAACATGGTCGAGCACAGGCAGCCGAACTGGTCGAGCGACACCACCGTCTTGCCAGGCGCCACCTCTTCTGCGAGGCGATGAACGAGATGGACCTCCGTGCCCACCGCCCACGACGTTCCCTGCGCAGCGTCACGCACGGTCTTGAGAATGAACTCGGTCGAGCCGCTGGCGTCGGCCGCCTGCACCACATCGAACGGCACTTCGGGGTGCACGATCACCTTGATGCCGGGATGCTCGAGGCGCACCTTGTCGATCTGCTTGGTGGAGAACCGCACGTGCACTGAGCAGTGCCCCTTCCACAGAATCAGCTTTGCCTGCTCGAGCTGGTCACGCGTCAGCCCGCCAAACGGCTGGTTTGGATCCCACACCACCATCTGCTCGAGCGGCACGCCCATCTTGTAGGCAGTGTTGCGGCCCAGGTGCTGATCGGGCAAGAACAGGATCTTCTCCTTCTGCTGCCAGCCCCAGTTCAGCGTCGCTTCGGCGTTGGACGACGTGCAGACGGTGCCGCCGTTCTGTCCTACCAGCGACTTAATCGCGGCAGCGGAGTTGATGTACGTCACCGGCACGGTGCGATCCGCCATGCCCATCTGGCGCAACTCGTTCCAGCAGATCTCGAGCTGGTCCGCCGGTGCCATGTCGGCCATCGAACAGCCGGCGGCCAGGTCGGGCAGAATCACGCGCTGATGCGGCCGCGCCAGGATGTCGGCGCTTTCGGCCATGAAGTGCACACCGCAGAACACGATGTAGTCGGCACCCGGATGGTCGGCGATGGCGTTGGCCAGCTTGAACGAATCGCCGGTGTAGTCGGCGAAGCGGATCACTTCGTCGCGCTGGTAGTGGTGGCCGAGAATCACGAGGCGGTCGCCGAGTGCGGCACGAGCGGCGGCAATGCGCAGCGCCATCTCATCGTCCGTCAACCCGAGGTACGCCTCTGGCAGCGGTTGGCGCTCGTGAATGGATGCCTTCTCGACGTCGTTGAGGACCGGCAGAAAGGTGCCCGTCGTCATAGCGTGTCAGACCCCGTGGGCCGCGCCGGCTTGCGAGCTTGTGAAAGTTTTCGCAATCTCCGGGCGCGAAAAGACCAAACTCCACTTGCGGCTATTGCCTGGGTGAAATTTGGTCTGCGATCAGTGTAGCAGAAATATCGGGCGCTATCGCAGAGCTGGGACGCGGACCACGTTGTAGAGCGTGTCGCGCTCGATCGGCTCGCGGCCGGCATCGCGGATCAGTTGCTCGATGTCGTCGGTCGACAGCGTGGTCGGCGTCGAGGAGCCGGCCATGTGATAGATGGTCTCTTCCTGAACGGTGCCGTCGAGATCGTCGGCGCCAAACCACAGCGCCGTCTGCGCCACTTCCACCCCGCACGAGATCCAGTAGGCCTTGATGTGATCGACGTTGTCGAGCACGAGGCGCGCCACCGCATGCACTTTCAGTGTCTCGCTCGCCGCCGGCGCCGGCAACTTGCGCATCTGGTTGTTGTCGGGATGGAATGCCAGCGGAATGAACGCCTGCAGTCCGCCGGTATCGTCCTGCAACGCGCGCGTCTGCAGCAGGTGGTCAACCCGCTCTTCAGTGGTCTCGATGTGACCGTACAGCATGGTCACGTTGGTCCGCATCCCCAACTCGTGCGCCGTACGGTGAATCGCCAGGTAACGCGCACCGTCGCACTTGTCGTGGCAAATTTTCTGGCGTACGCGCGGGGCAAATATCTCGGCCCCGCCACCGGGCAACGAATCAAGGCCCGCCGCCTTCAACTCGACCAGCACCTGACGATCGGTCTTGCCGTAGTGATCCGCGAAGAACGCGATCTCCACCGCGGTGAAGCACTTCATGTGAATGCCGGGACGAATCTGCTTCAACCCAGACAACAGGTCGGTGTAGTAGCTGAACGGCAGGCCCGGATGCAAGCCGTTGACAATGTGGATTTCAGTGAGCGGCTGGTCGCTGCGCTGGCGGAGCTTCGCGAAGATCTGCCCGAGCGACATGGTGTGCGACCCGGGGTCACCTTCCTTCAACCGCGCGAACGAACAAAACAGGCACGACGCCTCGCATACGTTCGTCGCTTCGAGCCTGAGGTTGTGATTGAAGTAGGTGCGATCGCCATGACGACGTTCGCGTTCGCGGTTGGCGATCCACCCGAGCGCCAACAGATCCGTCGACTCGAAGAGCGTCACGGCATCTTCAAACGACAGCCGCTCCCGCGCCTCGACCTTGTCGGCGATATCAACGAGCCCCGCAGATGTCAGTCGCTGTCGCATGATTGGTATTCAGCACCTTAGGCACTCTAGGCACCCTTAGGCACCTTCAATTGTACCTGATGCTACAATTCACAGCTCAACAGACGCGTACCAGGACAGCCAGGGAAGCTGGGTGCGAAGCCCACACGGTCCCGCCACTGTAAGCGGCCTCTGCGCCGCGAGTCAGGAGACTGGCTGTTCACGGGCAAGTCACTCATTCAGGCGCGTGAGACGCCTGGGAGGCGACGCGCAGAGTGCTTTCCGCCGATCACGTTTCATTTCGCTATGCCCCTGGTGGCCCGCTGGTGGTCGATGACGTCTCCGCGCGCCTGGCAAAGGGCGCGCTGGTCGGAATTCTCGGCCCTAACGGATCGGGCAAGACCACGCTGCTGCGCCTGCTGAGCGGCACGCGCAAGCCCACAGCCGGAAGGGTGTTGCTCGGCGATCAGCCGCTCGATCGACTGTCGCGCCGCGATATCGCACGCCGGATTGCCGTCGTCCCCCAAGAAACCGAGCTCGCGTTCGAGTACTCCGCGCTCGAAATCGTCCTGATGGGACGCCACCCGCACCTCGGCGTCTTCACCGTGGAGGGACCCGAAGACCTTCGCATCGCGCGCGAGGCGCTAGCCTCCACCGGGACAGACCAGCTGGCCGAGCGGCCGTTTCACGAATTGAGCGGCGGAGAGAAGCAGCGTGTGGTGATCGCTGCCGCGCTCGCCCAGTCGGCGGCCCTGCTGCTGCTCGATGAACCGACGGCGTCGCTCGACCTGGGCTATCAACTCGAGGTCTCCACGCTGTTACAGCGCCTCAACCAGGACGACGGCGTCACCATGGCTATTTCGACGCACGACCTGAACCTGGCCGCATCAGTTTGCCGCGAGTTAATCCTGATGCGCGATGGCCGCGTGCTGGCGGCCGGCCCCACCAATGAAGTGCTCACGCCAGAGAACGTGCGGATGCTGTACGACGTCGAGGCAGACGTGCGCATCCACGGCGATACCGGTCACATGACCGTGGTGCCGGTCCGCAGAGTGACCCGGTGAGCATTCGCCGCCGCATTGTCACCATCGTCTCGCTGTTTGCGCTTGGGGCAATCGCGGTCGTGCTGTGGGCGCCCACGGTCGGCAGCACCAGCATCTCGCTGTCGCGGGCGTTCGACACCGGCATCGCGTGGGAAGACAACGTCGACGCGCAGATTTTCTTTGTCGCGCGGCTGCCGCGCGTGCTGTCGGGCGCCCTGGTCGGCGCGGCGCTCGCGGCTGCGGGCGTGGTCTTACAGGCCATGCTGCGCAATCCGCTGGCGACCCCGTTTACGCTCGGAGTGTCGTCAGGCGGGGCGCTTGGCGCGATGTTGGCCATCGCGTTCGGCCTGGAGGTCGGGCTGATGGGCGTGTCGTCGATCCCGATTGCCAGCTTTGCGGGGTCGCTCGTCGCCATCGGCATTGTCTACTGGCTTGCTTCGTCGCAGAAACGCGGCCTGTCAACCAACGTGTTGTTGCTGGCTGGCGTGACGCTGAACTCGTTTTTCTCGGCGGTGATCTTGTTCGTGCAGTACATGGCCGACTTCACGGAGTCGTTCCGGACCGTGCGCTGGCTGATGGGTGACCTCGATGTCGGTAGTTACAGCCCGATCATTGCGGCGTTGCCGTTCATCGTGGCTGCGTTCGCGATGTTCGCGATCCTGCCTCGCACCTTGAACCTGCTGACGCTTGGTGAAGATGTCGCGGCCGCGCGCGGCGTGGAAGTGATCCGCACGCAGCGGCTGGCCTTTCTCAGTGCCTCGCTGGCGACCGGCGCCGCCGTGTCGCTGGGGGGGCCGATCGGGTTCATCGGTATTGTCGTGCCCCATCTGGTGCGCTTGATGGTGGGTTCGGATCACCGTGTCGTGCTTCCCGCCTCGGCACTGTTTGGCGCCGCCTTCACCGTGCTGTGCGACTTGACGGCGCGAACGATCATGGCGCCGCTCGAACTGCCGGTGGGCATCATCACTGCCTTGATCGGCGGGCCGTTCTTTCTTTGGCTGTTGGTGAAAAAGTCATGACGACAGGACGACACACGAAGGCCACGAACAACACGAAGGCTTTTGTTCTCTTCATGCTTTGCTTCGTGGTCTTCGTGCCTTTCGTGTTGGCTTTTCAATCGAAGCCCCAACGGATCATCTCGCTGGTGCCCGCCTTGACCGAAATGCTGTTCGCAATCGGCGCAGGTCCTCAAGTCGTCGCGGTGTCGAGTTACGACGAGTATCCGTCGGAAGTGAAGGGCTTGCCGCGAGTGGGGGCGTTGATCGACCCCGACACCGAGCGCATTATTGCCCTCAAGCCTGACCTGGTAATTACCTACGGAAGCCAGGTGGATCTCCAGTCGCAAATGAAGCGTGCCGGCATTGCCTCGTTCGACTACCGGCACGGGGGCCTGGGTCACATCCTGGTCACCATGAAGGAGCTGGGCGCGCGGACCGGGCGCACCGCTGAGGCCGAGCAGGCAGTGGCAGCCATCGAAACACGCCTGGCCGCGGTGCGCGCGAGCGTCGCGGGCAAGCGACGGCCGAGAACGCTTCTGGTGTTCTCGCGCGAGCCCAAGACTTTGCGGAACATGTATGTGAGCGGGGGCCGAGGCTTCCTGCACGACATGCTGGAGATCGCCGGCGGCGAAGACGTGTTCAACGACATTGACAAGGAGTCGGTGCAGGTGTCGACCGAGACGATCCTGGCGCGCGCGCCCGAGGTGATTATCGAGCTGCGGCCAGAGGCGATACCCGCCGGTCCGCCGATGCGGGACGAACTGGCGTCGTGGGGGCGGTTGGCGTCGGTGCCTGCGGTGCGCAACCGCAAAGTGATCTTCATCGCCGGCCACGCAGTGACGGTGCCTGGCCCACGCGTTGCCGAGAGCGTCGAGCGCATGGCGAAAGCACTGCACCCGTGACCCTTCGATCGCCACTCAGGGTCATGCTGAGCGAAGTCGAAGCATGAAGATCCTGATCAGTTGGTCCACCGGCAAAGACTCGGCGTGGATGCTGCACACGCTGCGGCAACAGCAGCCGGAATCGGTCGCTGGATTGCTGACCACGACCAACGAAGTCTTTGATCGCGTCGCGATGCATGCGGTCCGCCGTGAATTGCTGCAGGCGCAAGCCGACGCGGCCGGACTGCCCCTTCACGTAGTCCCGCTGCCGTGGCCGTGCTCGAACGAGGAATACGAGAGAATCATGAACACAGCAGTTGCCGGCTTCGTCACGGCCGGATTTACTCATGTTGCGTTCGGTGACCTGTTCCTCGAGGACGTCCGCCGTTACCGCGAGGAACGTCTCAAAGGAACCGGACTCGAACCACTGTTTCCGATCTGGAAGACGAAGCCGACGGCCGCGCTCGCGCGGGACATGATCGACGCCGGCCTGCGCGCCACGCTCACTTGCATCGACCCTAAACAGCTTGATCGATCGTTCGCCGGCCGGACGTTCGACCACTCGCTTCTTGCCGATCTTCCTGC
>JANMUX010000212.1:0-7007 GCA_031392125.1 Acidobacteriota bacterium | reverse complement strand
TCTACGACAACCTGCTCTCGCTCGATGAGCAGTTGCGCGTCACTGGCGGCCTGGCATCGAGCTGGCACCAGCGCGATGCCCTCACCTACGACGTGGTCTTGCGCAAGGGCGTGCTGTTTCACGACGGCCATGAACTGACAGCCGACGATGTCGTCTACACGTTTGGATCGTTCATCGACCCGGCGTTCGTTTCGGCGCGCAAGGGAGCGTATCGACTGCTCGACCGGGTGACGGCGCTCGACCGTTACACCGCGCGCTTTTCACTGAAGGAGCCCTTCGGCTCGTTCCCGATCCAACTGGTCATGCCGGTGGTGCCGAAGGACGCCGGCGCCGGGCTTCGAGAGCATCCCGTTGGCACCGGTCCCTACAAGTTCGTCCGCTTCGCGGTCGATGACCGGCTCGAGCTCGAAGCGTTTCCGCAGTACTTCCGCGGGGCCCCGGCCAACGACGGCGTGGTGTTGAAGGTCGTGCCCGACGAGATCATGCGGGCGCTCGAGTTACGCAAAGGCACGGTCGATCTGATCGTCAATGACCTGTCGCCCGATGTCGTGCATCAGCTCGCGACTGACAAAACGATGTCAATCGCCGAGTCACCCGGCACTGACTACGCTTATGTCGGATTCAACATGCGCGATCCCGTGCTGCGCGACAAGCGGGTGCGGCACGCGATCGGCTACGCGATCGATCGCCAGGCGATTGTTGACCACCTGCGCCGTGGTCTCGCCCGTCCGGCGGTCGGCATTCTGCCGCCGGTCTCGTGGGCGTTCGAGCCCGATGTGTTTCAGTTCACGCACGACGTCGCCAGGGCCAAGGGGTTGCTCGACGAGGCCGGCTATCGCGACCCCGATGGCGATGGCCCCGCGCCGCGCCTGCGGCTGACCCTGAAGGTCTCGACCAACGAGTTCATTCGCCTGCAGGCCGCCGTGATTCAGCAAGACCTCAAGCAGGCCGGCATCGAGCTGGACGTGCGCTCGTACGAATTCGCCACCCTTTATGCCGACGTCCTCAAGGGCAACTTCCAGCTGTTCACGCTGCAATGGGTAGGCGTCTCGGACCCCGACATGCTGCGCCGGGTGTTTCACTCGAAGCAGATGCCGCCCTCGGGATTCAATCGCGGATATTACGAGAATGCCGAGGTCGATCGCCTGATTGACGAAGCGTCGGCGGCGACCACCGACGCCGATCGCCGTCGGTTGTTCGGTCAGGCCCAGCGCGTGGTCGCTGAAGACGCGCCGTATATCAGCCTGTGGAACAAGACCAACGTGGCCGTCGCCCGTACAGGAATCGAGGGCGTCAAGCTGACGCCCTCGGCGGAATTCACGTTCCTGCGTGAAGTGACGAAGCGCTGATGAGCCGCACGGGCGGTTACCCCTTGAGCTTGTCGAGTTCGGTCTTGGCGTCGGCCGCCAGCGGCGATTCGGCGTGCTTTTCGACCACCTGGGTAAACGTCTTGCGCGCGTCTTCGGTCTTCCCGGCCAGGCGGTAGGCGCGGCCCAGTTCCATCAGCACGGCGTCGACCGGCAGAGCGGTGTTGGTCTGCTCAGAGGTTTCTTTCAGCGTCGCAATGGCCGGATCGTATTGGCCGGCGCGCAGCTGCGCTTCTGCCTTGCCGAGCCGCGACATACGCTGGATCAGGCCTGAACCCTTGGCGATGACCTCATCGTATTGCTTGATCGCATCGTCGAAGCGCGCGAGGGCCACCAGGTTGGTGGCGGCGTGATAGCGCGCGGTCAGTCCCGAGTCGGACGCCGGGTAGGCATCTGCCGCGGCCAGGAACTTCGGCAGCGCCGCTTCAAGCTTCGCCTGCTGCGTCGGGTACGTGCCCGGCGCCTGTCCCGGCGTGAGCGTTGGGTCGGTGCTCGAGCCGGCCGGCGGTCCGGGAGGCATGACTCGCGCCTCTTCGATCACCATCGCTTCAGCCAGCAGCGTCCGCGCCTTGGTGTCGGTGCTGCGCGTCCACATCGAGTAGGCGGCAATGCCAGCGCCGATCACTACCAGGATGAGCACGATGGCGACGAGGTTCTTCTGGTTCTTCTCCACGAAGCCCTGCGCACTGCCAATCGCCATGGCCAGTTCGTTATCTTTCAGATGATGCCGCTCGGTTGTTTTCATAACTCACCAAATCACTAAATCGCCAAATCAGGCGACCCCAGATCACCAGATCGCCAAATCACAAAACCGCCAAATCTTCCGTTGACGAATGGTGCGCCCACCAGGGATCGAACCTGGGACCTCCAGTTTAGGAAACCGGCGCTCTATCCAACTGAGCTACGGGCGCCTTGACAACTCAATACTGCAACACAGAATAAACCGGCTCACCGGCCAGCTTGTCGCGGCCCTTCAGGAAGTCCAGCTCGATCAGGAACGCCGCGCCAATTACCCGGCCGCAGGCCTTGCGGACCAGGTCGACGGCAGCGCGCGCCGTGCCGCCGGTCGCCAGCACATCGTCGACGACCAGCACGCGCTGACCATTGCCGCAGGCGTCCTGGTGAATTTCCAACGCGTCGGTGCCATATTCCAGGTTGTAGCTTTCCTTGTAGGTCGCGGCGGGCAGCTTGCCCGGCTTGCGAATCGGCACGAAGCCGCAGCCCAGGGTCGCGGCCACGGCGGCGCCCAGAATGAACCCGCGGCTCTCGATGCCAACCACCTGGTCGATGTCCTCGCCCATGTACGGAGCCGCCAGTGCGTCCACGGTGTCGCGAAAGCCCTGCGGATCGCAAAGCAGCGTGGTGATGTCATAAAACAGGATGCCCGGCTTCGGAAAGTCGGGAACGTGCCGGATCTTCGCCTTCAGGTGGTCCATGAGTCCTATCGCCCTATCGAATCTCGAATCCCGCGTGCAGCCCCGTGGGCTCGACACCGTCCACCACCACGCGTTCGACCCGCGACCGTGACGGCCCGCGGCGGAGCGTCCGCTCGAAGCGGTCGATCGCTTCGGCCTCGCCCTCGACCACGGCTTCGACGGTGCCGTCAGCGTGATTGGTGACGTGGCCACTCAGGCCTTCGCGGCGTGCGGCGTCCTGGGCAAAGAACCGGAACCCGACGCCTTGCACGTGCCCGCTCACCAGGAACCTCCGGGCCACGCGCATCCCACCATTCTAGCCCAGCCTCGGACGGGCGCGCTTGACGCTTCGAGACGTGGGGGCGCATGATCGACGTTTGCCAAGTGCCCGCATTGGTGGCGGACTGGAGAGAGCTTTTGTTTGGACCCTTGAAGCGGCTGGTCGTCGGCCGCCCGATTGCCACCTACCAGGCTGACCATCATCGCTTTGGGCTGCTAGGCGGCCTGGCCGTTCTGTCGGCAGACGCCCTCTCGTCGGTCGCCTATGCGACCGAGGAGGTGCTGCGGGTCCTCATGGTCGGCGGCGTCGGCGCGCTCAGCCTTGGCCAGCCGATAAGCCTGCTGATCGCGACGCTCCTGCTGATCGTCGTCTTCTCGTATCGCAAGACTATTCAGGCCTACCCCGGTGGCGGGGGCGCGTACATCGTCGCCCGCGACAACCTCGGACCAAGTTTCGGCCTGGCGGCCGCGGCCGCCTTGCTGATCGACTACACACTGACGGTCGCGGTCAGCATTGCGGCTGGCGTGTCGGCCATCACGTCCGCGGTCCCTTCGCTCCATGTCAATCGCGTCGTCCTGAGCCTGGTGTTTATCGGCATGCTGATGCTGGGCAATCTTCGCGGTCTGCGCGAGTCCACCAAGTTGTTCGGCATCCCGGTTTATGCCTTCGTGGGAATCATGCTCGCACTGGTGGTGGCTGGGGCCTACCAGGTGATGATGGGCACGGCCTTGCCGGTCGAGACTGCCGACCCGATGCCCACCCTCGGTGCCGGTTCGATCACCCTGTTCGTGCTGTTGTCGGCATTCGCCAACGGCTGCACAGCCATGACCGGTGTCGAAGCGGTCTCGGACGGGGTCCCGGCCTTCAAGGCGCCGTCGGCCCAGACCGCCACCCGCACGCTCGGGCTGATGGCCGTCCTCGCCATCACCATGTTCACGGGCATCAGCTACCTGGCGCACGCATATCAAGTGGTGCCGAGCGAGACCGAGACCGTGGTGTCGCAAATCGCCCGCGGTGTGCTCGGCGGGCGCAACGCCCTGTATTACGCGGTTCAGGGCGCGACGATGTTGATCCTGGTGTTGGCTGCGAACACGGCCTTCGCCGACTTTCCGCGGTTGGCCTCGATCGTTGCTCGCGACCGCTTCATGCCGCGCCAGTTCATGAACCTGGGCGACAAGCTGGCGTTCTCGAACGGCATTGTTGCCCTGAGCGTGGCGGCCGCCTTCCTGTGTGTGGTGTTCGGGGGCGACCCGCACGCCCTGATCCCGCTTTACATGATCGGGGTCTTCCTGTCGTTCACCCTCTCACAGACCGGCATGTTCCTGCGGGCGCGCCGGATGCGCGAAGCGGGTTGGCGCACCGCCGCCACAATCAGCGGCGTGGGCGGGGTCGTCACTTTCTGCGTGCTGATCATCGTGGCGATCACCAAGGGCCTCGATGGCGCGTGGATCGTCGTGGTCTTGATTCCGTTCCTGGCGATGATTTTCCGCGCCACCCGCAGTCACTACGACAGCGTGGCCTCGCAGCTTTCGCTCACCGACCTCGAAGTCGATACCACTCCGCACGGGCATATCGTCATTGTGCCGATCGGCGGCGTGCATCGCGCGGTGATTGAGGCGCTCCGCTACGCCAGCTCATTGGCCAAGGACGTCCGCGCGGTCTACGTCAACGTCAACCCCGAGTCCCTGGTCGCGCTCAAGCGTGACTGGCCGCAGTGGGGGTCGCACGTGAAGCTGGTCGTGCTGCAGTCACCGTACCGCTCGATGAGCGAGCCGCTGCTCGAATACATCGATCGCCTCGAGCGCGAGCACCCCGAGGACTACATCACCGTGGTGCTCCCGGAGTTTGTCGTCAAGCACTGGTGGCACCACTTGCTGCACAACCAGAGCGCCTTTGCGCTGAAGGCTGCCCTGCTGTTCCGCCCGCGGGTCGTGACCACCTCGGTGCCGTTCCACTTGAAGCAATAGCTACAGCTCGACCTGCATCCCCAGCTCGACGACGCGCTCGGGCGGGATGCCGAAGAAGGTCGTGGCGCGCAGCGCGTTGCGCGACATCATCACGAACAGCCGTTCACGCCACAGCGGCATGCCAGGCCGATCGGTGGCGAGCAAGGTTTCGGTGCCGAGGAAATAGGTGGTGTCCTCCGCCTCGATCGGGCGGCCTGCTACCGAGGGCTGTTGCAGTGCCAGCGGTACATTCGGTGTCTCGGTAAAGCCATAACAGGCGCGCACACGGAAGAAGCCCTGCTGCAGTGGCGTCACGGTAATTCGTTCGTCGTCCGAGACAACCGGGCTGTCTTGAGTGACGACGGTGAGCAGGATGATCCGCTCATGCAGGATCTTGTTGTGCTGCAGGTTGTGCAGCAGCGTCGGCGGCGTGCCGCCGCTGTTGCTCGTCATGAACACCGCAGTCCCGTTGACGCGGAGCGGTGGCTTGGCCGCGATGTCATTCAGGAACCGCTCCAGCGGATACAGCCGGTCAACGAACCGCCGGGCCAGCAGCGCGCGCCCCTGCTTCCATGTGGACAGCAAGAGGTAGATGATCACGCCGACGACGAGTGGAAACCAGCCGCCCTGCAGGACCTTGGTGAAATTGGCTCCCAGGAAGCCCAACTCAATTAGCAGGAAGAAGCCGGCGACCGATCCCGCGGTGACTCGGCTGACGCCCCAGGACCCGCGCGCCACGAGGTACGCCAGCACGGTAGTGATCACCATGGTTGATGACACCGCAATGCCGTAGGCGGCGGCGATCGCCGTCGAACTGCCGAATCCGATCACCAGGCCGACGCAGGCGACCATCAGCATCCAATTGATCTGCGGAATATAGATCTGGCCCTTATGACTCGCGGAGGTGTGCGCGATACCCATCCGCGGGCAATAGCCCAGCTGAATTGCCTGGTGGGTCATCGAGAAGACGCCGGAGATCAGCGCTTGCGAAGCAATCACTGCCGCCATCGTCGCCAAGCCCACCAGCGGATACAGCGCCCATGACGGGGCCATTAGATAAAACGGCGACGAAGCCGCTTCGGGCGTTTGCAGGAGCATCGCGCCCTGGCCCAGGTAATTGAGTACCAGCGCCGGGAAGGCCAACCCAAACCACGCCAGCCGGATCGGCTTGCGGCCGAAGTGCCCCATGTCGGCATACAGAGCCTCGCCGCCGGTGACGACGAGAAAAACCGAGCCCAGCACGACGAACCCATGGCCGCCGTTGCGGAGAAAGAACTGCACCGCATGCACGGGGTTGAGGGCCGCGAAGACCGACGGGTTGGTCACAATCCACGAGATGCCCAGCACGGCCAGCGTGACGAACCACGCCACCATCACCGGACCGAAGATCGCGCCCACCTTGGCGGTGCCTCGTGACTGAATCAGGAAGAGGGCGACCAGAATGGTGACGGTGATCACCACCACGTAGGGTTCGAACACATGGGTCGCAATGGCGAGGCCTTCGACCGCGCTCAGGACTGAAATTACCGGCGTGATCATCCCGTCGCCGTATAGCAAAGCCGCGCCGAACAGGCCGAGCGTGATCAGTGCGGCACGGCTGCGGCGGGAGGCATCGGCCTGGCGCGATACCAGGGCGAGCAAGGCGAGAATGCCGCCCTCCCCGCCGTTGTCGGCACGCATCACGAAGATCAAGTACTTGATCGAGACGATGAGCGTCAGCGACCAGAAGATTAGCGAGAGCACGCCAAGCACGTTCTCAGGCGTCGGCGCAATCCCATGGGCGCCGTGAAAACACTCGCGGAGCGCATACAGGGGGCTGGTGCCGATGTCGCCATAGACGATGCCCAGCGCGCCGAGCGTAAGGACGGCGAGCTGTCGGCCCTGCGGCGCCGGTGCGGTTCCGTGGGTCACTGCGGCTTCGCCGTTGGTGCGACCGGCTTCGCTGCCGGATCCACAGCGTCGATTCTCTCTCGCTTGAGCGCGGCGTTCAGCCGCGGCA
>JANMUX010000189.1:0-5841 GCA_031392125.1 Acidobacteriota bacterium | reverse complement strand
CTTCGTCGAGATGTTCGTCGGCGTCGGCGCCTCGCGCGTGCGCGACCTGTTCGAGCAGGGCAAGAAGAACGCGCCCTGCATCATCTTCATCGACGAGATTGACGCGGTCGGTCGTCATCGCGGCGCTGGCCTCGGCGGTGGTCACGACGAACGCGAGCAGACCCTCAACCAGTTGCTGGTCGAGATGGACGGCTTCGAATCGAACGAGGGCGTCATCTTGATGGCCGCCACCAATCGCCCCGACGTGCTCGATCCGGCACTGCTGCGACCCGGCCGTTTCGACCGCCGCGTGATCGTCAACCGTCCCGACGTCCGCGGCCGCGAAGGCATTCTGGCGGTCCACACCCGCAAGATCCCGATGTCGGACGATGTCGACATCAAGATCCTGGCGCGTGGTACGGTCGGCTTCACCGGCGCCGACCTGGCCAACCTGGTGAACGAGGCCGCCCTCAACGCCGCGCGCGACGGCAAGAAGCTGGTCTCGATGTACCACTTCGAGTACGCCAAGGACAAAGTAATGATGGGCGCTGAACGGCGCTCGATGATCGTGACCGAGGACGAGAAGAAGGTCACCGCGATCCACGAGGCCGGCCACGCGCTGCTTGGCATGTTGCTGCCGCACGCAGACCCGCTACACAAGGTCACCATCGTGCCGCGCGGCATGGCGCTTGGCTTGACCATGTCGCTGCCGACCGACGAGAAGCACAACTACTCGAAGAATTATCTCGTCGATCAGATCGGCATCCTGCTGGGCGGCCGCATTGCCGAGGAAATCACTACCGGCAACATCACCACCGGCGCCGGCAACGACCTCGAGCGCGCCACCGACCTCGCCCGCCGCATGGTGTGCGAATGGGGCATGAGCGAGGCCATGGGCCCGCTCACCTTCGGGAAGAAGGAAGAGCAGATTTTCCTCGGCCGCGAGATCGCGCAGCACAGCGACTACAGCGAAGACACCGCGCTCAAGATCGACGGCGAGGTCCAGCAGATTGTCGGCAACCAGTACAAGCGCTGCACGGCGTTGCTGACCGAACACAAGCAGAAGTTGACCGAGATCGCCGACGCGCTGCTGGCACGCGAGGTGCTGGACGCCGACCAGGTGCGGCGGATTGTCAACGGACATCCCCTCGATGATGCGCCGCCAGCCGACGTACCCACGGCCGACGCCGAGCCGGCACGCGAGAAGGAGCGTCCCTCGCTCGTGCCGCCCATGCAGCCGATTCAGAAGCCGCTTACGCAGGAGTGATTGCGGCTCCGCGTCCGCCGTTTTCGGTTCCACTTCCGGGCCGGGCACCCTTGGTGCTCGGCCCGCGCACTTTGGTGATGGGTGTGATCAACGTCACGCCCGATTCCTTCTCAGACGGTGGCGCCGCCCTTGACCCGGAACGCGCGGCCGAAATTGCCGTGGCCATGGAAGAGGCCGGCGCCGACATCATCGACATCGGGGCCGAATCGACGCGGCCAGGCGCCACGCCGGTCGGCACCGCCGACGAGATGGCGCGTGTGCGGCCGGTGCTGCGGGCCCTGGCGTTACGGGTTCGCCTGCCCATCTCCATCGACACCTACAAGAGCGAAGTCGCCGACCTGGCCCTGGGCGAGGGCGCCTCGATCGTCAACGACATCAGCGGGTTGCAGTACGACCCGCGGCTGGGCGCGCTCACCGCCGCCAAGGGCGCGCCGATCGTCCTCATGCACACTCGTGGGCGTCCGCAAGACATGTACGCGCACGCCGACTACCAGGACGTTGTCGGCGAGGTGACAACTGACCTGCGGCGCTCGGTGGAGCGCGCGCTGGCCGCGGGCATCTCGCGCGATCGCATCATGGTCGACCCTGGCCTGGGGTTCGCCAAGCACGCGTCGCAAAGCCTCGCGCTGCTGGCGGGCCTCGAGCACCTCGCCGCTCTGGGCTTTCCCCTGCTGGTTGGCCCTTCGCGCAAGTCGTTCATGGCCGCGGCAACCGGTCTCCTGGACCCTGAAACCCGCGACTGGCCGACGGCCGCAGCCGTGACCGCCGCCATCCTCGGTGGCGCCCACGTGGTGCGGGTGCACCGCGTTGCCGAAATGGTGCACGTGGTCCGTGTTGCCGACGCCATTCGCGACGCGGCAACCGGGGCCTGACGCACTAAACTACCGGGGCGTGTCTTTCCTGACCGAACTGCTTCAGCGGCCACCAGTCACGTGGTGGGACGTGCTCGACATCCTGATCGTCTCGATCTTGATTTACGAGTTGTTGAAGCTCATCCGCGGGACCCGCGCTGTGCAGATGGCGGTCGGCATCGCGTTAATCGTCGGCCTGTTCTATATTTCGCGCGGCTTCCAGCTCGAAACCGTCAATTGGCTGATCCGCAACATCATTGGTTACGTCGTGTTTGCCGCAATAGTGCTGTTGCAGGCCGACATCAGGCGCGCCCTGGTCCATCTCGGCCGTGGCAGGTTGTTCCGTCGCCTCAATCGCAGGGTCAGCGACGACGACACGATTGAAGAACTGGTGGTGGCGGCGACGAGCCTGTCGTCGAAAAAGACCGGCGCCATTATCGTGATCGAGCGCTCGATTGGGCTCAGGAACTACATCGAGAGCGGCATCCCGCTCGACGCCAAGCTGACCTACGACCTGCTGGTCAGTATCTTCCAGCCCACCTCGCCCCTCCACGACGGTGCGGTGATCGTCCAGCGCGATCGCGCCGCGGCCGCGGCCTGCTTTCTGCCGCTGACCGTCAACCCGCGATTGAATCGCGAACTGGGCTCACGCCAACGCGCCGCGATTGGCATCACCGAAGAGAATGATGCGGTGGCGATCGTGGTGTCGGAGGAGACCGGCCGGGTTTCGGTGGTTGAAGATGGCGACCTCGAGTACGACATGGACGCCGACCGCCTGCGCGCGCGTTTGAAGGCGTTGGTGACACTGCGCCCCTCGGGCGCCAAGCCACGGCAAGCGGGATATCCACTCAACTGATGGCTTACCATCCCTTTCGCAACCTCGGCCTCAAGTTCCTCTCGACCTGCATTGCCGCCATGCTGTGGCTGGTCGTCGCAGGCGAGCGGGTCGTCGAACGCGTGTTGCGCGCTCCGGTCGAGTTCCAGAACCTGCCCAATGGCTTGGAACTGGTGGGCAATCTTCCCGACACCGTGGAAGTACGCTTGCGAGGATCATCAGGTGCGCTGAGCCGCATGGCTTCGGGTGACCTGGCTGCCGTGCTCGACCTGCGCACTGCGCGCCCCGGACGGCGCCTGTTCCACCTCACGCCGGCGCAAGTGACTGTTCCATACGGCATCGACGTGGTGCAGGTGGGGCCATCAACCTTGATGATGGAGTTCGAGACATCGGGGGTGCGAGTGGTGCCGGTTGAGCCGGACATCGAGGGCCGGCCGGCGGCCGGGTTCGAAGTGACGAAAGTGACGAGCGATCCGCAAACCGTTGAAGTAGCGGGTCCGGAAAGTGCGTTGAAGCGGCTCGACGCCGCGGTGACAGAGCCGGTCAATGTGACCGAGGAAACGCGTTCGGTTCGTGAAGAGGTCACCATCGGCGTGCAGGATGCGAGCCTGAGGCTGACGAGACCGCAGACGGCGGTCGTGACCGTGACGATTTCTCCCAGGCGACCATGAAACTGTTTGGAACTGATGGCATTCGTGGCAAGGCCGGCGTCGCGCCGCTCGAGCCAGCGACGGTGGCCCGCGTAGGCGAGGCACTGGTTCGCTCGTTGATGGCCGGCGCCTCGCCGCACCGGTTCGTGATTGGCCGCGACACCCGCGAGTCGGGCGAGTGGATTGAGCGTGAGCTGGCCCGGGGACTGACCAGTGGTGGTGCGACCGTGGTCAGTGCCGGCGTGGTGCCGACGCCGGCGATCGCCTACCTCGCTCGCACGGAAGGGTTCGATGCCGGGTTGGTGATCTCAGCGTCGCACAACCCGTTCGAAGACAACGGCATCAAGGTCTTCGGCGGATCCGGCGCGAAGCTCACCGAAACGCTCGAGGCGTCAGTGGAAACCCTGGTGGCTGATGCCTCGTGGAGCGTCGGCGGGGCGCCCGGCGTGATCGATCGCCGCGACCTGTCGGCTCACTACCTGACCCACCTCGAGCAGATTCTCGATGATGCCGGCCCACTCGCGGGTTCGCCAATCGTCGTCGATTGCGCCAATGGCGCCACCGCCGCGATCGCGCCGGCGTTCCTGGCGTCACTTGGCTTCGACGTCAGGCCGATTGGCGTCACGCCTGACGGCCGCAACATCAACCTGGATTGCGGATCCACCCACATGGCTGGCCTGGCCCGCGAGGTAGTGACCAGCGGCGCATGCATGGGCATTGCGTTTGACGGGGATGGCGACCGCGCGTTGTTTGTCGACGCTTCGGGCACGGTCGTCGATGGTGATGCGGTGCTGCTGATTGCCGCGTTGCACCTCAAGCGGGAAGGCCGGCTGCCTGGCGACGCCGTGGTTTCGACGGTGATGAGCAACATTGGCCTCGAGATCGCGCTTCGTGATCGCGGCATCAGCCTGATCCGCACGTCGGTGGGCGACAAATACGTGATGGAGGAGATGGTGAAACGCGGGTTTGCGCTCGGCGGCGAACAGTCGGGTCACATCATCTTTGCCGACCATCTGTTCACCGGCGATGGACTGGCGACCGCGTTGAACGTCCTCCGGATCATGGCCCAGTCGGGCCGAGAGCTGGCCGACCTGGCGGGCGAGCTGGTGACGTATCCGCAGGTGCTGGTCAACGTGCGAGTAAGGCAGCGCGCCGACTACCTGCAGGTGCCGGCGATTGCCGCGGTCATCGGGCGCGTTGAAACCGCGCTCGCGGGCCACGGACGGTTGCTGATTCGCTATTCGGGCACCGAGCCGCTGCTGCGGATCATGCTCGAGGGCCAGGATCACGCCGAGATTCGCGCGTGGGCCGACGAGATTGCCACCGTCGTGAAGGAGCAGCTTGCCTAAGCTTTCAGTGAACGTCAATAAAATCGCGACCGTGCGCAACTCGCGCGGGGGCGAACTGCCGTCGGTGATCGAGGCAGTACGAACCTGCATAGATGCCGGCGCACCCGGCATCACCGTGCATCCGCGCGCCGATGCCCGGCACATCACCACCGCCGACGTTCACGCCATCGCCGAGGAGCTGGCGCCGCTCAAGGGGCGCATCGAGTACAACATCGAAGGCGACCCGCGGCCCGATCTGGTTGACCTGGTGCTGGCAGTGAAGCCGGATCAATGCACGCTGGTGCCGGTGTTTCCTGGCGAAATCACCAGCCAGGCGGGCTGGCCGGTGCACACGCCGCAAGATGCCCTGGCCGGCGTGATTGGTGCCATGAAACTGGCCGGCGTGCGCGTGAGCCTGTTCGTCGATCCGGAGCCGGCCGCCATTCGATGGGCGAAGGCCATGGGCGCGGATCGCGTCGAGCTTTACACCGAGCCGTTCGCGCGCGCGTTCGAACGCGGTCCGGCTGCCGCTGAGGCCAGCTTCGCCCGGTACGTGGCGGCCTCGACACTGGCGTTCGAACTGGGTGTGGGGGTAAACGCCGGGCACGATCTCGACTTGAAGAACCTCACGCTGTTCCGCGCGCTGCCACACCTGGACGAGGTGTCGATCGGCCACGCGTTGATCAGCCGGGCCATCTTCATGGGCCTCAGCCGTGTCGTGAAGGAGTATTTGGCGGCGCTCGATGGTTAAGGTCGCGAAGTCGGCCTGGCGGCTCGTGGTTGTCCTGGCGATGGCCACCGCGGCGGGATCGACGGCCGAAGCCTCGGGCCGGTCGGTCACCCTTCCTTCTCTCGACGGCACGACGCTGGCCGGCGAGTATTTTGAAGCCTCGTCTCGTCCAGCGCCCGCGGTCGTGCTCGTGCACATGCT